>NZ_JNIV01000001.1 GCF_000701405.1 Deinococcus marmoris DSM 12784
CATCCACCTTGAAAGCGGCCACCACGGCAGGAATCGGACAACCGAAGATCAGCAGGGTCAAGATGATGAACACCACATGGACATCAGTTTTGAGGCCATACAGTGGCGTCCCATACGTCTGGGTGAAGGTTTTCTTGCACTGGTGGCAGCGGTAGCGTTGATCTGCCTTGGAGTGAACGCCAACTTTGGTTGGCGTCGGGCAGAACGGGCAGGGCGGCGTACATTGAGCGGGCCGGGCGGCTTTGGTTGTCTTCACACACTCCAGATACCAGCCCGGCCCTCTTTTTGGCTACTCCACGCTGTCCTGTGGCCCTACCGGAATTCCCATAGATGAAGTTTAAACGTCGCGGTGGGCAGCGGGGCGACCTTGAATCTGTCCGTTGAATTGTGGGGGCGATCTGACGGGTTAAGACTTTTGCGCCTGTGCCATAAGCCCCCGCCCGCGCGCCGAGCGGGTATGCTGTGCGGCGTGAGTCCCACCGAACCGCAGGCCGGAGGCCGCGCCGCTATCCGACTGTTGCAAGGCTATATCTGGCACGCCCAGGACGCCGACGTTGACCTGGAGCATTTCCTGCCCCGTGAACTGGACCTGCCCACCCCCCCCGGTCTGGCCGAGCAGGAAAGCGCCCATGTGCTGTGGGACACGGTCAATCCGCCCTTTGCCTTTTTCGAGAACGGCGATCCCACCGCTTCCCAGATCTTTTACCAGTTCACGGTGCTGCGCGTGTACGACGAGCGCCCCGACAACACCGAACTGCACGAGGACGCCGCAGCAGCCTCGCAGGCCCTGGGGCCGCTGCTGGACGGCACCCCCGAGGGCGTGGGCTGGCAGCTCTGGGAGGACCTGAGAGAGCTGTGATGTCTGGGCAGAAACT
Organism: Deinococcus marmoris DSM 12784; assembly: GCF_000701405.1. Lineage (GTDB taxonomy): Bacteria > Deinococcota > Deinococci > Deinococcales > Deinococcaceae > Deinococcus > Deinococcus marmoris. The sequence goes on from NZ_JNIV01000001.1 coordinate 876, forward strand.
GTGATGGATGGGCGAGCGCTGTGATCGGCTGGCTCGATCTGCTGACCGAGGGGGATACCCACCCGCGTCGCTTTGACGGCCCGGCCAGTCTGCGCCCCTACCTGCTGCGAATCGAACGCCTCTCGGAGGAAGCCGCCGACGCGCTGATCAAGGATGGCCACGTCGCCCCGCCTCTGGCCCGCCGGGAGTACCGGCTGCGGCCCCTGGTCCCCTCTACCTCGCCGTGAGTGACTCCGGGGTGCAGTCCGCAGAGCAGGAAACTGGCGGTCCCATCGTCGCCATTCCCGTCTACGCGGGCGTCAGCGAACTGGAACTGGGCATCATGGTCACGGTCTGCCGCTTGTGCGGCGGCGAGGGCGCGGCCATGACGGTCAACCGCTCGCGTGCCAGCATCGTGACCGCCGGGGGACTGGTCAGCACGCCGCATGTGCTGTACGCCGCCCTGCCCGAGCCTGCTGCACTGCTGCTGCCCGGCGGCCCCGGAGCTTTAAAGGCGGCCCGCGATCCACTGCTCAAAACCTTTCTTCTTGCCCATGCCGCCCTGCCCATCGGCGCAAGCGGCAGCGGCCTGTTGCTGCTGGGCGAGGCTGGCGTGCTGACCGGGCGAGAGGTGGGCGGCCCGGCAGATCTGGCCGACACCCTATGGGGCCACGGCGCAGGCGACGTGCATGCGGGCGAGGTGTGGACCGACGCACAGCTTTGCACCACGCCGGGCGGCTTTCCGGCCCTGCACGCTGCCCTGCATGTCGCCGCTGCCGTCTGGGGCGTAGAGGCGGCGGCAGACGCGGCGCGGCGGCTGGGGACGCTGTAGGTCAATCTGGGCCGGGTTCAGTCCAGCCCTTCGCCCCCCGCCACACCGTCGAACAAGCCCTTCAGGGGCCAGTTGCGAATGGGTGTGCGCGTGCCGCCAATGCTGAAGTTCTCGTAGCCCAGCATGCGGGTTTCCATCTCGTCGCGCTCCTCTTGCGACATCTGGCCCAGGCGGCTGTCCGGCCCCATCTGGGTGCCGTGCGCGGCCAGCCCTGCTTTCTTGTTCTCGCGGTAGGGGCTGACATCCATGCTGACGGCGATGGTGCTGTCGGACACGCCGTAGACCTCTGGATCGAGATCGGTGCCCATGCGTGCCAGACCCTTGGCGGCCTCCACGTTCAGGGCCGTGAAATACAGCCGCTGCGGCCCCCCGTAGGGCAACACGCCCGTGCTGAAGAAGGCGGCGGTGGCGGCCCGGTTGATCTGGAGGTGATCGATGTGGCCGTACCCGCCGTGCGGATCGAAGGTCACCAGCACCTGCGGCTGATATTCCGCGATCACGGCGCGCAACTTGACCTCGATCTCCAGCGGAGTCACATTCATCATTGCCAGCGGATCGTCGTAGCGGGTGCGCTCGAAGCGGCCCGAGTCGTGGAAGTCCAGAAAGACGGGTTCAGGGATTTCCAGCGCCTTGCACGCCTCGCGCAGCTCATGTTCACGCTGCTGGCCCAGGTCGTCCACGGTCATCCCTGGCACGGTGATCTTGCCCGCCTCGCCCCGGTTGGCGCAGACCAGTTGCACGCGCACACCCTTGCGCGCGTAATGCGTCAGCGTGCCGCCTACGGAAAATGCCTCGTCGTCGGGATGGGCGAAAACGGCCATCAGGGTGGGTTCGTTGCCAGTCGAATCGTGTGAGTCGCTCATGCCCCGGAGTCTAGTGCGGGAACGCGCCCAGCCCGCGCAACGTATCTGAAAGCATGAAGCCGTCTCCAGAATCCGGCTCGCGTCGCGCGGGCTGGCCGCTCAGGCAAACGCCACCGCTTGTGCCATCCGGTCCGCTGTGGCTCTCTGTCCTGAAGGAGACGCTCAGAGACGCGGTGTATGCCGTGATGGACACCCTGAATTTCTTCGCCTTTGACGGCTGGTGGCACGCCAGAGGCAAGCCCCAGTATCGGCCCACCCGGCGCAGGCGTTTATTCGATGCGAAATGCCCTCAGCTCTCTCTGGGCCGTGTTCCGCGCCCTGTTCCTGGGAGTGATCGGTCAGCCGGATGGCGGCAGCGAGCCAGAAGCTCAGGCCAGAAAGGCCCGCCAGAGGGTGCACGTGCAGGAAAATCGGTCCAGCGGTCCCCTCCAGACCCTTGGGACGCTGATCCGCACAGTTTTCTACGCCGCCATTCATCAGCCTGACAGTCAGCCCCAGGACGGCGAGGACTCTCCAGCATCCAGGCGCAAACCGCGCAAATAGAAGTCCCACACGGCGTCCGGCCAGGTCTGGTAGATCAGGCGGCGGTTGGGTACGTCGGCGGCCTCCAACGCCTCCCCGATGGCGCGGTAAAAGCGGCTGCCCTGCTGTTTCATCGCCAGCGCCGTCCAGTACACCTCGGCGGCCATCAGCGTTTCCAGGCGTTCGGCGTCCATATCCATGCCCCCATCATGCCTGACGCAACCCGGCGGCCCGTCTGCTACGCTCCCTCCATGCCCCGCGTCCTTGCCATCACGTCCGAGAAGGGAGGCGTGGGCAAAAGCACGCTGGCGGTTCATCTGGCCGGAGCCTTCACCGAGCGCGGCCTGTCCACCGTTCTGATCGACGAGGACGGGCGCGTGGGCAGCAGCCTGCGCTGGGCCGAGCGTGCTGGAGAAGCTGGCCTGAGTTTTCCCGTGCTGACCCCGGACGATGTAAAACCCAAGAAACTGGCCGCCGCCGATGCCGTCCTGATCGACACCGAGGGCCGCCCCAAACGCAAGGAACTGCGCCGCCTTTCCGAACGCGTGGACCTGATCCTGGTCCCATCTGGCGTGAGTGCGCTGGAACTGGACTCCACCCGCGAACTGCTGGACTTCTTGCTGGAGGCGGGCGATGTGGGCCGCAAAACCCGCATCGTCCTGACCCGTGTGCCGCCCGTGGGCCACGCCGGAGAGGACGCCCGCGAGAACCTGCGCGACGAGGGCCTGACCGTCTGCAACACCCTCGTGCGGCAGTACGCCGCTTACCAGAAGGCTGCCGAACTGGGCACGCTGGCCCGAGACGTGCGTGACACCCGCGCCGCTGTGGCCTGGGCCGACATCCTGGCCCTGTCGCGGGAACTGCTGTGAGGGCTGGCTAGTGCCCCGCTTCGAGTATCTGGACGGTCAGAAAAAGAAGAAGATCAAACTCCGCAAAGCCGCCCCCGCACCCGATGGCCGCCACAAGGGCGAATCTGGCGAACGCGTGGAAGTCGTCTACATCCGCAAGGAGACGTTGCGGGCCGTATGGCGCGAGGTCCGGCGTGACGGCGACACCGCCGAGAGCGTCAGCGAGCTGGTGGAAGACCTGTTGCTGGCGTGGCTGCGCGAACGGGCGTAAACGGTGACTCCGCTTCAGCGCAAGGCGGCACGTATCGCGGGGTTGCTCGTGGCTCTTATTTTTATCGTCCCAGGCGTCATTCACCCGCTTCAGAACCATCCCCTTGATCTGGTCAATCTGATCTTCCACGAGGCGGGCCACGTTCTGCTGATCTGGGCGGGTGAAACGGTCATGCTGCTGGGCGGCAGCCTGTTCCAACTGCTGATTCCTGCCGTCTGTATCGCCGCTTTCCTGCTGCGTGGGGACCGCTACGCGGCGGGCATCGTGACGCTGTGGCTGGGGCAATCCTTCGCGGGGGTGTCCGCCTACATCCGCGACGCGCCCACCCGCAATCTGGACCTGATTACAGGCGATCCCGATACCCATGACTGGTGGCAACTGCTGGGTGGCTGGGACGCGCTGAATCTGGCCGAACCGCTGGGCCGGGTGGTCTTTTTCCTGGCGCTGGCCTCGGTGATCGTCGGCGCGGCTCTGGCGTTGTGGGACGACGTGCGCTGAATCGCCAGACCTGTGCATGACAGCAAAAAGCCCCCTCCACGCGGGAAGGGGCAACAGAGGATTCTTTCGCCGCTTACGCCGGGTTCAGAATTTCCTCGATCTTCTGCTGCACGTCGTCGCTGAGGCGCACGCCGCCCGCTTTCACGGTGTCCTGAATCTGGGAAACCTTGGTGGCCCCGGTGATCACGCTGCTGACCCCCGGCTGGCGCAGCAACCATGCCAGCGCCAGTTGCGCCCGGGTGATGCCCAGATCGTCGGCAATCGGCTTCAGGTCCCGCACCTTCTGAATGTTCTCTTCCGTCAGGAAGTTCTTGCCCCAGTTTTCCTTCTCGGTCAGGCGTGCGCCCTCAGGTTTGCCGTCGTCGTACTTGCCGGTCAGCAGGCCCATCGCCAGCGGACTCCAGACCACCAGACCGATGCCCGCACTCGCCGTGTAGGGCAGGATTTCCTTCTCCACGCGTTCGCGGCGCATCATCGAGTATTCCGGCTGCTCGGTCACGGGGCCGTGCAGACCGTTGGCGCGGGCAAATTCTGCGGCCTGGGCAATCCGTGCGGCGGGCCACATGGAGGTGCCCCAGTACATGGCCTGACCGTTGCGGACCACCTGATCAAAGGCCATCACGATTTCTTCCATCGGCACGTCGGGGTCATAGCGGTGGGCGAAATAGATGTCCAGATAATCGGTTTCCAGACGCTTGAGGGTCTTGCCGATGCTTTCCAGCACATGCTTGCGGCTCAGGCCCCGGTCATTGACGTCGTCGCTCATGGGCCAGAAGACCTTGCTGGACAGCACCAGCGTGTGCCGGGGCAGTTCCTTGAGGACCGCGCCCATCAGTTCCTCGCTGCGGCCCTTGGCGTAAATGTCGGCCTGATCGAAGAAATTCACGCCGCCCTCGTAGGCCGCCGTCACGATATCGCGCACCATCTTCTGATCGTCCACGCCCACGCCGTAGGTTTCCCAGCCGCCCAGCGCGACTTCACTGACTTTCAGACCACTCCTGCCCAGATTCCGGTATTCCATAAGTTGCTACTTTAACTCTTAAAGCATGGAGTGAGGCCAGATTCAAAGTTGGGTGAAGGATTCGGGGTCGGGAACGGGTGGGGAAAAACCCGATTTACGTCCCTTCTTCCCCTAGCAATTCCACCAACAACTCCACGTCCAGATTGCCGCCGCTGACCACTGCCACCACCGGGCCAGGGCCGAAGTCGTACCCGCCGTACAGGGCCGCCGCCACCGTCACTGCGCCGCTGGGTTCGGCTATCAATCGGGCGCGCAGGGCCGTGTCGCGCACCGCCCGCCGCATCTGCACCTCGCTGACCGTCACGATGTCATCCACATGGGCGCGGATGTGTTCCCAGGTCAGCTCGCCCAGTGTCGTCACGCGCAGGCCGTCGGCCAGGGTGCGGGCCACCTGCGCCGGTTCCCAGTTCACACGCTGCCCGGCCCGCAGACTGGCCTGCGCGTCCGCCGCCAGTTCGGGTTCGACACCGATCACGCGCACATCCGGGCGCTGAGATTTGATGGCGATGGCCACCCCCGAAATCAGTCCGCCGCCGCTGACGGGAACCAGCACCGTGCCGACTGTGGGCAGATCCTCCAGAATCTCCAGCCCCACCGTTCCGGCCCCGGCGATGATGTGCGGATCATCGTAGGGCGGCACTGGGGTCAGACCGCGCTCCGTCGCAAGTTCTCTGGCTCTGGCGGCCCTTTCCTCGCTGGCGTTGCCCACCAGCACGATTTCCGCGCCGCACGCACGGGTGGCGGCCAGCTTGGTCTGCGGCGCACCGGAAGGCATGACCACCACCGCCGGAATACCCAGCGCCCGCGCCGCATAGGCCACGGCTCCGGCGTGGTTGCCGCTGGAATGGGCGACGACGCCTCTGGCCCGTTCATCAGCCGTCAGCGACAGCAGCTTGTTGAAGGCCCCGCGCAACTTGAAAGCCCCAGTGGGATGCAGGTTCTCGGCCTTGAGCCACAGTTCCTCGTTGGGAAAGGCGATGAGCGGTGTGCGGCCCACCCAGCCGTTCAGGCGGGTCTGGGCGGCCTGAATGTCGGCCAGGGTGACGAGCATTTCGGCATTGAGGGTCATGGGTGCGCCTCCTGCCTCCACGCTACCCTGTCTGCCATGTCCCTGATTGCCCTGGCCCCCGGCGTCCTCTACTTTCCCGGCGCGGTGAACAGTTTCGTGGTGGTGGGCCGGGGAACGGACGCGCTGCTGGTGGATACCGGCCTGGACGACTCGCACGCGCGCAAGCTGCTGCGGGCGGTGGCAGAGGCGGGCCTGACGCCCAGCGGCATCCTGAACACCCACAGTCATGCGGACCACCACGGCGGCAATGCGTTTATCCTGGAGCGTTTTCCTGAGCTGAAAGTCTTTGCCCCACCGCTGGAAGACGCCATCATCACTCACCCGATTCTGGAGCCGCTCACGCTGTTCGGCGCACGCCCGCCGCGCGAGTTGCAGAACAAATTCCTGCTCGCGCCGCCCAGCCCTGCCCGACTGGCTCCTGAGCCGGGTCTGTGCCGCATCGGTGGGGCCGACATCGAGCTGATCGAGGTGGCCGGGCACGCCTCCATGATGTACGCCGTGCGCGTGGGCGAGGTCCTGTACGCCGCCGACGCGCTGTTCGGCCCGGAGGCACTGAATAAACACCCGCTGACCTTCTGCGCCGATTCGGCGTTGCAAAAGCAGAGTGCCGCGAAACTGGCGGAACTGGAGGGCGTTCGCACCGTGCTGCCGGGCCACGGCGATCCATCAGATGATTTAACTGGAATGGTGGCCTTCAACCTCGCCTCCTATGAACGGACGACTGAGGCGGTGTTGGATGCGGTGAAGGGGGGAGAGGCCAGCATCGACGAACTGCTGGCTCGCGTCTGCGGCGCACTAAATGTCGAGATGACCAACGCCGGGGCTGTCCTTCTCAACCGTGCGGTGGTCAGCGCCCATCTGACCGAACTGCTGGAATCCGGGCAGGTGGAGATGAAGGTTCTGGGCAACAAACTCATCTTCGGCGCACAAGGGTAAAGAAACACGCATGGCCCGCACCCGTGCGGCGGGGGTAGCGTGGGGTATGACCAAGAAGAGCAAGACCGATCCCTCCAGCCCCAGCAAGGCCAGCAAAAGCGCCGCCGATCAGGCCAGCAAGGCCAAAGCTGCCAAGCCCGGCGTGACCCCCGGCGGTGAATCCAAGGCCGACGCTGCCCATCTGGACACCCCGTTCAACGCCTTGGTGGACCACAACTACCTGACGGAGAGCGAGTTCGACACCGTGGCCGAGACGCTCCAGCGCAACCTCGCCACCACCATTACTCTGTACCTGAAGTTCAAGAAGTACCACTGGGACATCCGGGGCCGCTTCTTCCGCGATCTGCACCTGGCCTACGACGAATTCATTGAGGAAATCTTCCCCGGCATCGACGAGCAGGCCGAGCGTCTGGTGGCCCTGGGCGGCAGCCCCATCGCCGCACCCAGCGATCTGGAGCGCTTCAGCGTGGTCAAGGTGCCCACCGAAACCGTGCGCGACGCTCGCGCCCAGGTGGCCGATCTGGTCAGTGACCTGACCCGCGTGTCCAGGGGCTTCCGCGACGACAGTCAGACGGTGGACGAGGCCAACGATCCCGCCACTGCCGATATGTATAACGGCTACGCGGGCACCATCGACAAGATTCGCTGGATGCTCCAGGCGATGATGGACGACGACCGCATGAACTGAAGTTTGAATGATTGAAAGTGGGTTACTGGTTAAGTCCGGTGGCCCATTTTTTCGTCTGTGAGGAGGGGAAATGCCCAAATTCGACTATGACCTGAACTACGCCGAACTCGATCTGCGTGCCCAGCCCGAGCTGTACCGCGTGGGCCGGGGCGAACAGGGTGTCCTGCTGGTGCAGCCATACAAGGGTGAGATTCTGCCCCACTGGCGGTTCGTCACGCCGGACGCCGCCCAGGAAAGCAGCGAGGCAATCTATTCCATGTTCGAGAAGTATCTGAAAGACGGTGATTTTGTCGGCGCAGACATGGCCCGCAAGTTTTTGCAGATGGGCTTTACCCGTGCCCGCCGCTACGCCAACCACAAGGGCGGCAAGAAATACGACGGTCCTGTCCCCGACGATAAAAAAGGCCAGAGTGGCGCGCACGGACGGGCCGAGTTGCCCCGCCAGCCCGAGGACCCCGTGAAAGCCGAGTCCGCCCGCATCTTCAAGGCGAAATGGGATGAGGCGGAGGCGAACGAGGAATACGCGCGTCTGAAGAAGGAACACCGCACAAAGTACGGCTGACCCTTTATTTCCCCACGCAGAAGTTGCGGAACACGGCGTCCACCACATCCTCCTGCACGTCCTGCCCGGTGATCTCGGCCAGGACACGCAGGGCTTCTTCCAGCTCGTACCCTGCCAGATCGTCGGGGAGGGTCTGCGCGGCCTGCACATGGCCCAGCGCCCGCCGCGCCGCGTCCGCCTGTCGCTCGGTGGTCAGCCATGCCTCGCCGCGTGCTGCGTCTCCCAGCAGGGCCATCCGCACCGCCTCGCGCAACTGGGGGAGGCCAGCGCCCGTCACCGCGCTCACGTCCAACGACTCCAAATCGGTCCACGCGGCGGGCAGATCAGCCTTCGTTCTGAGCCGGATAACGCGGGCGGGCGTGCCAGTCACGTCCAGCGGCAACTCCTCGCGCATTGTGCTGCCGTCCTCTAAAACCAGCACCAGATCGGCAGCTTCGGCCAGTGCCCGTGCCTGCCTCACGCCCGCCGCCTCGATCTCGTCCACCGTTTCGCGCAGGCCCGCCGTGTCCACCAGCGTCACGGGCACGCCTGCCAGCTCCAGCCCGGCTTCCAGATAGTCGCGGGTGGTGCCGGGTGTGGGCGTCACGATGCTGCGCTCGAAGCCCACCAGGGCGTTCAGCAGGCTGCTTTTCCCGGCATTGGGCCGCCCGATCAGGGCCAGCCGTGCGCCGCGCGTGCTGACCTGTCCGGCACGCGCGCTGGCGAGCAGGGCCTCCAACTCGGCCTGGGCCTGGGCCAGCGGTTCGGCGCGGTCCTCGTCCGGCACGCCTTCTTCCGGGTAATCGAGCATGGCCTGGATGGCGGCCAGGGCGCGGATCAGTCCAGCAGCCACCCGCGACACCCGCGCGCCCAGCGCCCCGGACAGACCCAGGCTGGCCTGCCGCCGCGCGCCGTCGGTCTGGGCTTCCACCAGCCCCAGCACGGCCTCGGCCTGCGCCAGATCCAGGCGGCCCGCCAGATACGCCCGCAGGGTGAATTCGCCGGGCCGCGCCGGACGTGCGCCCAGTTCCAGCGCCCGTGCCAGCACGCGACTCAGCACTGCCGGGCTGCCGTGCGATTGCAGTTCCACCACATTCTCGCCCGTGTAACTGCGTGGTTCCCGGAACACCAGACACAGCCCCTCGTCCAGCACCTCGCCGTCGTCGGCAATCAGTTCGCCAAAGAGAAAACGCCCACCCGCCGTTCTGGAGGGTGCGCGCTTGCCCTTAAATACGCCGTCTGCCACGTTCAACGCGTCCGGCCCGCTGACCCGCACGATGCCCACGCCCGCGCTGCCGGGGGCGGTGGCGATGGCGGCGATGGTGTCGGACAGGCCAGAACGGGTCACGGGGCCAAGGGTAGCAGGGGGGAGGGGGATCTGGAGTTCGTCAGGCTCTCAGCGTTTCCAACGTCCCCGCCCGCGCGCCCCCGCCTTTGCCCCTGGCGTGCTGGTGCGGACCCTGATCTGCTCGTCGTCGTAGCGCAGCATCACGGCCAGCCTCGCGCGGCTGATGATGTGGTGCGGGTGCCTGGGCACGAAGGCCGTTACGATGTCCAGATGTCCATCCCGATGATACTGCACCACCACATGCAGCGGCAGGGCCACGCCGCAGGCTTCAAAGGAGCCGTGAACCAGCCAGCGCCGGTCTTCCGGGTACACCGCCCGCACGCGCCCGCACAGCAGCACATCGATAATGTCGTGTTCCAGAAAGCCCTCGGCGCGGGCGTGGCCGATGGCGTGTGGGCACAGGTGATAGTGCGCGTCGTACACGGCGTCACGCAGCCGGGCGTGGGCGCGCGACAGGCTGAAATCGTCGGTGGCGATTCCGGCCAGCTCCACCTCGCGCTGGGGCTTGACCGGGGCCGGGCGGACCGCGCGGGCGGGCAGAGGCGTGGGGGCGCGGCGGGCCGCCTTCTCGGCGCGCGACAACTGGGCACGCAGGGCCAGCAGATCGGTTCCGGTCTGGACCTCGGCCAGCAGGGACTTCTGCGGCGCGGCGGGCACGCTGTGGCGGCCTCCCTGACGGTTGTGGTTGATCCCAAGCGGCTTGCTGGACTGTTTGGTCACGGCGAACACCTCCGAAAAAACGTTCCCGCCTCCCTGCCCTCAGTCCTTTTTGTCGGGTCAAGCTGCTGACCTGCATCCCCCAAAAAAGAAAAGGCCCCTCAAACACGGCTTCGTGTCTGGGAGGAGGCAGGCGTCGTACCCTGTTCAGGGCATGCGCCCAGCATAGCACGGCGCGGCAAAAAAGGGCGTGACGCACTCGGCAGACAGCGCACCATTCCGCCTCCTAGGCTGGGAGGTAGCACCTCAACCTGCCGCCAGAACCTGCCGCCAATCCGCATCGCCTTTCCGCACGGAGGACACCCCCATGATCCGTTCCATGCAGGCCACCGATATTCCCGACGTTCTCGCGCTGCTGCACTGGATGGACGCGGCCCCCGAACGCGAGGTCTTTGCCCCCGATTCCCGTGACCCACGCGAACTGCATCTGGAGTGCGAGGAGGGGTTGTGTCTGGTCGAGGAGGATGACGACGGCGTGCGCGCCTACTGCGCCCTGTCGCCCTTCCGCGACGGTCTGGTGCTGGAAGGCCCCATTGCCGAGAATGCTGGCAGCGAGGGCGGCTCGATGAAGGCCCTGCTGGGCCGCGCCGTGCAGCACACCGACGGTCAGCCGGTGTACGCCTTCAGCGCCCGCGACAATCTGCCCGTGCGGGCCGCGTTGGAGAAGGCGGGATTTGCACCCCTGCACAGCACCGCCTTCTATTCTGCGCCGCTGGCCCAGATCTCGCGTGGTGCCCGTGTGCCGGACGGAATGCGGACCACGGACAGCCTGCCCATCGCCGAGTACCGCGCCCTGTACCGCGCCGCCGAGGACGCCTGGGCCGGACGCCTGGACTGGACCCCCGAGCAGTACGCCGCCCACTTTGCCGACGACACCGTGCGGCTGGTGGCCCTGTGGCGCGGCAACCATCCGGTGGGTTTTGCCGAGCTGGAATTCAGCCCGGACGACGCCCGCGCCGACGTGACGTATCTGGCGGTCCACCCCGCCGAGCGCGGGCAGGGCCTGGGCCGCGTGCTGCTGGCCCTGGCCGCCGCCGAGGCCCAGAGCCATCCCGAGTTGCGGACCCTGCGCGTGCGCGCCCACGATCACCTGCACTCCGCCCGCACCCTGTACGCCCGCATGGGCTTCACCCACTGCCGCAGCATGGTGACCTACCTGCTGGACGGGGATGAGGAGGCGTAGGTTTCTGCCTTTCAGCATCAAGATTAAGCAGAACAAAGCCGCCCGGAGCTGGTCTCGCGGGCGGCTCTGCTGAATTTGAGGGCTGAAGCTCAGCTTCCCCGGTAGGTGCTGTAGGACCACGGCGTCATCACCAGCGGAACGTGGTAATGCGCGTCCGGGTTGCCCACCGTGAAGCGCAGCGTCACCACGTCCAGAAAGGGTGGATCGGTGGCCGCGTCGAAATCAGAGAAGTAGTCGGCCACATGAAAGGTCAGCTCATAGGTGCCGCTCTGGAGGCTGCCGCGCTCGATCAGTGGGGCGTCGGTGCGTCCGTCCGCATTGGTGACCGCCTCGGCGAGCGGCTTGCGCGTCTCACCCTCGACGCGGTGCAACTGGACCGGAATGCCCTGCGCGGGACGGCCCCGCGCGGTGTCCAGGACGTGCGTACTCAGTCCGGCGTGTGCGCCCATCAAGCGCGCTCGACCCAGCCTTCCATCAGGCCGTAGGGTTCGGGATCGACGTGCATGATCTCCAGGTTGTTGTCCAGGTCGAAGCGGCCCAGGTTGTACTGGAGGTGGTGCATGTTGGGCATGCGGAACCAGATGCGCGAGATTTCCGGGCACAGCGACAGCACGGCCTCGCCCATCAGGTACAGCGTGTTCTGGAGGCTGGGCGAGTAGTGATCGGTCAGCGTTTCCTGAAGCTGCGTAAACACCTTTTCCCACACGGCGTCGTAGTCCACGTCATCGGTGTTGTACTCCCACCTGGCGGTCACGAAGGTGGCCATCACGCGCTCATGCGTTTCGGGCAGCGTGGTGAAACGCTCCTCCAGCAGGTAGTTTTCCCAGCCGCTCTCGGTGGTCTTCAGCACGTACAGCTCTGCGATGCCGGAGGTGACCTTGAACGCCTTGCCGTCCTCGCTCTCCACACGTCCGGTGCGCTTGGGCATCTGGCGCACGAAGGAGTGGTCATGGCCCTGACCGCCGACCTGTACGCGGTCCCACAGGTGTTCGGTGAATTCCATGAAGCCGCCAGTCACCCTGGGGCCAGTCTTGACGAAGTGCGCGATCAGTTCCTTGCCGAACACTTCGGGGCTGCTCGTGAAGCCTTCCTTGGCCAGCCCGTACACGGTGTTGCGGACGGTATCGGTGGCAACCAGTTCGGAGTTGTCGCCCTGGCTGTGCGCGGCATCGAAATCGCCAGTCATCGCCACGCGCACCTGCAATTCACGAATCTCGTGGCGCTTGCCGCCCCGGTTGATCTTCATCAGGTTAATTTCGGCCTTGCCGTAGTTGTTCTCGCCGAGTTTGACTTTCACGGTGGCCTTCTTGCCTGCATTGTTCTGGTCTGTGGTCTGCGTCATGTCGCTTCCTCCCCTTATTTCCCGTCGCCGTCGGCGATCAGGTCCAGAACGCGGAGCCGGGCAATCCGGCTGATCTCGTGCAGGGCGGCCTGCCTTTCCTGCTCGGGGGTGTTCGCCAGCCGCCGCCTGGCCCCCTCGAAGATGCTGTCTTTATCGTTTTCGCGCACGCAGACCACGTAGGGCAATTCAAATTTCTCGTGGTAGGCGTCGTTCAGCCGTCCGAACTCGGCAAATTCCTCGGGCGTCAAGCGGTCTAGACCCGCCGAAGCCTGCTCGTGGGCGCTCTCGGCGGTCAGTTCCCCGGCCAGCGCCGCCTTGCCCGCCAGATCCGGGTGGGCGCGGATCAGCCGCAGTTGCGCGCTCTCGGAGTCGGTCTGCACGGCGTCCTTGAAGGCGTCGGCCACCTCTTCGGCATTCTGAAATGGGCGCTGGGCGGCAGCGGCCTGGGCATACTGCGGCGAGTACTCCAGCACCCCGGCGAAGTAGTCGGTAAAGGCGTCGGCGCTCAGCGCGTTCACGGCTTCAAGGCTCAGCGGGGCGGTGTGGGCAGGACTTTGCGTCAAGAGATTCCTCCGGCGGGTGGGGCAGCAAAACTACTTAGATGACTAACTAATTGGACCTCTGCATCTTACGGATTCATGACCGGGGTGTCAAGCCGGGAATTTTTGGACCCAGTGCAGGCTGGCCTTGCCGTCACGCTCGAAAGTGGGGGCGGACTCCAGGCCCTGCTTCCTGATGCAGACCCGCGACTGCGCCGCGCCTACTTTTCCTGAGTGTGGTCATGTTAACCTATTGAGCGGAGGCCCGGCACCTCAGAGTCAGTGATGACGCCCCAAGATGAAGGCTGCCCGGCGGAATACGACACATGGATTATTACGAATTACTGGGCGTGACCAGAACTTCAAACGCCGACGAAATCAAATCTGCCTACCGCAAACTGGCCCTCAAGTACCATCCGGACCGCAACAAGGAAGAGGGCGCGCACGAGAAATTCGCCCAGATCAGCGAGGCATACTCGGTGCTGTCTGACGCCGAGAAACGCGCCCACTATGACCGCTTCGGCTCGGCTCCGGGGGCGAACATGCCTGGTGGCGATCCCTTCGGCGGCATGGGCGGCGCAGGCTTTGACCCGATGGACATCTTCGAGCAACTGTTCGGCGGTATGGCAGGCGGGCGCGGGCGGCGCGGCCCGGCACGCGGCGACGATCTGGAAACGGAAGTTCAGGTCACGCTGCTCCAGGCCCGCGCGGGCGAGGAAGTCGAGGTGGTCGTGGACCGCCTGACCGAGTGCGAACACTGCCACGGCAGCAAGACCGAACCGGGGGGCAAACCGCCCAAAACCTGTGCCACCTGTGGCGGCGCGGGAGCCGTGCGCGCCCAGGCCCGGACCATCTTCGGCGTGGTGGAAACCCAGCAAGCCTGCCCCACCTGTCGGGGCGAGGGCCAGATCATTCAGGACCCCTGCACCGTCTGTAAAGGGCGTGGCCGCACCCTGAAGGCCGAGAAAGTGGGTGTCAAGCTGCCGCGCGGCATCGACGAGGGCTACCGCATTCGCGTATCCGGCATGGGCAATGAGGGACCGGGAGGCAGCGGCGATCTGTACGTGCACATCGAGATGGAACCCCATCCAGCCCTGCGCCGCGAGCAGGAACACCTGATCTACCCGGCCCGCATCGGCTTTGCCAAGGCGGCGCTGGGCGGCCAGATCACGGTGCCCACGCTGGACGGCGAACAGGCCGTGGAGGTCAAGGCGGGCACCCAGTACGGTGAGTTGCACCGCCTGACCGGTCAGGGCATGCCCCGCTTGCAGGGACGCGGCAGCGGTGACCTGATCGTGGAATACGACGTGATCGTGCCGAAGCCCAAGGACCTGACCCCCGAGGCTCGTGAAGCGCTGCTGGCCTATGCCCGCGCCGTGGGGGACGAGGTCAACGAGAAGCACGAGGGCTTTTTCGACAAGGTGGGCAAGATTTTCAGAGGCGACTGAGCCAGGGATTTTCTTGCAGTGGACTCCGAGCCTTAGCCTGGAGTCCACCCTTTTTGGTCAAGTTCTGGTGAGAGGGGAGGTCACATCGCCGTCAGTCGGGCGGGCCAAGATGATGTTCGACACGCCCCGGCGTGAACTCTGGAAACGATATGAAACGAAGCCTTTTGACCCGCTGTATGATCCTCTGCGCCGCCCTGACCCTGACCACCGCCTCTGCCGCGCAGATCGCCGACGGCACCTGGACGCTGAGCCGCCTGAGCGACGCTGAGGGCACCGTCACCACGGGCGGCCTGGACGCGCCCACGCTGAAGCTGCTGGGCACCAGTATTTCCACCGCAGACGGCACGCAGGTTTCCGGGTCTGCCGGGTGCAATGTCTTTAGCACCTCCGGCATATTCGGAAACAATCTTCAGATGGGCGGCACCCTCAAACTCGGCCCGATTGCGGCCACGCGCAAGCTGTGCGCCGAGGCGCAGATGACGCTCGAAACGCGCTACCTGAACGTGCTGGCCCAGGCCCGCGCCTTCGTGCGGGTGGGCGATACATTGATTCTGACCTCTGGCACATCAAAGGCGGTGTTTACGTTGGGAAGCGAGATGGAAAAAAGGCTGCGGGCCACCTGGCGGCTGGTGGGCGGACAGGGCAACGAACCTCTGACCCTGACCTTCGGCGAAGGCGGACGCATGAGCGGCACCACGGGCTGCAACAACCTGATGGGCCAGTATGACGTCATGGACGGCGGGCTGACCTTCGGGCCGCTGGCGACCACCCGCCGCGCCTGTGCCGATCCCGCGCTGGCCGAGCAGGAGCAAGCGTTCCTGAAAGACCTTTCCGAAGTGACAAGTTATGAAGTCGCTGGCTCGATGCTCAAGCTGACCACCCGTTCCGGCAAGGTACTGGAGCTGGCGCGTCCGGTGAACTGAAACTAGAAAACTGAGGCGGGGCAGACGGTGGGCGTTCTATGCTGGCGGGAGAATTTATATCCGTTCAGCACAGCACCCACCGTCTTTTCTTCAGGAGGCCCACCCCATGCTCTGTCCATCCCGATTGCTGGCCCTGTCGGCCCTCGCCTTCCTGAGTCTTGCCCACGCCCAGCAGCCCGTCACGGTTCAGACGGACCAGGGGGCGGTTGTCGGTCAGCAGGCCGCCGCCCGCACTTTTCTGGGCATTCCCTACGCCGCGCCGCCCGTGGGCGAGCTGCGGTGGAAACCGCCCCAGCCTGCCGCCGCCTGGAACACGCCGCGCGACGCCAGTAAATTTGGCGGCGAGTGCGCGCAGACCGTGCTGGCGCTGTTCGCCCTGCCCGGCGAGACTCCCGGTGCGGTCAAGGGCCAGGAAGATTGCCTGTACCTGAACGTGTACGCGCCGAAGGGGGCCACCCCCGCCAGCAACCTCCCGGTGATGGTCTGGATTCACGGCGGGGCCTACACTGCCGGGTCCGCCAACGCCTATGACGGCAGCGTCCTGGCCGAGAAAAACAACATGCTGGTGGTCACGCTCAACTACCGTCTGGGCGCGCTGGGCTGGCTCTCGCTGCCTGCGCTGGGGGGTGAGGCAGGCGGTGGTCAGTCTGGCAACTACGGCCTGATGGACCAGCAGGCAGCGCTGAAATGGGTGCAGAGCAACATCACGGCCTTCGGTGGCGATCCCGCCAAAGTCACCATTGCCGGGGAATCGGCAGGCGGCATGAGCAACTGCGCGCATCTGGCCTCGCCCGCCTCTGCCGGACTGTTCCGGGGCGCGATCATCCAGAGCGGGCTGTGTACCAGCCCCGGCAACAGCGTCACCCTGGCCGACGCACAGAACCGCAACCAGAAGTACGCCTCGAATCTGGGCTGCAAGGCCGACGATCTTGCCTGTCTGCGCGCCGCGCCTGTAGACAAACTGCTCTCCACTAAAGTCCCTGGCCTGCGCCCGGCAGCCAATCTGGTGTGGTCCCCGGTGTATGCCTCAAAGCTCCTGCCGCTGACATTGCGTGACGCCTTTACCACTGGGCAGTTCAACCGCGTGCCCGTCATGAACGGCACCAACCACGACGAGGGGCGGCTGTTTGTCTCGGTGGCCTCGCCAAATGGGAAACCGATCAGTCCGGTGGTGTACTGGGGCGGCACGGGTCTGACGGTGGGGGCCGCGAATACGACGAAGGTACTCAGGCAGTACCCGTACCGCAACTTCGGCACGCCCGCGCTGGCCTTTGCCACCATGTTCACCGACGCGGTGTTCAGTTGCCCGGCGCTGCGGGTGAATGCGGCGCTGTCGAAATACGTGCCCGTCTACGCCTTCGAGTTCAACGATCCGAACGCCGTCACCATCGTCAAGACCCCTGTGGATTTGCCGAGTTTGGGCGCGCACCACTCCAGCGGGCTGGCCTACGCCTTCCAGAGCAAGGTGGACGGTCTGGCCGACTTCGCCGATTTCACCCCAGCCCAGCGCCAGCTCTCGGACGCCTTCAGCGCGGCGTGGGTGGCGTTTATCAAAACTGGAAAGCCTGCCTCGGCGGACTGGAAGACCTTCGATCCTGCCCAGAACAACGTGCAGGTCTTCACGCCGGACGGGGTTCGGCCCAGCATCCTGTTTTCCAATGACCACCGCTGCAACTTCTGGCAGGAATTGGACTTGAAATAAGGGATACCCTTTCTGCGCCCCTCTTCTACCGGAGGGGCTTTTTTGGCGCTGTTCATCCCCAGGACACGTTGAAACCGGTGTTCAGTTGCCCACGGTCCCACGCGTCAGCTCCGCCGCCTCACCGTCGCCCGGATCGCCCAGCAGGTCGGCGCGTTCCTGCGGGGTCAGGGCCACCATCACGCGCCGCAAAACCACGTCCACGGCCTGATCGGCACTCTCGTCCAGGGTCAGGCCGTCCAGCAGCGGCACGTCCTCCTGGCGGGCCAGATCTTCCAGCTCGTCCTGCATGGCGCGGATTTCACCGAAGTACTGCATGTAGCGGTGCAGCGGGCGGCTGGCGGCAGTCTCCACGTCGCGGCTCTGGAAGTGGCGGCGGTGTTCCTCGGGATCGGGTAGGGTAACCAGCATCGGGATCACCAGCGCCCCGGCGAAGGCGTCGGCACGCAGGTAGCCGGGCACCAGATGCACGCCCTCCAGCACCAGACTGCTGCCCTCCTGTACCGAGCGGGCCACCACCGCGCCCAGCCCCACGTTGACCTGTTGCACCTGATCCCGAAAACCTGCCAGCAGCTCGGGCTTGCTGGGGGTTTCGGGGCGCGGCGTGCCGGGGGGCAGCAGCGCTTCCCAGGCGCTGAACGTGCTGGCGTGCAGCGTGGGCAGCAGCGCTGGGGACACCATCGCGCGCATCACCTCGCGGATGGAATCGGTGCTGACCACACGGGCAATGCCCAGGCGGTAGGCGATTTCTGCGGCCAGAAAGCTCTTGCCAGTGCCGCTAACGCCGCCCAGCAGCACGATCACCGGGCGCGGCGGGCGGCGGATCACGCGCAGCAGGCGGTAACGGGCGCTGACATCCGGCCCTACCTCGTCGCGCAGCAGGGCCTCCACCTTGGCGCGGATGGCGGCGCGGGTCACCACGCGGTCTTCCTGGCCGCGCAGATCGCGCTGGGTCACGCGGGCCACCTTGCGGGCCACGTCCGGCGTGACCCCGGCGGCCAGCATGGACTGGGTCAGGATGCCCTTGGAAAACGGTGTGGGCAGCGTACTCCCGCTGCTGATCACGCCCAGCTTGCCCCGGTTGTGGCGCAGGTAGCGGTAGGTCAGGCGCAGATGTTCGCCGTAACGCGACGCCAGCGCCCGCTCGGTGCGGTTGTCGATGTCCTCGGCGCTCAGGCTCCGCACGCCCTCCTGGCGCAGTTCCACGTCCACGGCGCTGGCGGTGGCATACGCCTCGCGCCCGGTCAGGCCCGCGTCTTCCAGCGTGCGGGCCAGCACGCCCCGGCTGAACGGCAGATCACCCTTTCTGGCCGTGACCAGAATGTCCACGAAGGCGGGAATTTGCGCCTGCGCCGCCCGCGCCACCTCTTCCCCGGCCAGATCACGCGCCACCTCGACCATCAGGGCCTGCAATTCGCCCGGCGTGACCAGACTGCGCCGCGACAGCCGCAGATTCTGCTCGATGCGCCGCGCTGCCGCCGCCGCCACGTTGCCCGAGGCCCCAGCGTTCACCAGAGACTCCACCACCAGCCCGCGGCTGAACGGAAAGGCGTGCCGGGGCGTGCCGATACGCAGTTCAGGCTGGGTCAAGGGGAAGGCTCCTTCGGAAACGGGGGAGAGGGGAAAGGGCGTTCCTGGCAGTCTAGCCGGGAAAGTTGCAAGGAGGGTGATGGGATGCGGGTGAGCTGGGTTGGGACAAGGGGGAAAGTGCCGTGAGATGGAAGGCGAACCCCTCAGTCTGCTTTGCAGCCAGCTCCCCTCAAAGGGAGCCAAGAAAAGCGACTGGCACGGCAACTCCGCAACTCTTGCCTCCCTTCTAAGGGGAGGTGGCGCGGAGCGCCGGAGGGGTTAAACCGCAAACTGCCAACCAGCAATCAAAGTTCGCGGTGAAGCTACTGCCGCACCAGATCACGCCGAACCGCCCCTTCCAGCAGCAGATTCAGCGCCAGCCGCATTTCCTCCTGCAAGGGGCGTTCGGTGCCGTAGGCGCTCCAGCGCAGGGCCACCATCAGGTACGTGTCGGCGATCAGGTTGCTGATGCGCTGCAAGCTGAGGTCCGTCCGCATCTGCCCGCTCTGATGCAGTGGGCGCAGGATCAATTCGATCACCTTGCTCAGTGGCAGCGCCTGATACGCGGTGCGGGCGCGTTCAGGGTTGGGGTTCATGACCTCGTAGGCCAGCGGTGGGAACAGATCGCGCTCGCGGGCATTTTCCTCGGCCAGTGCGTCCCAGACCTCGTACAGTACGGTCAGCGGGGCAACACCCTGGGCCAGCCGCGACTCGGCCTGATCGCGCAGGCGCTCCATGACCTCGGAGCCGTAATCGAGCAGCACGGCTTCCTTGTAGGGGTAATAGTTGAAGAAGGTGCCGCGCGAGACGTTGCTGGCCTTGGCGATGTCGGTGGCCGTGGTGGTCTGGAAGCCGCCGCGCTTGAACAGCTCAATGGCGACACTGTAGATCCGGGCGCGTCGGCGCTCCTTCTGACGTTCACGCAGCGAGGAAGAATCCATAGGGGTGACACAGGTATAGCGCTTCCAGTCTAAAATTGCACCCCGTCTAAATTAGGGAAGACCCAAGGCCGAAAAGAAACCCCTCAGTCAGCTTCGCTGCCAGCTCCCCTCAAAAGGGAGCCAAGAGTGCGCTGCTGGCCGGGCAATTCCGAGACCCTTGCCTCCCTTCTAAGGGGAGGTGCCCCGAAGGGGCGGAGGGGTTAAGCGGGCAGGGCGATTCCAAAACCGGACTCCATATTCGCCACACCCCAGAGCCGTGATGAAGAAAATTGAGTCTTCCAAAAGCGACTTCTTCCCCAGCGTCACGGGCCAACCTGCCCAACCTCACCCCGTCGCCCACCCCGGCACCCAACTTCGCTTAGGCTGTAGCGCATGAGCGTGATTCTGGGCATCGACATCGGCGGCAGTGGCATCAAGGGCGCACCCGTGGACACCGCCACCGGCAAGCTGCTGGAAGAACGGCACCGCATTCCCACCCCCGAAGGCGCGCACCCGGACGCGGTCAAGGATGTGGTGGCCGAGCTGGCAAAGCACTTCGGCGTGGGCGGCCCCATCGGCGTGACCTTTCCCGGCATCGTGCAGCACGGGCGGACCCTGAGCGCCGCCAACGTGGACAAGGACTGGATCGGGCTGGATGCCGACGCGCTGTTTACGAAGGCCACCGGGCAGGACGTGTATCTGATCAACGATGCCGACGCCGCCGGACTGGCCGAGGCCCGTTTCGGTGCGGGCGCGGGCGTGGACGGCGTGGTGCTGGTGCTGACCTTCGGCACGGGCATCGGCAGCGCTTTAATCCACAACGGCGTGCTGGTGCCCAACACCGAACTGGGCCACCTGTGGCTGCGCGACAAGGAAGCCGAGGGCTGGGCCTCTGACCGCGCCCGCGAGCGTGACGATCTGAACTGGAAACAGTGGAGCAAGCGCGTCAGCACCTACCTGCAACACCTGGAACTGCTGTTCAGCCCGGACCTGTTCATCATCGGCGGCGGCGTGAGCAAAAAGGCCGACAAGTGGCAGGACCACATCAAGCTGGAGCGCAGCAAACTGGTGCCCGCCAAGCTGCTGAACGACGCCGGAATCGTCGGCGCGGCGATGCTGGCGCAGGAATCTCAGAATGAAGAGGCGAAAAAGTCTGTGGCCTCCAAAGCCGCGCCGAAGGCTGAGAGCAAGGCGGGCAAGAAGAAGTAGGATTCGCGTTCCAAAGAAGCTTCAGGCAGGGCCGAGGGCGAAAATCCCCGCCCCACCCCACTAACATGCCCACATGACCCTTTCCACGCCTGATCCGTTCACGCCGCGCCTGCTGATCTGCGACGTCCTTTACACCGGCATGGGCGGCGGCCACGCGCCCGGCGGAGTCGTGGTGGTGGGCGGTACGGTGGCGGCCACGGGCGATCCGGCGCAACTTCGCCTCCAGTATCCGCAGGCGGTTGTGGAAGAGATTGGAGGCATCATCGCCCCGCCGCCGATCAACGCGCACACGCATCTGGACATGAGCGCCTACGCGTTTCAGGCCCTCCCTTATTTCCGTTGGCTGCCCGAAGTGGTGATTGCCCAGCGCGAGCAGCGGGGCGTATCAGGCGCAGTGGCCGGAGCCGACAAACTCTCGCGGCTGGGGGTGGGCGGCGTGGGCGACATCGTGTGGTCAGGTGAAGTGATGGACGCCCTTTTGGCGCGGGAGGATCTGCGCGGCGTCCTCTACTTTGAGGTCCTGAATACCTTTCCCGGCAAGGCCGACGAGGTGTTCGCCGGAATGCGGGGACGGGTGGAGGCGTGGCGCAAGCTGGAGCGCCCCGGCGGCCCCCGCATCGGCCTGTCGCCGCACACGCCCTACACGGTCAGCCACCGCCTGATGAAACTGGTCTGCGACTACGCGGCGGGCGAGGGCCTGCCCCTCCAGATCCATGTGGCCGAGCATCCCAGTGAACCTGAGCTGTTTGCCACGGGCGCAGGGCCGCTGTGGGAACATCGATTCGTCGCCATGACACCCGATAACTTCGCCGAGGTCATCGGGCGCACGCCGGAGCCGGAACTGACCCCGGTGCGCTATCTGGACGAACTGGGCGTGCTGGCCGCCAAACCCACGCTGATTCACATGGTCAACGTCACCCCAGACGACATCGCGCGGGTGGCGCGGGCTGGTTGCGCGGTGGTCAGTTGTCCGCGCAGCAACCATCATCTGGAATGCGGCACCTTTCCGTGGACCGCTTTTGCCGCCGCTGGGGTAGAGATCGCGCTGGGTACGGATTCCGTCGCCAGCGGCGAGAGCCTGGATGTGCGCGAGGACGTGGCCTTTGCCAGTGGCCTCTACCCAAAGCTCGATCCACGCCTGCTGGTGCGCGCCGCCGTCAAGGGAGGCGGGCGCGTGGTGGGCCTGCCCGCACCATTTATCCGGCGCGGAGAGGCGTGGTCAGAGGCTTTCGTGTGGAGTCGGGGCGACTAGGACTGGCTGCTGAGGTTGGCTTCGCAGGTGCCGTTGGCCACCGCTTTGCCGTTGCGTGTGTAGGTCAGCGTGCCGATCAGCGGATTGCCCGCCAGATTGTCGAGCTTGCAGGTGTAGACCACCTTGTCGAAGCTGGCTGCCCCGGCGTCGCCCACCCAGCGGAACTCGGCGTTGCGGCGGTCCGGGTCATAGGTGGCCACGGCAAATCCAGCGCGGTTGTCGTCGAAACCGGTGTACTCGTCCCGAGCGCTGTAGGAGGCGAATTTGCCCTGCACGTTCACCAGATCGGGAATCTTGACGGTGGTGACCACGTTGCGGCTGTCCACCACGCCGCTGAGGGTCCAGGTCTGCCCGACGGCCAGCGGCCCGAATTGCAGCGGCCCCTTCTCACCGTCGGTAGAGGAGAGCAGCGAGGCCACTGGCCCGCACGCTCCCAGCAGCAGAGGCAGGCCCAGGGCCAGCGGTAAAACAGCGCGTTTCAACATGCCCGCAGGATACGGGCCATACATGAGGAAGCTGGGAAGCGCGTGACGGGTCAGGGTTGCGCTGGAAACAAGCCGCCCCCGCCCCCTTCCAGCAGTCGCCGGATGGGCGCAAAGGTCCGGCGGTGTGCCGCGCTCACGCCCAGTTCCTCCAGCGCGGCGCGGTGGGCGGGTGCGCCGTAGCCCTTGTGGGCAGCGAAACCATAACCCGGATGCCGAAGGTCCAGTTCGCGCATCACGGCGTCACGCTCTGTTTTTGCCAGCAGGCTGGCGGCGGCCACGCTGTAGCTCAGGGCGTCGGCCTTTGGGGGGGCGCTGATGGGAATTTTGACGCGGAGTTTCAGGTAATCCGTGACCAGCGCCTGTGGGGGCGGGTCCAGCCTTTCCAGCGCCAGCAACGCCGCCGCGTGCGTCGCGCCCAGGATGTTCAGTTCGTCGATTTCATCCGGCCAGGCGTGTTCCACGGCGTAGGCCAGAGCCACGCGGCGGACCTCGGCGGCGTATTCCTCGCGTTGCGGCGCGGTCAGTTGCTTGCTGTCCCGGAAGGGGTAGTCCATCGCCAGACCGGGGAGGATCACCGCCGCCACCGTGACCGGCCCGGCCCAGGCCCCGCGCCCGGCCTCGTCCACACCCGCCACCCGGAAATACCCGCGCCGCCAGTGTTCGCGCTCATAGGCCCAGTCCGGCGTGACAGAGGGGGGCAAAGAAGGCATGGGGAGAGGCTAGCAGGCGTGGACTGCGCCGTGTTTCCAGCCCGCCAGTCTCAGCCGCCTCCACATTTGTGAGCTATGTCGTAAACTGCCCGGCGTGAGTGCCCAAGTCGAGACTGCTCAAGACAACTCTGCCCGCCCCGTCAAACTGGCCCCCAGCATCCTGTCGTGCGACTTCGCGCATCTGGCGGATGAAATGGGGGCCATCGCCGGGGCCGACTGGGCACATGTAGACGTGATGGACGGGATGTTCGTGCCCAACATCAGTTTTGGGCTGCCCATCCTGGCGGCGGCGCGGCGGGCCAGCAACCTGCCGCTGGACGTTCACCTGATGATCGAGCGCCCTGAACGCTACCTCAAGGACTTTGCCGCCGCCGGGGCCGACAGCCTGACCGTGCATGTCGAGTCCACGCCGCACGTTCACCGCGCTGTGCAGCAAATTCGGGAACTGGGCAAGCGGGCAGGCGTGACCCTCAACCCCGGCACACCGTTAGAGGCCGTGCGGCCCCTGCTGGGCGACGTGGATCTGGTGCTGGTCATGAGCGTCAACCCCGGCTTTGGTGGCCAGAAGTTCATTCCGGCCAGCCTGGAGCGGGTTCGCACGCTGCGCCGCTGGCTGGACGAGATGGGCAGCGACGCCGAATTGCAGGTGGACGGCGGCGTGTCCAGCACCAACGCCCGCGCGGTGGTCAGTGCCGGGGCCACGGTGCTGGTGGCCGGGAGTGCCGTCTTCGGGCCAGGGGGCGCAAAGGCCGGGCTGGAACGCCTGCGGGAAGCCCTGAAGTGAAGGGCGCGGCGGCATGAAACTGCGCATCGATCTGCTGCCACACGGGAATTACCCGGACGTGGTGCTGGTGATCGATGTGTTGCGCGCCACCACCACCGCCGTTGCTTACCTGGAACGCGGCGCACAGGCGCTGCTGCTGACCAGCACGCCGGAAGTGGCGCTGGCCCTGCGCGGCACGCAGGAAAACCTGCTGCTGGCCGGGGAACGTGGCGGTCTGCCCATCCCCGGCTTCGATTTCGGCAACAGTCCGGCGGAAGCGGGCACGCAGACGTTCGCGGGCAAAACGGTGGTCATGAACACCACCAACGGCACCGGGGCCGCCCACATCGCCGCGCAGAGCGGCAAACATGTGCTGCTGGCCGCCCTGACCAACGCCCACGCCGCCGCCCGCCGCGCCCGCGCCCTGGCCTCCGAGGGCATTGCCATCGTCTGCGCCGGGACGGATGGGCGGGTGGGCCTGGAAGACGTGTATACCGCTGGCGTGCTGGCCGAGTACCTGCTGGCGATGGGCGAATTCACGCTGGACGACGGCGCGCGAATCGCCCTGACGGTGCGCCGGGGCGACGGCAGCCCCGGTGAAGCCCTGGCAGGGAGCGATCACGGCGTTCATCTGGCTGCGCTGGGTCTGGGCGAGGACGTGCGGCTCGCGGCGGGCCTCAGCACCAGCACAGTGGTTCCCACACTGGAGCGCGGCGAGGATGTGCCAGAGGGAACGCTCCGGTTTGTGGCAGGCTGACAGAAAACAAGGACGCCACTCAAAATCTGGGTGGCGTCCTCTAATGGTCCGTATCAGACCCGCGTGAAGTCCGGCCCTTCCTCCAGATCCTTCACCCACGCCGCGATGATGTCGATGCACGCCTTGACATCATGGGCGTCCACCATTTCGCTGGGGCTGTGCATGTAGCGGTTGGGAATGCTGACCACGGCGGTGGGCACCCCTGAACGCACCAGCGTCAGCGCGTCGGCGTCGGTGCCGGTGCGCGAGGTGTTGGCCCCCAGCGTGAAGGGAATGCCGTTCTTGCGCGCGGCCTCTTGAAGCTGGCGCACCACCACCGGGCTGCTGGTTGGCCCCACACCCAGATTCGCACCGCTGCCGAAGTGGATCACGCCGTATTTCTTCTCGCTGACGCCGTTCTGCTTGGTTTCATGCGTCACGTCCACCGCGATTCCGGCGATGGGATCGATTTTGTGGCCGCCCATCTGTGCGCCGAACAGCCCGATTTCTTCCTGGCTGGTGCCCACCGCCACCACGCGGTGCTTGAGGTCCGTATCTTGCAGCGCCCTGAGCGCTTCCAGCACCACGAACGCGCCCACGCGGTTGTCCAGCGCACGGCTGACGATCCTGTCGCCCACCATGATCGGTCCCTGCTCGATCACGCCGTAGGTGCCCACCGGAATGCGCTCCTGCGCGGTTTCCTTGCTCAGGCCCACGTCGATCCACAGGTCTTCCAGTTTGCTGGCCTTGCTGCGCTCCTCGGATTCCATGACGTGGATGGCCTTCTTGCCGATCACGCCGATCAGGTCACCGCTGGGGGCCAGCAGGCGGATGCGCTGGCCCACCAGCACCTGCGGGTCCCAGCCACCGATGGGCAGCACGCTGAGAAAGCCCTCGTCGCCCACATGCGAGACGATCAGACCGATCTCGTCCAGGTGGCCCATCAAGGCAATCGCGGGCGCGCCTTCCGGCCCCAGTTCGGCGTACACGTTGCCGTAATGGTCCTCGGAGACGCGTGCAAAGGCGCTGGCCTCGGCCTTCCAGACGTCGGCGGCGCGGCGTTCCAGACCGCTGGGTGCAGCTTCGGAGAGCAGCGCGAAGAGGAAGTCCTTGTTGATGCCCAGTTCTGAATTAGAAGTCACGCAGGGCAGTGTAGAGCAGGCTTCCGCGCGCTGTCTTCAGTACATGACCCACCGATTGCTCATGCGGTCTGTCGGGGCTTGTTGCGGCGGTGGCCTCCGCTATCCTCTGAGGGCCATGAGCCGTCCTCCCCCCGATTCAGAACGTTCAGACCCTCCCAGCCCTGATTCTGTGGCCGACACCGCGCCGGACATCCGCGTCAGCGTGCAGGTCAGCCATCTGGCCGCGCAGAGTACGCCGGAGCGCAGGGTTTTTTCTTACGTGATCCGCATCGAGAACCACCACGATCAGACCTGGCAACTGCTGGCCCGCCACTGGGACATCGTGGACGCGCACGGCCACGAGATCAACGTGGACGGCGACGGCGTGGTGGGTGAGCAGCCGGTGATCGCGCCGGGCGGCACCTTCGTCTACGATTCCTTCGTGACGGTAGAGGCCACGCCGGGTGTGATGCGCGGCTATTATGTGATGCAGGACGCCTGGGGCGCGCGGGTGCGGGTGCCGATTCCGGCCTTCATGCTGGATGTACCGGGGCAACGGACGCTGAATTAGGTTGATAGTAGATGGAGAAATGTTGATGAATAAAGCCCACAAATCTCCATCTACCATCAACTTTCAACCATTGCCCCGTTCCAGCAGCATGGCGTCCCCCAGAGAATAGAAGCGATAATCCCCCACCAGCGCCGCGTCGTAGGCCGCCCGGACGCGCTCCTCTCCACCAAAGGCAGACACCAGCAGCAGCAGGGTGCTTCCCGGCAGGTGGAGGTTGGTGATCAGCAGGTCTGGAACGTGAACGGGGGTGCCGGGCGTGATGAAAATTCGCGTGTCGCCCTCGCCCGCCTGCACCATCTGCCCGTCCCAGGCGCTTTCCAGCGTGCGAACCGTGGTGGTGCCGACGGCCACGATGCGGCGGCCCTCGGCCCTGGCGCGGTTGATGGCCTGCGCGGTGGCCTCGCTCACCGAGTACCGCTCGGCGTGCATGGTGTGGTCCGCCACCGATCCCTGGATGGGCCGGAAGGTTCCCGCGCCCACATGCAGGGTCACGGCGCAGCGTTCCACGCCCATGCTGTCTAGCTTTGAGAGCAATTCCGGCGTGAAGTGCAGCCCGGCAGTCGGGGCGGCCACGCTGCCGGGATCACGGGCATACACCGTCTGGTAGCGCTCGCGCCACACCTCATCGTCGTCGCCCGCGTCAATGTACGGCGGCAGCGGTAGCCGTCCGATCTCGTCCAGGTGGGGCTTGAGATCATGTTCGAAACGCAAAAGGCGTGCGCCATCTTCCAGAATGCCAACGACTTCGGCCCGATGCTGCTCACCGTCAGCCTGGCCCAGCCACAACTCTTTTCCAGCACGTTTCGCGGGTTTGAGATATGCGCTCCACACGTTGTTTTCTTCCTCGCGCAGCAGCATGACTTCTACACTGCCACCGCCGTGGCCTTCAGGGGTCACGGGCTTGCGGGCCATCACACGGGCCGGAATGACGCGGCTCTGGTTGGACACCAGCAAGTCGCCGGGGCGCAGCAGCGTGGGCAGATCGCTGAAGACACGGTGCGAAATCTGGCTCTGGCCCACCACCATCAGGCGGGAGGAGTCGCGCGGTTCGGCCCCGGTCTGGGCGATGCGCGCCGGGGGCAGATCGAAGTTCAGGCGGGCGAGAACGGCGTCGGCGTCGTGGGTATTTGGGTCGTGCAGATTCGAGTCGGGCATCGCTGGATTACTGAACGGGTTCTTCCGGCTTCGGCTCGTCGGCCTTGGCGTTGTTGCGCTGGCGGGCGGGCATCAACGCGTCCTCAATGTCGGGCAGGTGCATAAAACGATCTGCGGCGTCGATCAGGCGCTGGGCGGTGTGTTCCCGGAAGGCGATGACCTCCACCCGCTTGCCGCGCTCCTGCAAGACCTCCACCATGTCGGTAAAATCGCCGTCGCCGCTGCCCAGCACCACCACGTCCAGATGGTCCATCAGGCGCACCATGTCGGCCACGATGCCCATGTCCCAGTTGCCCTCGTAGATGGGCTTGCCGCCGTCGGTAACATGGTGCAGGTGCAGGTTCATGCGCCGCACCTTGAACCCCAGCGTGGATAGCTTGTAGATGAAGGGCCGGGCAGTGGCCTCGTTCTCGCGCTCCACCGTGTAGGAGATGGCGTGCAGCAACTCGCGGCCATCCACGGCCACGTTCAGCAGCGTCTCGAAGTTGACGGTGCGCTCCAGCAGGTCACGCGCGGAGTGGTACAGGTTCTGGGTATCGATAAACACGCCCACGCGGGGGCGGTGAACAACGTATTGCATTGTGGTTTCTCCTGTTGTGGTCAGAGCAAAAAGGGATGGGGCGGAAAATGGGATGCTCTCAAAGGGCTTCCTCGGCTCAGGAGAGCTAGGTCTGCCGCAGGAAGTCTAACACCGGGGCATGTTCTGAAAAATGGCCGGGGTGAGATTGTCAGTGGCCGGGTGACACCCAGAATTCTCCAGCTCCTGCAAATCCATCCCGTCAAATCCTGCCCGCTCCCACAGCCTGCGCCCGCGCGACCCACTAGAATCCTGGGCAATGATTGCTTACCTGTCCGGCGTGGTGCGCGAGGTGCGCGAGAACAGCGCCGTGGTGGTGGCTGGCGGCGTGGGTTACGAGGTCCAGTGTCCGGCGGGAACGCTGGCGAAACTGGTGGCTGGGCAGCCCGCCGAACTGAACACCCGTTTCATCGTGCGCGAGGACGCCCAGTTGCTGTTCGGTTTTGCCGACACCGACAGCGTGCGGCTGTTTGACCTGCTGACCGGGGTGAGCGGCGTGGGGCCAAAGCTGGGGCTGGCGATGCTGTCGGCCATGCCGGTCTCGGCGCTGGCGCAGGGCCTGCTGAGCGGCGACGCCAAACTGCTGTCCAGTGTCTCTGGCGTGGGCAAGAAGACCGCCGAGCGGCTGGTGCTGGAGCTTCAGGGGAAGGTGCCCGAACATCTGGCCGCCCCTGCCGTGGGCGGCGTGAAGGCTGCCAGACCAGTGACGACAGAGGGCCGTGACGCCGTGGACGCGCTGCTGGCCCTGGGCTTCCGCGAGGCCGGGGTGCGCGCCGTGGTGGCCGAACTGCTGTCCGCCGAGCCGGGGCTGAGCGCCGACGCGCTGATCCGCAAGGGCCTGGGCCGTTTAAGGTAACGGGAAGACCCAGGTGACGCACGGACAGCCCGATCACGTCGATATCCAGAGGACGGTGGACCCCCCCGCCAGTCCACAGGATCAGGCCACCCCTCAGGATCAGGATAGTTCTGTCTATCAGGAACAGAAGGTGTCCTGGCTGGAACTGTTCTTTGACCTGATCTTCGTGGTGGCCTTCGATCAACTGGCCAAGCGGCTGGGCCAGTCGCCGGACGCCGCCAGTCTGCTGCATTTCGGGCTGCTGTTCGTGGCGGTGTGGTGGGCCTGGGCAGGCAACGCCACCTTTGCCGCCCGCTACGGCAACGAGACCCGCACCTACCGCTGGGGCACGCTGGCGCAACTGGTGTCGCTGGGCATGATCTCCCTGACTATCCGTGGGGACCTGATGGACACGGGTTCGGCCTTCGCGCTGGCGTATGGGGTCAACCGCATGATTCAGGCGGCGCTGTATCTGATGGTGTCGCGGCGTTCACCTGGTGCAGCCGCGTTCGCCGGACGCATGGCCCTGTCGTTCGGCACGGCGGCGGCGCTGTGGCTGGTCTCGGCAGCGTGGCCCGGCGGCTCGGCGGTGCAGATCGGGCTGTGGTGCGTCGCGCTGGCGCTGGACGTGCTGACCCCGGTTTTCATCCGCAACCACAGCCGCCACGCCCTGCCGCACGAGGGCCACCTACCGGAGCGCGTGGGCCTGCTGCAAATCATTGCGCTGGGGGCCATCGTCACCGAGATCGTGGGCGGCAGCCGTCAGCAGGCGCTGGACGCGGGCAATCTGATTCCGGCGCTGGCGGCCATTATCACGGCGGTGGCGCTGTGGCGGATGTACTTCGATCAGGCACGCGCGTTGCCGCTGCTGGGGGCGCGGGTGGAGCAGCGTGTGGGCCGCATGCTGGCGTGGCTGTACGGCCACATGCCCTTCACGCTGGCGGTGGTGCTGCTGGGTGTGGGGCTGGGGCATGGCCTGTCCTCTGCCGGGTCCAGAGAGGCTGCCGGGGACCAGCGGCTGGTGGCCGTGGCGCTGGCACTGGCGCTGCTGACGCTGGCCTTTTTGCGCTGGAACTCCCTGCGGGTCACGCGCCGCTTTTTCCCGGATAGAAGCTTGCCCGCGCTGCTGGTGGGGGCGGGGCTGGCCCTGGGGCTGCTGTCCATCGATCTGGATACCCTGCGCGTGCATCTGGCGGTGGCCGCGCTGACCACGCTGCTGGCCCTGATCATTGCCACTGATCCGGTCACGCAGCGGCTGGGCCGACTGGAAGAAGCGGTGATGGAGCGGCTGGGAGAGGGCGATCAGCCCGATTCGGTGGACGAAGCCCTGGATGGGCCGCCCCCCGCCCCCCCCGCCCACAGTGCCGAAACGTCCGGGTAGCCGCCGACGAACAGGGCCACGCGCAATTCCCCAATGAAGTTCGCCAGCCAGTCCTCCACGGCTTCAGCGCTGTCCAGCGCGGGCGCAAGCAGGGGCCGGGCCACCGCCACCACCCGCGCGCCCAGGCTGAGGGCGCGGGCGGCGTCCAGCCCCGTGCGAATGCCCCCGGAGGCGATCAGGGGCATCTGGGGCGCAGTGGCGCGGGCGTCACGGAGTGCCTGGGCCGTCGGCACGCCCAGCTCGCACAGATCGGGGCTGATCACCGCGCCGTGTTCCACCAGTTGCTCCACCCGCGCCCAACTGGTGCCCCCGGCTCCGGCCACGTCCAGCGCGGCAAATCCCAGGTCACGAACGGCGGCAACGGTGCGGGCGTCCAGCCCATGCCCCACCTCCTTCAATACCACCGGGAAGGGCAGGTCCGGCAGCAGTTCGGCCAGCCGCGCAGTCAGGCCCGCCCAGTTCGTGTCGCCACCCCGCTGCAAGGCTTCCTGCAAGGGATTGACGTGGATCGCCAGCGCGTCGGCCCCCACCGCCTGCACGGCGCGGCTGGCCTCTTCTGCGCCGTAGCCCAGCAGGAACTGTGCCCCGCCCAGATTGCCGATCAGCAGGATGTCGGGGGCCAGTTCGCGCACCTGGAAGGTGACAGCGGTGTCGGGGCGCTCCAGCATCACGCGCTGCGAACCCAGCATCAGGCCAATGCCCAGCTTCTGCGCGGCCTGTGCCAGATGGGCGTTGATGCGCCCGGCCCGCTCGGCCCCGCCGGTCATCGCGCCGATCAGGACCGGGGCCTTCAGAGTGTGGCCCAGAAACGTGGTGGTCAAATTTACCTCGCTCAGGTTGCGCTCCGGCAGGGCGCGGTAGGGCCACGGCACCGCCTCCAGCCCGGTGGTCACGCCCGCGTACTGGCTTGCGGGCAGCAGGCAGGCGTCCACATGGCGCAGTTTGCGCGCCGCGATTTCGGAATCTGCCGTGGGGGTCACGCCCCCAGCCTAGCGCCCGTCGGGTCAGGCTGGCGCACGAATTCACGCACTGCTTTCCGCACCCCACCGCCCTATGGCAACCCCATGCACAGTTGACAGTCCGGGCGGGGGGCTGTACTATTCCCAAGCGCTGAGAAGAGGAAAGGCAGCGTGAGGCACGTCAAAAGTGCTATGGAGTTTCAAAAGAGCTTTAAAGGGTAACGCAGGGTAGAGCAGTCTGGTAGCTCGTCGGGCTCATAACCCGGAGGTCGCAGGTTCAAATCCTGTCCCTGCAACCAAAGTCAATAGAGTCCCCACTTCGCGGTGGGGCTTTTTTATGTCTACCAGGCAAGGATAGGAAACTTCAGCGCTCTCCGGGCCGTACTGTGGAGCGATATGAGCCTCGCCTTTCTGATTTTTCTTGTCGCCTGGATCGTCGGCATGGTGGCGACCTTCGTGCCAGTGCTGCCCGCCACCCTGATCATCTTTCTGGGGGCGCTGGGGGCCACGCTGCTGGACGGCTTTCAGGTCTGGCCGGATCTGCCCTTTCTGCTGACCTTCGGGGTCATCACTATCCTGATCGGCTTCGTGGACAACCTCGCCTCGGCGTGGGGGGCCAAGCGCTACGGCGGCAGCAAACAGGCGGTGTGGGGCGCATTGATCGGCGGGCTGGCCGGGCTGTTCATTCCCTTCGGCCTGATCGTGGGGCCGCTGGCCGGGGCGCTGCTGGCCGAACTGCTGGTGGTCCGCAAAAACCTGCCGGACGCGATGCGCTCGGCCTGGGGAACGCTGGTGGGCCTGCTGACCGGCTTGACCGCCAAGCTGATCCTGCACCTGCTGATGGGCATTTACGAGCTGTGGCGGCTGTGGGAGCCTGCGCGGAGTGTGGTGGGCGCTTAGAAGGTTGGTCTGCAAATAAGAATGCTCAGCTCAAGGCCCCGTGAACCCCGCCCAGCACAGCCCCACGCCGCGCCGCTCTAGCCTGACCCCCATGACCACACTCAATAGCGTTCCCCTGACCCTCACGGTCAACGGGCAGGCGCACGCGCTGGATATTCCCGTGCAGGCCACCCTGCTGGACGTGCTGCGCGAGCGGCTGCACCTGACCGGCACCAAGAAGGGCTGCGATCACGGCCAGTGCGGGGCCTGCACCGTGTTGATGGACGGCGAACCCCACCTGAGCTGCCTGACCCTGGCCCTGAGCGCCCAGGGCCACGAAATCCGCACCATTGAGGGCCTGAGCGGGCCGGACGGTGAGCTGCACCCGATGCAGGCGGCCTTTATCGAACACGACGCTTTTCAGTGCGGCTACTGCACGCCCGGCCAGATTCTCAGCGCGGTGGCCTGTGTGGAAGGTGGACATGCCGCGAATGACGCCGAATTGCGCGACTTCATGAGCGGGAACCTGTGCCGCTGCGCCGCCTATCCGCAGATTGTCGAGGCCGTCAAGAGTGTGGCTGGAGAACGCCAGTGAGGCCCTTCGAGTACGCGCGGGCGCAGAGTGTGGAAGGTGCAGTCGGTCAGCCGGGTAAATTCCTGGCAGGCGGCACCACCCTGATCGACCTGATGAAACTGGATGTGGAACGCCCTACGCACCTGACCGACATCACGCCGCTGCGCGAGGACGGGGAGTTGTCGCAGATCGTGGAGGACGGCAAGGGCGTGAGAATCGGCGCACTCGCCAGCATGTCGCAGACCGCCGAACACGCTCTGATTGCTGACCGTTACCCGGCGCTCCGTGAAGCCCTCCTCGCAGGAGCCTCCCAGCAGATTCGCAACATGGCGAGTATGGGCGGCAACATCATGCAGCGCACGCGTTGTCCGTATTTCCGCGATCTGGCTTTCACCGAATGCAACAAGCGCGATCCGGGCAGCGGCTGCGGCGCAATTCAGGGTCATCACCGCAAGATGGCGATTCTGGGCGGCTCGGATCAGTGCATTGCCACCCACGCCTCGGACGCTTCGGTGGCGCTGGTGGCGTATGGAGCTAACGTGATTCTGCGCGGCCCGGATGGCGAACGCACCGTCAGGCTGGAGGACTTTAATCTGCTGCCCGGCGACACTCCAAATATCGAACACGACTTGAAAGAAGGGGAGTTGATCGTGGCGCTGACCCTGCCCGCTCCCGTCGCTGAGAACGGCGTGTATCTCAAGGTGCGGGACCGCGAGAGCTACGAGTTCGCGCTGAGCAGTTGCGCCGCCGTGCTGGACGTGCAGGACGGGAAAGTGAATGCGGCCCGTGTCGCGCTGGGTGGAGTCGGCACCAGGCCCTGGCGTTCGCCGGAAGCCGAAGCCGCGTTAACCGGCCAGCCCGCCACCCGTGAAACCTTCGAGGCCGCCGCCCGCGCCGCACTTCAGCACGCGCACCCGCTGGCGCAAAATGCCTTCAAGGTGCCGCTGACGGCCCGCGTGATCGTCCGGGCGCTGATGCAGGCGGCGGGGCAAGTGGATGAGGCCGGAAATCCTATCGAAGGAGCAGACGCATGACCGTTCAGAAAGGCCAGCCTCAGAACTACGTGGGCCAGCGGGTCAGCCGCGTGGACGGCCCCGACAAGGTGCGCGGCGCGGCGACGTACACCGCCGAATTCGATCTGCCGGAACTGGCGCACGCCGTCCTGGTCAGCGCCACGATTCCCCACGGCAGCATCAAAAGGATCGACGAAAAGGCCGCCCGCGCCGTGCCGGGGGTGCTGGACATCCTGACGCACGAGTCTCAGGGCATAGAGCTGAAGCCGGTCAAGGCGTACCCGCGTGGCCCCGCCGGAACCTCCGTTTTGCCGTTGCAATCGCCTAAAATTGAGTTCCGGGGGCAGCCGGTGGCTCTGGTGGTGGCCGAGTCGCTGGAAGCCGCGCAGCACGCCACGCAACTGCTGGAAATTGAATACGACGCCTCCGACTTCCGCGCCACGCTGGAGCAGGGTTTACATGGGCTGCCGCTGCTGGACAAGCTGCCGCTGCCGCCGCTGGGCCATTCGCGTGGGAATGTTAAAAAAGCTCTGAAGGCCGCCGCCAGCACCTTCGAGGCCACCTACGACACACCTGTCCACCACCACAACCCGCTGGAAATGCACGCCGTGATTGCCGCCTGGGACGGCGACGAGCGCGTCACCATCTACGAGCCGACGCAGTGGATGCAGTCCGCCCAGCACACCCTGGCCGCCATGCTGGGGCTGGAGCCGGACAACGTGCATGTGATCAGCCCCTTCGTGGGCGGAGGGTTTGGCAGCAAGGCCACCACCTGGCCGCACCTGCCGATTGTCGTGCTGGCCGCGCGCAAACTGGGCCGCCCGGTCAAGCTGGTGCTGTCCCGCGCCCAGATGTTTGCCGCCGTGGGCTACCGCGCCGCGACGACTTCAGCGTACTCGGTAGGGCTGGACGACAACGCGCATCTCACGGCCATGAAATTGGACGCGCAGACGCAGACTGGGGTGTCGGACATCTTCCCCGAGCAGGTGGGCAACGTGCCCAAGATGCTGTACGCCAACCCGAACATGGACCTGAAGTACACGCTGATCCGCACCCACGCCGGGCCGAACATCATGATGCGCGCCCCCGGCGAGGCCAGCGGCAGCTTTGGTCTGGAAGTGCTAATGGACGAGCTGGCCGAGAATGCGGGCCTGGACCCCCTGGAATTCCGCCGCCGCAACCACGCCCCCGAAAACAGTGATCCAGAGAGCGGCAAGCCGTACAGCAGCAAGCACCTGCTGGAATGCTATGACCGCGCGGCAGAAGCCTTCGGCTGGTCTGAGCGCAATCCCGAAATCGGCTCCATGCGCGACGGCAATACCCTGATCGGCTGGGGCATGGCCACCGCCACCTACCCGGTCTACGCCAGCGCCGCCACCGCCCGCGCCCGCCTGTGCGCCGACGGCCATGTGGAAATCGAGGCGGGCAGCCACGACATCGGCACGGGGACCTATTCCATCCTGGCCGGAATTGCCGCCGATTCGCTGGGTCTGGACATCGAACGGATTACGGTCAAGCTGGGCGACTCCCGCTTGCCCAAGAACGGCTATTCCGGGGGCAGTCGCACCGCCAGCAGCGTGGGCAGCGCCGTGCTGGCCGCCGCGATGGGCCTGCGCGAGGAGCTGATGGAAGCCGCCACGCACAATTCCGCCTCCCCGTTGTTTGGCGTGGCTGGGCGGGACATCCACCCACGCGACGGCGGCCTGTATCTGGGCGAAACGGATCAGGGCGAGGATTACACCGCCATCCTCAAACGCCTGGGCAAGGACCAGCACGAGGTCTACCGCGAAACCATTCCGCACGAGGGCAGCCAGAAACACCTCGATCAGCTCAAGGCGGGCAAGGACGGCAGCGTGGCGGCAGTGGCCGAACGCTTCGCCCGCCATTCCTGGGGCGCGGTGTTCGTGGAGGTTCGCATCGATCCCGACTTCATGACCCCGCGTGTCAGCCGGGTGGTGGGGGCCTTCGACATCGGGCAGGTGATCAATGCCAAGACCGCCGAATCGCAACTGACGGGCGGCATGGTCTGGGGCGTGGGCATGGCGCTGCACGAGGAAACCCACACCGACGCGCGCACGGGCCTGATCCTGAACAGCAATCTGGCCGAGTACCACATTCCCGTCAATGCCGATATCGGCAGCGTGCAGGCCATCGCGCTGGACCATCCCGACTTCCACGTCAGCGCTCTGGGGGCACGCGGCGCGGGCGAAATCGGCATCGTGGGCACTGCCGCCGCCGTCGCCAACGCCATCTACCACGCGACAGGCAAGCGGGTGCGCGAGACGCCGATCACGCTGGACAAGCTGTTCTAGGGGCTGATTTGAGAGGAAGCGCATCGCGGAACCAGGGGATGAGCCGTGGGGCCAGCCCTTCCTCTCCTTCCTCTCCTTCCTCTCGCCACCCTCTGCCGCGCTACATTCATTCCCGTCATGACCTCATCCACACCGCCCCGCCTGACCGTCTGGAACGAGTACCGCCACGAGCTGGAAAACCCCAAAGTCAGCGTTCATTATCCAGATGGCATCCATACCGTGATTGCCGACGGGTTACGGGCGCACGGCTTTGAAAGTGTCCAGACCGCCACCCTCGATCAGCCGGAACATGGCCTGACCGACGAGGTGCTGAACAAGACAGACGTGCTGCTGTGGTGGGGACACAAGGCACACGGCGACGTGTCGGACGCCGTGGCGGCGAAAGTGGTGGCCCGCGTGCTGGACGGTATGGGCCTGATCGTGCTGCACTCCGGGCATTTCAGCAAGCCATTCAAGGCGCTCATGGGCACCGGCTGTGACCTGAAATGGCGCGAGGTGGGCGAAAAGGAGCGGCTGTGGGTGGTCAACCCGGCGCACTCCGTCGCGCAGGGCGTGGGCGAATTCATCGAGCTGGAGCATGAGGAGATGTACGGCGAGCATTTCGACATCCCTGCCCCCGACGAACTGGTGTTCGTGAGCTGGTTCGCGGGCGGCGAGGTCTTCCGCAGCGGCTGCACCTTCACGCGCGGCAGCGGCAAGATCTTTTACTTTCGCCCCGGCCACGAAACATTTCCGACGTACCACAACCCGCAGATTCAACAGGTGATTGCCAATGCTGCACGCTGGGCCATGCCTACCGCCAGTGCGCCGCGTTCGTTCGGACACCGGCCCCAGCCACTGGAAACACTGCCGCTGGAAAAGCTGTGACCACTGTGCTGCCTCAGTCTGCCCCGCTGAATGTCGGCATCATTGGTGCGGGGGCCATCTCGCAGCGGCACTTCGAGGGCTACAGCCACGCCGGGGCCAATGTGGTGGCCTTTGCCGAAACGAACGGGGCTGCCCGGCAGCGGCGCGAGACCGAGTGGAACGCGCGGGGCTACAGCGACTTCACGGAATTGCTGGACAGTGGCGGGGTGCAGGCGGTCAGCATCTGCACACCCAACGCCTTCCACGCGCCCGCCGCCCTGGCTGCCCTGCGGCGCGGCATTCATGTGCTGTGCGAGAAACCGCTGTCCCTCGATCTGGCCGCCTGCGACGAGATGATCGCGGCGGCGCGGGAGGGTGGAGCCATTCTGCAAACCGGGCATCACCTGCGCTCCAGCCCACTGGTGCAGACCGCCAAACGCCTGATGGACGAGGGCCGCATCGGGCGCGTGACCTTCATGCGGCTGCGGCAGGCGCACGACTGGGGCGGTGCGCCGGAAGTGCGCGGGGCCTTCGGCAGCCTCGCGGCCAGTGGGGGCGGCACCCTGCTGGACAACGGCTGCCACATGATGGACCTCGCCCGGCACTTCGGCGGCGACGTGGAGAGCATCTACGCCCGCATGGCCACGCTGAAATTTGAGATCGAGGTAGAGGACACCAGCATTGCCACCCTGGAGTTTAAAAACGGCGGCTTTGCCAGCGTGGAAAACGCCTGGACCGCCACCGGCTGGGAGGAGAGTTTCGCCGTCTACGGCACAGAGGGAGCGCTGGAATGCAGCAACCGCCTGGGCAAACCGCGCCTGCGTTTCGTGAACCGCGAATCGGGTTACGGGCAGTGGGGCCAGACGGACGAGACGTGGTACGACTTCGCCGCGTCCGACAATGCCCACGTCCGCAGCGTCGTGCGCTTTGTCCAGAGCATTCAAAGCGGTGCGCCCGTCGTCTGCACGGGCGAGGACGGGCGCGAGAGCGTGCGGCTGGTGCTGGGCGGCTACGAGAGCGCGCGGACGGGACTGCCTGTTCGCTGGTGAATTGCTCCGGGCTGGCGAGTCAATCGTGTGTGCAACAGCAGAAAGGAGGTGGCGTGAATAGACTGCCCTATT
Source organism: Deinococcus marmoris DSM 12784 (assembly GCF_000701405.1). GTDB lineage: Bacteria > Deinococcota > Deinococci > Deinococcales > Deinococcaceae > Deinococcus > Deinococcus marmoris. The sequence continues at coordinate 39,131 of NZ_JNIV01000001.1, forward strand.
CGCTCCACCTCCTCAAACCCTGGATTCAAAACCTGTCGATCAGAACAGCGCCTCTCAGCGTCGTCCGCTGAACATCCCGATCAGATCGTTGAGGGCATTGCCGTCGCCGTCGCGGTCCAGCACATTGTTGAGGGTGCCGACAATGCCGCCCGCGCCACCCTTCTGGGTGTCCTGCTGTGGCTGGGCATTCTGTGGGGGCAGGCCAGAAATGACCGGGCCGCCGCCCAGTATGCCGCCGCCGCTCTGGGGTTGCTGGGGTTGTGGGGCCTGCTGACCGCCGCCCAGAAGACCACCGAGCATGCCGCCCAGACCTCCAGCGGAACCGCCGCCGAGGAGTCCGCCCAGCAAACCGCCGAGGTCCGGGCCACCGCCCTGCCCCCCCTGCTGACCGCCGCCCTGCTGCTTCTGACGGCCCAGGTAGGCCAGCACCAGTGGCGCGGCCATGCTCAGAATCTGCATGGCAAGCTGGGGATCGATGCCCGCGCGTTTGCCCACCGCATTGGCGGCAGACTGCTGCTGGTTGCCGAACACATGGCCCAGGATTTTCTGGCCTTCCTGCATGTTGGGTGCGCCGCCCTGGCTGAACATGTCCAGCGCACTGCCGTCGTGCTGGCCCAAAGCCCCGGCCAGCGAGGCCGCACCCTGGGGGCTGCCCGCGTTGCGGGTCATGGCCCCCAGCAGCAGCGGAATGGCCGCTTCCATCGCGGACGCGGATTGTTGTGGGGTGGCCCCGGTCTGCTGGCTGACCTGCTGCTGCGCGTTGCCCATCCCGCCGAGCATGTTAAAGATGTCCATCATAATTGTTGACCTCCTGTGGGTGAATGTGAACTATTGAAGAGAGGCCAGCCTATCCCTTGCGTCTGAGGCCGGGCTTCAGAAAAGGCAGAGGTTGGGAGGGGTGTGGCGCACGGACCACTCCGCCATCTGGCCCATGCGCCCCGGCCCAGGCAGCCGCTAAGCTTCTTGGCCTGTATGCGAGCGGCCCCCAGTATTGCGCCAAGCCTCAACCTGCCGCTGTACGCCTCGGTGGCGCGGCTGGGCTTCCGGCGGCAGTTCGCGTACCCGCAGGCGGCGCTGTGGGGGCTGATCACCAACCTGTTTTTTGGCGTGTTGCGAATCTCTGTGCTGGTGGCGCTGTTCGGCAGCAAGCCGCAGGTGGCCGGATACACCGTTCAGGACGCCATTACCTACACCGGACTCACGCAGGCATTCATCATGGCCCTGTCCCTGTTCGGCTGGACCGATTTCATGCGGACGGTTCACCGGGGCGAGGTGGCCTCCGATCTGCTGCGCCCCCATAACCTGCTGGCCTTCTGGGCAGCGCAGGACGCGGGGCGTGCGGTGGGCCAGTTCGTGCTGCGCGGGTTGCCGATGCTGGCGCTGTTCGCGCTGATCTGGGGCGCTACGTTTCCCACTGGGTTTACGGGCTGGCTGCTGACCACCCTGAGCCTGCTGCTGGCCTGGGCCTGCGGCTTCGCCTTCCGTTTTCTGGTCAACTGCGCGGCCTTCTGGTCCCCGGACGCCGTGGGCTTCGGGCGCTTTGCCTGGGCGGTGCTGGGCCTGGGCAGCGGCTTTCTGATGCCATTGGCCTTCTTCCCGCCGTGGTTTCAGGGCGTGCTGGCCTTCACTCCCTTTCCCAGCATGATGAACACCACCGTGGAAATCTGGCTGGGCGTGAAAACTGGTACGGAAGCGTGGACGGGATTGGCCGTGCAACTCGGCTGGGCGCTGCTTCTGTCTGGAGCGGCGGCGTTCGTGCTGTCGCGCGGATTGCGGCGCCTGGAGGTAGCGGGTGGCTAGGTCATTCAACTCACGCCCAGGCCAGAAAGAGGGCCTGCTTCCATCAACCATCTACCATCTCCGTCTCTACTTCCTGCTGCTGCACGCCCAGGCCCGTTCGCAGGCCGTCTACCGGGTCTCATTCGCGCTGGACGCGCTGGGATCGGCCCTGATCACGCTGGCGGAATTTGCCGCCTTTGCGCTGGTGCTGCCGCGTTTCGGTTCGCTGAGCGGCTGGACACTGGGCGAGGTCAGCCTGCTCTACGGCCTCGCGGAAATCGCCTTCGTGCTGATGGACCTGCTGTTCGGTGGGTTTGACGCCCCCAACCTCAGTCAGCATGTGCGGAGCGGCAGCTTCAACACCTTTCTGCTGCGGCCCGCGCCCCTGCGCCTGCAAATCTTCGGCTCGGACTTTGCGCTGCGGCGGATCACGCGGGTCTTTCTGGCGGCGGGGATTCTGGCTTATGGCGTGGGCGCGTCCGGGGCTGTGTTCACGCCCGAAGCTGCCCTGCTGCTGGCTGGCAGTGTGCTGGGCATGATCGCCTTTTTCGGCGGCCTGTTCGTCATCGGCGGCACGCTGACCTTCTGGACGGTGGAAAGCGTGGAGGCCATGAACGTGCTGACCTACGGCGGACGCACCCTGATTTCCTACCCGATGGACATCTACGGCCAATTCCTCCGCAAGACCTTCACATACCTGATTCCCGCCGCCTTCCTGTCCTATTTCCCCGTGCTGTACGTTCTAGGCCGCCCGCTGCCCGATGGTCTGCCCCTGCTGGCCGCTTACCTGTCGCCCCTCGTCGGCCCGCTGATGCTGGCGGCGGCGTTTGCCTTCTGGCGCGTGGGCGTGCGGCATTACGGGGGAACGGGCACATGAGGGGCGGCGGGCTACCTGCATCTTTTAGCTCCTCCCCCCTTGCGGGGGAGGCTGGGAGGGGGGGCCACCGGGCAGGCCACAACGCCAGCAAGTCCCCCAGGCCGTTCCCATATCCCATTTCAAAAGGAGCGTGCATGATCACCGTTCACAACCTCAAAAAAACTTTCCGAGTGCGCCAGGGCGGACTATTGCGCGGTTCCAGCGTCGTTATGGAAGCCGTCAAAGACGTGAGCTTCAGCGTTGAACGCGGCGAGATCGTGGGCTATCTGGGGCCGAACGGCGCGGGCAAAAGCACCACCATCAAGGTGCTGACCGGGCTGCTGGTCCCCGACAGTGGGCGGGTGGAGGTGGGCGGTCTGGTGCCGTGGAAGGACCGCCGGGCGCATGTGGCACGCCTGGGCGCGGTGTTCGGCCAGCGCACGACGCTGTGGTGGGACCTGCCCGTCCACGAGTCGCTGGACCTCCTGCGCCACATCTACCGCGTGCCCGAAGCCCGGTTTCGCCAGAACCTGCGCGACTTTACCGAACTGCTGGAGCTGGGGCCATTCCTGAACACCCCGGCCCGCGCCCTGAGCCTGGGCCAGCGGATGCGGGCCGATCTCGCCGCCGCCCTGCTGCACGATCCCGAACTGCTGTTTCTGGACGAGCCGACGGTGGGCCTGGACGTGGTGGCAAAGGAACGCATCCGCGAATTTATCCGGCATATCAACGCCATCCGCGAGGTCACGGTGCTGCTGACCACCCACGATCTGGGCGACGTGGAGCGGCTGGCCCGCCGCGTGATGATCATTGACCACGGCTCCCTGCTGTACGACGGCGCGCTGGCGAGTTTGCAGGCCCGCTACGGCAGCGCCCGCGAACTGGTGGTGGATTTTGAGGCCGCGCCAACTGACCCGCAGGTGCCGGGTCTGGAGCTGTTGGGCGCAGACGGCCCGCGCGTTCGCTACGGCTTCACTGGCCCCGCCGCCGCCCCGATTGCCCGCGTGACCGCCCACGCCCCGGTGCGCGACATCACGGTCAGGGAACCGGATATTGAGGCCACGATCCGCCGCATTTACGAGGGTGGGCTTTTGCGGAATGGGGTAGCGTAGAGCGTGATTCTGATGCATCCTTCCTACCCATTTCCAGCCGTTTTAAAACGCCGCGCTCAGGCTCTGGCGATGCTGGACGCCATTGTCTGCGAGGAATGGTCTGGGCGGTTTTTCTCCTTCAACAACACCTGGGATGAGGAATCTCAAATGGCGTCAGGGCGCAATGGTAGCGGCGATGAATATTTTATGCTGTTCAGAGGCGGCGAATGCGTGTTCAAACAATTTCTCCACGAGCTGGAGCCATGTTCTGAAACAAGTGAATTTCTGAGCGCCGCTGAACAGGCTGCGCCTCTCTCCTCCGGTCTGCTTACTGCCTTCATCGGTGAGCCAGCTTTCAGCGCGGGAGAGATCAGTCAACTTGCCTGGTACGGTCTGGACAGCCAGAAGTGGTTTGACCTGCAACCCGTCCCGATTCCCAAAGCCGATTCATTGCTGCCGATGATCCTGAGCGGCTCATCGGCGCAATACATTGCCTGGGCCAACGATTACTTTGAGGCTGATCTTTCACAGGTTGCCGTTCAGGCCATTTTTGAGTTTGCACCACTGACTGCTGAACTTGTGAACCGCGTCAACCCTGCCGCTGATCTGAGTGGCGTGCTGGCTGATACCAGGGAAATTGGCTACCCCAGTGAATTTGAGTAAAGGAAGCCTGTTGCGTCACGGGTCCAGCTCAGGCGGCAGCCCTCCTCCCCCTCCAACCGCTGACCATTCTCATTTCCCGCCCCCCTAGGTTCAAGGGCGTGTTTGATGCTCTGACTGCCGACGCCCTGCTGGGCGCACTGCTCATTTTTTCCCTCAGAATCGTGGACGTGTCGCTGGGCACGCTGCGAATCGGGATGCTGATCCGGGGCAAACGCACGGCGGCGGGGGCGCTGAGTTTCTTTGAATCGCTGGTGTGGCTGATGGCCGCCGCCAAAGTCCTCAGCACGCTGGACAGCCCACTGCAATTCATCGCCTACGCAGGCGGCTACGCTTCCGGCACCATGCTGGGCGCGAACATTGAACGCTGGCTGGCAGTGGGCAAGGTGGTGCTGCGAATCATCGTTCCCGTCAGCGCCCCCGACGTGCAGGAGGCGCTGCGCAAAGCCGGATTCTATGTCACCACCGTCAACGCCTCGGGCCGCGACGGAGAGGTAAGGATCATGTTCAGCGTGATCGCCCGCAAGAAGATGAAGCAGGCTATCCGCGCCATTGAACAGGTGTATCCCAAGGCGTTCGTCACCGTGGAAGAGGTCACCACCGCCCAGCTTCAGGACACCGTGACCCACCAGGAAGGCCAGCTTTTCCGCCGCCTGCGGATGATGCGGAAGTAAATGACTCCGCCTCTGCCTCCCGCCTTCTTTGACCGCGATCCGGTGCGGGTGACCCGCGAGTTGCTGGGCGGCACCCTGGTTCACGTCCTGCCCGGCGGCGAAATCCTCAGTGGCAGAATCGTGGAAACCGAGGCTTATGACTGCCCCCGTGACCCGGCCTGCACTGCCGGGCGTTTTCATGCCGCCCGCAGCACCGAGATGGCCGTGATGGCGGGCCGCTGGCTGTTCTGGAGTACGCACGGGCATCCGCTTTTACAGGTCTCCTGCCGCCCGGAAGGCATCGCCGCCAGCGTCCTGATCCGCGCGCTGGAGCCGCTGGAGGGCAAAGGACAAATGCTGACGCACCGCCCCGTGACCCGCGAACGTGACCTGACCAACGGCCCCGCCAAACTGGTTTACGCGCTGGGTATTAAACCTGCCGAGGTAACGGGGACGGCGGTGGACAGCGCCGCGCTGCATCTGTTCGCGCCGCCTGTGACGTTGCCTGATGAAGAGGTGGAGATCACCGCCCGCGTGGGCATCAGGGAGGGGCGCAATCTGCCGTGGCGGTTTATCGTTCGTGGGAGTCCGTGGGTGTCGCCGGGCGTGCCGAGTATGGATCTGACCCGGCTAGCATAGGGGAGAGGCCCTACAGCCCCAGCATCCCCCGGTAGCCCGCCACAATGCCCGCGCCCCAGATCAGGGCCACCAGCGCGCCGAAGGCCAGGAAGGGACCGAATTTGACGCGGTTCTCCTGCTTGCGCGCCAGTTGAAAGACTCCAATGATCGCCCCGGCGAAGACGGCCACGAGCAGGGCCACCAGCAACCGCTCCCAGCCCAGGAACGCGCCGATCACGGCAGCCAGTTTTACGTCCCCGAAGCCCATTGCGCTGGCGTCGTACTGCTCATCTGCGCCGTCGTCCTCTGCCTCATCCGCAGCGCCGGGGCGGTGTTTGACCCACCAGTACACGCCCGCCACCAGAGACACGCCGCCCGCCGCCGCCAGTGAACCCTGCACCATCAGGATCAGGCCGGGGCCGATGCCCGCGCTGCCGATCACCACGCTCAGGAGCAGGCCGCCCAGGGTCAGCAGTTCGGGAATGCGGACCACGCGGCGGCTGACCGCATTCACTGCCGCCGACAGCAGGCCCACGCCCGCGCCCCACCACGGCCCCAGCCACGCGCCCGCCAGCAGGCCCAGGCTGATCTGCTGGAAACCGATGGGGAATTCGGGATACTGCCGCTCGCGGAAGCGCCGCATCACCCACGAGCCGAACTGGTTGATAGCAACGAGCAATCCCGCGCCCAGCAAAGCCCCGTTGACCGCGCCCGCCAGATCGGGCAAGCCCTCCACCGCGTTCCTGCCGTTAAAGAAGCCGAAGATCAATCCCAGTGCTACCCCCGGCAGCGTCAGCTCGTCGGGAATGGTATAGGTGTCCAGATCAATGGCGCTGCCCACCAGCAGCAGCGTGAACAGCACCATCAGGCCCAGGCTGCCCGCGCCGTAAATAAAGATGGGAAACAGCACGGCGATGCCAGCGTAGCCCAGCCCGGTCAGCGCCTCGATAATCGGGTAGCGGGTCTTGATCGGCGCGCGGCAGTAGCGGCATTTGCCGCCCAGTGACAGCCACGAGAACAGCGGCACCAGATCGCGCGGGCTAAGGGCGTGGTCACAGTGGGGGCAATGGCTGGGCGGAAAGGCGATGTTCTCGCCGCGCGGCAGCCGCCAGATCAGCACATTGGAAAAAGACCCCACCAGCAGGCCGAACAGACCCGCGAAGACCACCAGCAAGACGTCGATACTCACCGGAAAAGTGTAAGCGCCGTGGCCTTACAATGGCCTTCCACCTCGAATCTGCCCCTCAAATCTGCCCGCAAAGACCTTGGCACGGCCTTTTCCAGTCGTCCCAGTTCGCCTCCGTAGCGCCGCCTACCTTTTGACTGCGTTCCAACTTGGGCAGCGTTCAGACCTGATGCGGGATACTGAGGGACTTTCGAATCTGGCCGGTGCCTGCTTTCTCGCCCCGGCTGCCCGATTCCCCCAACGCGCCCGGCTGCTTTCAGTCCGGTCTCTCTCAACAAAAGGGTTGAACTGAACATGACGCAAACTTCCTCCAACACCCAACCGAATATTCCCCTCTCCGCCCAGATCACCGCCCCACTGCCGCAGATCATTCAGGGCGGCATGGGCGTGGGCATCTCTCACTGGGGGCTGGCGCAGGCCGTGTCCCAGATCGGGCAACTGGGCATCGTGTCCTGCACAGGCATTGATAACGTGCTGGTGCGCCGCCTTCAGGACGGAGACAAGGATGGCGGTGTGCGCCGCGCCCTGGCCGCGTATCCCAGCCAGGAACGTGCCGAGAAGGTCATCAAGATGTACTTTCTGCCCGAGGGGCGCGAACCCGGTCAGTCTTACCGCCGCGTGCCGCTGCCCACCGTGACCAAGCACGGCGCAGCGTGGGAACTGGGCGTGATGGGCAGCTTCGTGGAGGTCTTTCTGGCCCGCGAAGGCCACGACAATCCGGTGGGCGTCAACCTGCTGACCAAGCTGCAACTGCACACCGTCCCCGCCCTCTACGGCGCGATGCTGGCCGGGGCCGACACCGTGATCATGGGCGCGGGCATTCCGCGCGAGATTCCCGGTGTGCTGGACGCCTTCGCGGCAGGGGGGCAGGCCTCCATCAAGCTGGACGTGAAGGGCGGGGACGCCGCTGTCCTCACCTTTGATCCCGCCGACTACGGGCTGGAGCGGCGCGAGTTGCCGCGCCCGAAGTTCTACCCGATTGTGACCTCGCACATTCTGGCGGGCGTGCTGATGAAAAAGGCCAGCGGCTCGGTGGAGGGTTTTATCATTGAAGGCCCCACCGCCGGGGGCCACAACGCCCCGCCGCGCGGCACGCCCACCTTTGACGAATCCGGCCAGCCGATCTACGGCGAGCGCGACATCGCCGATCTGGACGAGATGAAGAAGCTGGGCCTTCCCTTCTGGCTGGCCGGGAGCCGGGCCACCCCCGAAGCCTTGCAGGAAGCGCTGGCACGCGGCGCGGCGGGCATTCAGGTAGGCACGCTGTTCGCCTACTGTGCCGACAGCGGACTGCGGAATGACTTGCGCGAACAGGTGCATGTGCTGACCAAGGACGGCGGCGTGGAGGTCTACACCGATCCGCTGGCCTCGCCCACCGGGTTTCCGTTCAAGGTGGTGCAGGTCGACGATACGCTGGCCCGCGTGGAGCAGTATCTGGCCCGCCCGCGCGTGTGCGACATCGGCTATCTGCGCGAAGCCTACGCGGGCGAGGACGGCAAGACGGGCCTGCGCTGCGCCGCCGAACCCGTGGACGCCTACCTGTCCAAGGGCGGGAAGATTGAGGACACCGTGGGCCGCAAATGCCTGTGCAACGCCCTGATGACCGACGCCGGATACGCGCAGGTGCAGAAGGGCGGCTACGTGGAAGACTCGCTGATGACCAGCGGCGACAGCCTGAACGACATCGCCGCCTGGCCCTTGGGATATAAGGCGGAGGATGTGGTGGAGTTCTTGCTGGGGCGGTATGTGCCGGGCGTAGATTGAACCATGCAAGATACGGCAGCGGAATACTTTGAGCGCTCAATCGTCAGAGCCAGAGATGCCACCATCAGTAATTTTGATGGCTACTTTACAGGCAAGTCCGGTGCTGAGTACGCACAATTTATCCACAGCATCTACTTGCAGATTGACGACAGGTCACGAGTTGCCGTAGATTCTCTACTCCCATGCATCGTGGACGAAACCATCGGAATCATGCTTCAAGTCTTTGATGAGATGATTGACGCGTACAAGATCAAATTAAATCTGGGCGACTCTGAAGTGTCAGTCTACGAAATCTATGAGTTGCTGGAACCTGAGTTAAGACCCAAAGACGGCTGGATTCATAAATACAGCCGTCAAAGAATAGTGGAGATGTAAGGTTCTCCCAACCCTGACTCAATGCCCCCCGAAATGCCCCAACTGCGGCACGTTCGGCTTCCACTCAGGCTGTTCCACCACTTCCCCGAACAAATCGTATTCGTCGCTGTCCTCAATCCGGGCGCGCACGATGTCACCGATTTTCACCTTGCCTGCGAAGTCGCCCGCGAACAGGTAGACCTGACCGTCAATGCCGGGCGCGTCGCCCTTGGTGCGCCCGATCAGGCGGGTTCCCGGCGCGTCGCCCTCGTCGTCGTTGAATTCGTCCACGATCACGTCCATCACGCGGCCCACCTTCTCGGCCAGCCGCTCGGTGCTGATGCGCTGGGCGACTTCCATAAAGCGGGCCAGCCGCTCCTGCTTCACGTCCTCCGGCACGGGGTCCGGCAGGGCGTTGGCGTCGGCTTCCTCCACGTCCGAGTAAGCAAACGCGCCCACACGGTCCAGCCTCGCATCCTCTAAAAAGGTCAGCAGTTCCCCAAACTCTTCCTCGGTTTCGCCGGGAAAGCCCACGATAAAGGTGCTGCGGATGGTCAGTTCGGGGCAGATGCCGCGCCAGCGCCGGATGGTGTCCAGTTGCTTGCCCGCGCCGGGCCGCCGCATCAGCTTCAGGATGCGCGGCGAGGCGTGTTGCAGCGGCACGTCCAGATACGGCAGGATCTTGCCCTGCGCCATCAGCTCCACAATCCGGTCCACATGCGGGTACGGATAGACGTAGTGCATCCGCACCCACGCGCCCATCTCGCCCAGCTTGACGGCCAGATCGGTCAGGTGGGCGCGCACCTGTTCGCCCTGAAACTCGGACTCGCGGTAACGCACGTCCACACCGTAGGCGCTGGTGTCCTGCGAAATGATCATCAGTTCCTTGGTGCCGCCCGCGATCAGGCGGAAGGACTCGTACAGCACCGCGCCCGCATCGCGCGAGACTTGAAGGCCGCGCAGCTTGGGGATGATGCAAAAGGCGCAGGTGTGGTTGCAGCCCTCGGCGATCTTGACGTAGGCGTAATGCCGGGGCGTCAGCTTGATGGTGGGCGCGAACACGTCGCCGTGCTTGGTGGCCTCGCGCTCGGGACGCATTCCGGGCGGAGAGACGGGCAGCACCCCCGTAAACTCGTCGGTTTCAATGGGCAGCAGCTCGCGCACATGCCTCATCACGTCGTCCACGGCCTCAGAGCCGGTAATCGCAGCGACTTTGGGGTGGCGTTCCAGAATCTTGTCGGGGCGCTCGCCCAGGCAGCCGGTGACGATCACGCGGCCCGTGGCCTCCAGCGCCTCGCCGATGGCGCTTAGCGATTCCTCCACGGCGGGGGTGATAAAGCCGCAGGTGTTGACGATCACGGCGTCCGCGCCCTCGTAGCTGGCGGCCACCTCATAGCCCTCCACCCGGAGCTGGGTCAGGATGCGCTCGCTGTCCACCAGGGCTTTGGGGCAACCCAGGCTGATAAAACCGACTTTCCTGCTTGCCATATTTTGCTTGCCCACTGTTTGTTTATCTACAGTTGTGGGCGAATCTACCGTTTGAGTCATGCGCTCTCCTCCGTCCTCTCGCCTCTCTCCAGCAGAGGCCAGAGGCAGGGTCAGCCCGTCAGTTTACAGGAAAAGGGGGAGTTGAAGAGCGGGCTGCGAAGGCTTGAGGGAAAGTAGGGCTTGTTCTGGGGTGGCTCCCACGGTTTAACCCCTCCGCCCCTTCGGGGCACCTCCCCTTAGAAGGGAGGCAAGGGTTGCGGAATTGCTGCGCCAGTCGCGTTCCTCGGCTCCCTTTTGAGGGAAGCTGGCGGCAAAGCCGACTGAGGGGTTATCTTTTCACCTTCCAACTTACCGCCCTCTGGATCGGTGACGCCGCCTTTGCGGTAGCCCTGCCACGCGCTGGAGCAACTCAGCGTTTCACCAGCAGCGCCAGCGGAAAGTCTTCCAGCACCTTTGCCACCGGAATCTTGCCGCCGCGCACCTTGAAGCGTTCGCCGGTCAGGACATTCTCGAACGTGCCGGAGGCAGGCAGCGTGAGCTGGCGCGTGCCCCACGTTTCGCCCAGCGCCCAGGGAACCGCCTGACGGGTCAGGGTCAGCGTCAGGCGCGGCGCAACCGTCACCGCCAGTTCGCCCTCGTGTTCGCGGGCAAAGGCCAGCAGGTGACGGCCAGCGTCTATGGAGCGGTAACTCCCCGCCTGGAACAGTTCCGGGTGGGCGGCGCGGGTTTGCAGGGCGGCCCAGGTGACCAGCGTTTTCACGCTGCCGTCCTCATAGCTCCCCAGCAGTTTGCGGGCCAGCGGCAAACCCACGCCCTTTTCCAGCCGGGTCAGGCGGCGGGTCAGCCCCTGATAATCCACCGGGCGGCGGTTGTCGGGGTCCACCAGACTCTGGTTCCAGCCCTCGGACCCTTGATAGGTGTCAGGGACGCCGGGGGCGGTCAGGCGGGCCAGCGTGGCACTCAGGCCGTTCTGCGCGCCGTAAGGGCTGATCAGCGTATGCAGATCGCGCAGCGCACCAGCGAAGCCGCTGTCGGCCAGCAACCCGCGCACGAATCGGTCCATCGCCGCCTCGTATTCCTCGTCGGGGGCGGCCCAACTGGTCCGCAGCTTGGCCTCGCGGCTGGCCTTGAGCATGTAGGCGCTCAGGCGGTCCGGGAAATCATCCAGATCGCCGGACAGCGGATAGGCCCCCAGCGCCGTTTGCAGCAGGGTGTAGGAGTCCAGCGGACTGGGGGCCAGACCCAGCTCCTGCTCCTGGCTCAGCTCCAGAATGGGGGCGGCCCAGCGGCGCACGAAGGCCCCCCACGCCTGCGGCAGCTCGCTGATCACGCTGATGCGGGCGCGGGTGTCCTCGCCGCGTTTGGTGTCGTGGGTGCTGCCCGACAGCATGGCGTGCGGCCAGCGCTGTGAGCGCTCCTGCGCCGCCCTATGAAAGTCCTTCAAGCGCGTGCCGAAGTGGGCCGGATCGCCGCCCACCTCGTTCAGCGAGATCAGGCGGGCGTAGCGGTAAAAGGCGGTGTCCTCCGCGCCCTTGGCCGTCACCGGGCCGGTCAGTTGCTGGAAGCTGAGGGCGAAGTCGGCGTAAGCCTCGCGCGCCGCTCCGTCGGGCACGTCCATCGTCAGCACCGAACCCAGGTAATCGAAGACGCTGGGGTCCAGTGGCCCGCCCTCGCGGCGGTTCTGGATCTTGGCGTCGCGCACCGCTTTGGCGATCTTGGCATTGTCGCCCGGTTCGCGGTCCCCGTTGGCGCGCAGATACGTGCGGTACACCGGGAAGGTGGCGATCACCTCGCGCACGGCGTTTCTTAGCGCCGAGAGGGTAAAGTCGCGCGAACGCAGGTCCGATTCGCCCAGCCGCTCCAGCGATTCGGTCAGCACGTTGACCTCGCCGGGCAGGCTGACGCGCTGGATCAGTTGCTTGCCCCGGTACAAGTGCTCGCCGTAGCTGAGGCGGTCCCCGGTGAAGCGGCGGTAGATGGCCCCCATCTCGTCCTCATGGGTAGAATCCACGAAAACGCCGTTCAGCTCGGCCAGGAAGTCGTAGCCCGTGGTCCCGTCCACCGCCCAGTCGTTCGGGAGGTGTTCCCCCGGCTCCAGGATCTTCTCGGCCACCACGTACAGCGGCAGCGGGCCGTCCGCACCGGGTTTCCACTCCACGCCAAGCGCCTCGGCGGCTCCGGCTTGCAGCGCCTGAAAGTACCCGGCAGGATCGTACAGGCCATCAGTGTGGTCCAGCCGCACACCCTGAACGACGCCCTCGCGGATCAGCCCGAACAGGGTGGTGTGCGCCCAGGCAAAGACGCGCGGGTCTTCCATCCGCAGCGCCGCCAGATCGTTGATGTCGAAGAAACGGCGGTAGTTGATTTCCTCGGCGGCCACCTTCCAGAAGGCCAGCCGGTAATTCTGCTCACTGATCAGTGCATCGAGCTGGGCCGAATCGGCGTTGATGGCAGCGAGTGCGGCGTCCAGCGCAGTCTGCACCTCACTGGAGGTTTCCAGCAGCGCCCGCAGGCGGCGGGTCATGACCTCCAGTTCCTGCGCGCGGCCCAGGCGGTCCACGTCGGTCAGCGCGTCGGAAGAGCTGCGGGGCAGGCTCTCCATGCTGCGTGCCAGGCTGGCGAGTTCCGCCCGGATGCTCTCGGCGGCGGCGCGCGGAAGCTGTTGCCCCACCGCCGCCAGCACCGTGCCAATGCTGCGCGGCGACATGGGCAGCTTGCGTTCCCAGTAGCGCACGAAGAAGCGGCCCCCGGCGTGTTCCAGCGCCAGCTCACCGTTCTCCAGCACCCGCCCGTACTGATCGCCCAGCACTGGCAGCAGCACTTTCCCTTCCAGCGCGCGCTTGAGCGGCTGCCACGAAATATCGAAAAAGTGCGCGTAGCGGCTGGCCTGCCCGTGCATCAACACGTCTTCCCAGTACGGGTTGTGGCCGCCCTGAATGCCCATGTGGTTGGGCACGAAATCCACGATGACGCCCAGCCCCAGCTCCTGCGCGCGCGCCGAGAACCTGTGCAGGCCCGCCACGCCGCCCAGTTCCGGGTTCACCGCCGAGTGATCGGTCACGTCGTAGCCGTGCGGACTGCCCGGCGTGCTGGCCCAGATGGGGGACAGGTACACGTCCGAGACGCCCAGCCGCGCCAGATACGGCAGGATCTTGCGCGCGTCGGCGAAATTGAAATCCCTGTTCAGTTGCAGGCGGTAGGTGGAGGAGGGGATGTGGGTTGTTGTGGGCTGTGGGTTGTGGGCTGTGGGTTGTGGGTTGATGGCGGTCATACGTCCCCCAGCAGAACAGCCTCGCCCACGGGCAGGGAGGTGAGGGTGGTGGGCGGTCTGTCGGTCTGCTCGGAATGGAGAACGACGCGGGTGGGCAGGGGGTGGGGCAATCTCAGGCTGCCCAGCGTCACCTCTGTCTTGCTCACGTTCCACAGCAGCAGGCGTTCACCTGCCGGGTTGCACTGGCGCACCCACAGCACCTCGCCCTCGCTGCCCGCACTCAGATACTGGCGTGAGCGATTTTGCAGGACCGGGTCTTCACTCCGCAGCTTGAGCAGGGTTTTGTAGAGGCCCAGCGTCCGGGCGTGTTCGCCCGCAGTCTTCTCGGTCCAGTCCAGCTTGGCGCTCTCGAAGGTCCTGCGGGCCTGTGGGTCCGGTACTTCCAGATGCTCGAAGTCGCTGAAATACGCGAATTCCTTCTTGCGCCCCTCCGTGACCAGGTGGCCCAGTTCCCCGACGTGATCGCTGAAGAACGGAAACGGCGTCCCGGCGGCCCATTCCTGCCCCTGGAACAGCAGTGGCGTCATCGGTAGCGTCAGCAGCAGCGTGGACGCCCCCCGGAACTGCTGAATGCTGACCTTCGCATGCTGCTGAAGCCGGTCCCCGAGGGCGCGGTTGCCGATCTGGTCATGGTTCTGGATGCAATACACGAAGCTGGGCGCTTCCAGGGCGTCGGCGGGTCTGCCGCGCGCGTGTTCCTCGCCGGTCACGGACCAGAACTGGCCCTCGTATTTCCAGCCCCGGTTGACCACCTGCGCCAGTTCGGCGGCGCTGCCCTGAAAGCCGCCGTAATAGCCCTCCTGTTCGCCGGTCAGGGTCACGCGCACTTCATGGTGGAAGTCGTCCACCCAGATGCCGTCCAGACCATGTTCGGTGACCACTTCCGGGATGTTGCGGTGGTCCTCGGCCAGCAGCAGATGGGTGCCCCCCAGTTCATGAACCTCCGACGCCAGCTCCTGCAAGATATGCAGCGGGCTGTCGTCCTGCATGGCGGCGGTGGCGTCCAGGCGCAGGCCATCGAAGCGGTACTCGTCGAGCCACATCAGCGCGTTGCCAGTCACGTAGCGGCGCATGTGGACCTCGGCGTAATCCAGGCCCATGCCCCAGGCGCTGGAAAAGCGCTCGGTAAAGTGGCTGGGGCTGTAGCTGGGCAGATAATTGCCCGCCGGACCAAAATGGTTGTACACCACGTCCAGCAACACGCCCAGACCCAGCCCGTGCGCGGCGTCGATGAAGGCCATCAGCTCCTCGGGCCGTCCGTAGGGCGCGTGCGGCGCGTACATTGCCACGCCGTCGTAGCCCCAGCCGCGCTCGCCGTCGTAAGCGGCCAGCGGCATCATCTGAATGGCCGTGATGCCCAGCTCCTTCAGGTACGGCAACTTTTCCTGCGCGGCCCTGTATGTTCCTTCGGGTGTAAAGGTGCCGACGTGCAGCTCATAGAACACGCACTTGTCCAGCGCAATACCGTTCCAGTCGGTGTTCTGCCACTGATAGGTGTCGGGATGGTCCACCTCGGCCTCGCCGTGTACGCCGTCTGGCAGGAAGCGGGCGTAGGGATCGGGCACTTCCGTGCCGTCCAGCACGAACAGGTAGCGTGTGCCCGCGCCGACGGGCAAAACCGCCTCGAAAAAGCAGTCGCCCAGAGGGGTCATGGGGTGCAGCGTGCCGTCCACTTTGACCTGAACAGCCGTGGCCGTCGTCGTCCAGACCCGGAAACGCGTCTGTTCTCCGCCGGGCAACAGGTGCGCGCCCAGCCGGGTTTCGGGGGCGTCATGGGGCAGGGCAGTGATAGGGGCCGGGGCGTTCCCGGTCAGGTCTCGTGAGGGGGTGGTCATAACTTGCTCCTTCCAGGCTGCCTTGAATTCGGGCAGCTAACATTTCAGGTTAAAGGCTGAGGTGCGTCCTGCCATGAGAAAAGTGCGAAGGGACACCCACGCATTTTCCGCGCCGGGCGTCCCTTCGAGTGGTTGAAATAGATGTGAAGCTAGCCGCGCACGCAACGGTACAGTTTGACGCTGCGCGCCTTGAGCGTGGTTTCCTCGCCCGTCTTGATCTGTTCCTCGGCCCCGTCGTCGGAAGTATCCAGCAGCAGTTCCCAGGTGTCGCAACTGTCCAGATCGGGCAGGCGGAAGGGCAGGTCCACGTAGGAACTGCTCAGGAGCAGCAGCAGGTCGTCGTCTTGCAGCGGGTTGCCCTCGGCGTCCACGTCGTCCAGACCGTCGCCGTCCAGAAACAGGCCCAGGCTCTGGGTCTGGTTGTTGCTCCAGTCGGCGTCGGTCATGGTCTGGCCGTCGAAACGCAGCCACACCAGATCCTGAATGTCCTCGCCCCGGATGGTGCGCCCGGAGAAGAACTTTCGGCGGTGCAACGACGGGTGCGCCTTGCGAAGGGCAATCACCTTTTTGGTGAAGGCCAGCAACTCCTCATCCACGTTGTCCCAGTCGTACCAACTGATCTCGTTGTCCTGGCAGTAGGCATTGTTGTTGCCGTCCTGGGTGCGCCCGATCTCGTCGCCGCCCAGGATCATCGGGGTGCCCTGGCCCAGCAGCAACGTGGCCAGGAAGTTGCGCTGCTGCTGGCCGCGCAGGGCATTGATGGCCGCGTCGTCGGTCTCGCCCTCCACACCGCAGTTCCAACTGATGTTGTGGTTGTGGCCGTCGTTGTTGCCCTCGCCGTTGGCGTCGTTGTGCTTGTGTTCGTAGGTCACGCTGTCGCGCAGCGTAAAGCCGTCGTGCGCGGTCACGAAGTTGATGGAGGCATACGGCGCGCGTCCGTCGTTCTGGTACAGATCGCTGCTGCCGGTCAGGCGATAGCCGATCTCGGAGGCCAGCCCGCCCTCGCCCTTCCAGAAGGCGCGCATGTCGTCGCGGTAGATGCCGTTCCACTCGGCCCAGTTGACCGGGAAGTTGCCCACCTGATAGCCGCCCTCGCCCACGTCCCACGGCTCGGCGATCAGCTTGACCTGACTGATGATCGGGTCCTGGTGGATGATGGTGAAGAAGCCCGACAGTTGATCCACTTCATGCAGCCCGCGTGCCAGCGTGGAGGCCAGATCGAAGCGGAAGCCGTCCACGCGCATTTCCGTGACCCAGTAGCGCAGGCTGTCCATGATCAGTTGCAGCGTTTGCGGGTGGCGCACGTTCAGGCTGTTGCCGGTGCCGGTGTAGTCGAAGTAGAAGCGCGGGTTCTCGGCCACCAGACGGTAATAGGTGGGGTTGTCGATGCCCTTGAAGCTCAGCGTCGGCCCCATGTGGTTGCCTTCGGCGGTGTGGTTGTACACCACGTCCAGAATGACCTCGATTCCGGCGTCGTGCAGGGCGCGGACCATGTTCTTGAACTCGGCCACTGCGCCGGACGGGTTGCCCTTGCGGGCCTCGGCGGAGTAGCGCACGTCGGGCGCAAAGAAGCTCAGCGTGCTGTAGCCCCAGTAGTTGGTCAGGCCCTTGTCCAGCAAAAACGGATCGTCCAGATGCTGATGCACCGGCAGGAACTCGATGGCGGTGATGCCCAGTTCCTTGAGGTAATCGAGCATCGGCCCTGTCGCCACGCCCGCGTAGGTGCCGCGCAGGGCCTCGGGAATGTCCGGGTGGGTCATGGTCAGGCCCTTGACGTGCGCCTCGTAAATGACGGACTGGTGAAAGGGGACGTTGGGTTTGGTGTCGCCCACCCAGTTGAACACCGGATCGATGACCACGCCTAGCGGTGCGCCGCGCTGTTCCTCAGTCTGCATGGTCAGGTCGTCGCCGCCGGGCACGTAGCCGAAGACGCCCTCGGCAAACTCCTCGGTGCCGCTCAGGGCCTTGGCGTAGGGATCGAGCAACACAACGTTGGGGTTGAAGCGCAGGCCGCGTTCGGGGGCGTACTCGCCGTGAACCCGGTAGCCGTACTTCTGCCCCGGCGCGATGTTGGGCAGATAACCGTGCCAGACAAAAGCGGTCTGCTCGGTCAATGGGTGGCGGGTTTCAACGCCCGCATCGTCGAACAGGCAAAGTTCCACGCCGCCCGCGTTCTCGCTGTACAGGGCGAAATTGGTCCCCTTGCCGTCCCAGGTGGCCCCCAGTGGGTAGGGGGTGCCGGGACGCATTCGGATGGTAACGGGAGGCTTTTCGGTGGTTCGCATATCGCGTGAAACTCCTTGAAAGGGTCTGAATCCTGTGAACGTCACTTCTTTTCCAGTGGTCACGAGGTCAGGCCCGCAAATAGCAAGAGAATAGGGGAGAGGACAGTTTGTTGCATCTGCCCTCTACCCCCTTGTGGAAACGCTACCAGAACTGAAGCCCCGCATCTGTAGGCCGATTTGCAGGTCCCCTTAATCATTCTTGAGAGAGCCGGGGCGGTCTAGAGCAGTTCTCCGAATTACGTCACCGGAAAAAGAGACTTCCGGCGACTCCATTCTCCGCCCTGTCCGGCAAAATCTACTCGCTTCGCTCGTCATAAAGACAGTCTCTTTATGCCTGATGCTCTAGAACTCCAGCCGTCCGCGCGGGCCGCTCAGCCGGGCCAGCTTTTCGGGGGTCCACAGTTCGTAGTCGTACATCGGGTACTGCCGCTTGAACCGGCCCACCTTGTCCCAGACCTCGCGCGACTCGAAGGGGATCACCATGATCAGGCGGATCACGCTGTCCTCGTAGTCGTAGACATAGAAGTCGAAGTGGAAAGCCGACTCGTTGCCGCTGTCGCTGAACAGCGGGAAGGGAAAGGGGCGGTAGCGCCACGCCTTTTTCTTCTCGGTCAGCACGGCAGCGGCCACCCGTTTGAGGTTGCTCTCGGGAAAGGTCAGCTTCTCGCCGTCGCGGTCCTTGAAGACCGTGTCGGGCGGCGGCGCGTCCAGTTGCACCCGCTTCAGCTCCGGCATGGGCTTGCGGCCCAGCTTGGGGGGCGGTTTGCGTCCGGGGGCAGGCTTGAAGGTCCGTCCCGCCGCGCCTTCCTTGCGTTCGCCTCTGCTGTCTGCGCTGCGTTCGCCTGCCGCCCGCTCCCCCGGCCCGCGCCGCGCCGGATTGGTGGCACTTTTTGCCCCGCTTGCCCCGCCGGGCCGCCGTTCCGTCTGGGTTGCCCGGCTGCCTGATGGTTTTGCAGGTCCTGTTCTGGCTCCCGTCCTGGTTCCTGGCCTGCCGCTTCCTGCGGTCTCTACCTCACTGCCGCGTGAGGTGGTGCGTTCGCGTGGCGCAGGTTTGACCGTGTCGCGCGTCGCTCCGCCGCGTCCCTGCGCCGTGTTGCGCTTTGGGGCGCGTCCCCGTGATCCTTTCTTTGGCCCCGTCATGTGGTCAGTCTAGCGGCTGAAGGAAGAGGCCACTGGAAGACGGTGGACCGACAGGCCCGCGCGCCCTGACTTTTTATCGCCGCCCACGCCCGTTTCACCCCACTCCGAGGAATTCCACCTGCACGCCCGAAGCCTCCGCCGCCTGCCGGGCGCTGAGCAGGGTGGCCTGGGCGGCGGGGCGCAGCGCGCGTTCGGGGCGCTGCCACAACGCCTGGGCCACCTTGCTGGCGCGGCGAACCAGCAGCGATTCACCGGGCTGGGCCATTTCCACCGCCGCCAGCAGGGCCTGGGCGCTGGGCGGCACCTCCGACATGGGGTCCAGCGTGACGTGCGCCGTGACGCGCTCGCCGCTGCGACGCAGGCTGACGCGGGCCTCGGTCAGGGCCGGGCGCTGCTCTATAAGCACGTCGGCCTGGGCGGAGTTCAGTCCCGGTGTGCCATTGCCGCGCCGCGCATCGTTCGCCAGATTGTGAGCCGAGAGCATGTGCCGCCGCGTGCGCGGCAGATAGCCCACCCGCAGGACCACGCCGCGCGTTTCGGCCTCGTCCATCACCTCGCGCGCCCGTTCGCCCAGATGCTGGCCCCCGCGCCCGCGTGAGACGGCGGCGATCACGGCCTGATTGTCGGTAAACACACTCAGGGGTTCGCCTGCTGGGGCCAGCCGCACCGCCTCCAGCACAGCGCGCAACTCTGCGGCGTTGTTGTCGGGGGCCTCCAGTTGACCCTGAAAACGCTGCGGCAGGCTACCCGGTGTCCGCAGCACCAGCCCCCAGCCGCCCACGCCGGAGCCGTCCGGGAGTTCATGCCAACTGGCATCCACGTAAGCGTGATTCACGGCCCGCCTCCTCTTGGGTGTCTCGCGGCGCTCCGTCCTTCCGTCTGTTTCACTGTGGGTAGGAGTCTAGCAACTGGGTGGAGCGGGTTCTGTGTGTTTTGGGGAGAGGATTGAGGAAGCTCAGATTGCCGCCGGGGTCAAGGGACGGTCAGCACCACTTCAGGAGCCTCTACCTTCACAGTTTGAAACGCCTGCGACGGCCCCCCGTCCATACCCAGCGCGAATTTCGGCTCGGCCCAGGCGTTGATGGTGTAGGTCCCGGCGGGCAGGCGAACATTCGCCAGACTTCCACTCCGCGTCTGACCCACTTGCCACAGTTCTGGCGGTGTGTAAATGGCTGGGCAGATGTCCGGGACGGCAGACAGTCGGCCATAATTCTTAAGCAGTCTGTTGGGCAACTTCTCGCTGATCCTGACCAGCACATCGCGGGGGCAGGCGTTCGACTTGATCCACAGATCCGAAGGCCCCAGATTGGTCACGACGACGGCCACCCGTTCTCCCTGAAGCTCGGTGACGGCTGAAAACTGTTGCGGCGCTGGCCTCGTGGCAGGCGCGCAAGCAGCCAAACTGCCCAGTAGGGCGCAGGCCAGCAGCCACCGCCTCATCTATTCGCCGCCCAGCAAAAACCTTAAAGCCCCCGGCAACCGCACCTTCCACGCGGTCTCTCTGTGGATTCCTTCCGGGTCCGCCTGGAAGCGCAGGCGTTCGCCCAGGCCCTTTTCCAGCAGCAGGTCACGCATGGCGTGGGCGTCGTCCCAGTACGCCTGCTGCTGCTCCGGGTGATCGGTGCCTTCCTTACCGCCGATGTCCATCCAGACCCTGCCCGCAATGGGCGGACTGTTCCGCACGCGCCCAAACGCCTCGCCCGCGCAGGCCCAGAAAGCAGGACTCATCACGCCCGCGCCGCTGAAGACCTCCGGGCGCGTCAGCAGGGCGTGCAGGCTGATCAATCCGCCCATGCTGGAGCCGATCAGCGATGTGTGCGCGGCGTCCGGCAGGGTTCGCAGGTTGTCGTCGGCCAGCGGCTTGACCGTATCGATCAGAAAGCTGAGGTAATCGTCCCCGCCCCCGCCGCCTTCCACTTCCGGCGGAAAGCTGGGATGACGCACCGGGCTGTACTCGTGGTAGCGCCGCTCGTCGCCGTTGGGAATGCCGATGGCGATGGCTTCCAGCCCATCCGCCGCCAGATCGGTCAATGTCTCGTCGGCTCCCCACTCGCTGATGTTGTAACTGGTGGCCGCATCGAACACGTTCTGGCCGTCGTGGAAATAGACCACCGGATAGCGTTTATCGGGCTGCGAGTCATAGGAGGGTGGCAGCCACGCCAGCACGGTGCGGGCCGCGTGTTTGTCGTCGCCCACACCCTCCCACTGGAGCAGCGTTCCGGTCACGGTGCTGTCCGGCTTCGCGGCGTAGGGTTGCCAGCTCACGCTTCCGCCTCGATCAGGTATTCCATCCCCAGACGGTAGCCCAGAAAGCCCAGACCGCTGATCTTGCCCTTACACACCGCCGCCGTCACCGACCTGTGCCGGAACTCCTCGCGGGCGTCCACGTTGCTGATATGCACCTCTACCACGGGGAGCGGCTGGCCCGAAATAGCGTCGCGCAGGGCGTAGCTGTAGTGCGTCAGCGCCCCTGGATTGATCACGATGCCAGAAAAACCCTGCTCCTGCGCTTCCTGAATCCATTCCAGGAGCTGGCCCTCGTAGTTGCTCTGGCGGCAGGTGACGGCCTCGCCCAGTTCCGCGCCCCACGCCTCGCACTGGCGCTCCAGGTCTTCGAGGGTCTGCGAGCCGTACACGCCCGGTTCGCGCAGGCCCAGGCGGTTGAGGTTGGGGCCGTTGAGGATCAGCAGCATGGGGGCAGGGTAGCAGGGCGAACGGTCAGGGGGTCAGGCGCGGCGCAGCAGCGGTTTGGTCAGGCAGGTGGGACCGCCCTCGGCCTTCAGCGACAGTTCCTCGCCCACGTAGGTGTGAACGGTAAAGCCTGCCTCTTCCAGCCGCTGTTGAGTGACCGGATTGCCCGCCAGCATCAGGCAGGTGGTGGGCGACAACGCCAGCACGTTGGACGCCTGGGTGGGGAATTCGGCGTCGGGAATCTCGATCAGGCGCATGTCCCGGCGCTGCAATTCCTGCCACAGCGGCACGGGCATCAGGCGCGGGTAGACCACGGCGGCGTCGGGGGCCAGCGGACTGATCACCGACATCAGGTGCAGGCACGCCTCGGCCCCGTCGTAGACCGGCATGTCGTAGGCCAGCACCGTCACGCCGCGCGGCTCCAGCAGGGCGCGCAGGGCCGCCACCCCCGCCTCGTTGGTGCGGAAGGTCCGGCCCACTGCCAGCGTGCGGTCATCCAGCCAGAACATGTCGCCGCCCTCGGCCCGCTGCTCCCCCGTCAGCCGTCCGATGACGGGAATGCCCAGCGCCTCGAACTGCTGGCCCAGCGCGGCCTCCTCACCCTCGCGCAGCGCCTTGCCCAGTTGCAGCAGAATCGCGCCGTCGTTGGTGATCAGCGCCGGATCGTACACGAACACCGAGTCGGCCCGCATGGGCTGGTCCACCTCATGGTAAACCACCTCGGCTCCGGCCCCCCGCAAGATGGCCGTGAAGGCGTCGTGTTCGGCCTGCGCGGCGGCCAGATCGGGGCGGGCGGTGTAGTGCCAGGCCACCGGATCATCGACGGCAAACGCGCTGTCGGGCCGCTTGACCAGCACCCGCCGAAGCGGCGCGGTCATGCTCTGGTGAAAGGTGGGGGTGGGCGTCGTTTCCGGTGTGGTCATGGGGACTCCAGCAAAAGGTGGGGCGGAGAGGGCAATCGAACCTCTCCGGGGCATGGGTTCAGAGAGTTGGCTTTACTTGCAGCGAATATCGGTCTTGAAGTATTTCTGCGAAATTTTGTTGTACGTGCCGTCCTTCTGCATGGCGGCCAGAGCGGTGTCCACGGCAGTCTTGACCGCCGCGTTCCCCTTGCCGATGGCAAAGCCGATCTTTTCCTGAAACAGCATCGAGCCGATCTGGAGCTTGGCTGCCGGGTTCTTCTCCTGCGCGGTCAGGGCCACGAAACGGTCCGTGACAAAGGCGTCCGAGCGTTTGGCCAGCAGGTTTTGCAAGGCGGCGGGATCGCTGGGCAGCGTTCTAATCTCGCCCACCCCCGGCACCTCGCGCAGCCGCTGGAAATAGGTGGTCCCCACCTGCACCACCACCGTCTTGCCCTTCAGGTCCGCCACCGTTTTTGGTCCACCGGGAGGGCTGAGGATGACGCCGCCAGAGCAGTAGTCGGGCGTGCTGAAATCCACCGCCTTCAGGCGTTCGGGCGTGATGCCGTGCGATCCCACCACGATATCGAAGCGCTTTTGCCCCAGCCCGATCAGCAGATTGTCGAAGGGCTGGTATTTCCAGACTGGTTTCAGGTCCAGACGGCGGGCCACCTCGTTCATGACCTCCACCTCGAAGCCGCTCAGGGTCTCGCCTTTCAGAAAGATGAACGGCGGGTACGTGGGATCGGTGCCGATGGTCAGGCTGCCAGGGGTCAGGAGTGTGGAAATGGGCGCGGCAGAGGCGACACCTGTTCCGATCACGGCGCTGAGGGACAAACCTAGAACTGTGGACTTCCACTTGAACATACGGTCCTCCTGAAGGGGTTCAGTGTGACAGGTCAGTGCGCGGCGGGAAGGCGGCTCATCTGTACCTGCCATTCCGCAAACGCTCCCTGCAACACGGGTTCCGGCACCCGCGTCAGGTACGGCTGGGCCAGATCACACAGCAGCACGAAGCGCACGCCCTGTGCATCGGCTTTCTTGTCGCGCGCCATGTAGGGCATGACATCCTCGAAGGTCAGCGGGGGCAGGGGCGCGGGCCGTTGCCATTGCAGAAAAGCCAGCGTGTGCGGTGTCAAATCTGCGCCGCCCATTGCTCTGCTCAGCAACGCGGCGTAATGCATGCCATAGCCCACCGCCTCGCCGTGCGTGACCGCGTGGTCCGTGACCGCCTCCAGCGCGTGCGCCAGCGTATGCCCGAAGTTCAGATAGGCCCGCTCGCCCTGCTCGGTCAGGTCACGGGTCACGACTCCGGCCTTGACGGCAATCGCGTCGGCCAGCGTATCTTCCAACTTTGCGCCGCCGGGCCTGAATTCCGGCGAAAGCACCCGCTCCAGCAGACTGGGATCGGAGATCAGCCCGTGCTTGTACGCCTCGGCAGCGCCCTCGCGGAACACAGCGTCGGGCAGGGTTGCCAGCGTATCGGTGTCGCACCACACGGCCTTCGGGGGCCAGAACGCGCCCACCAGATTCTTGCCCTCGGGCAGGTTGACGCCCGTCTTGCCGCCCACCGCCGCGTCCACCATGCCCAGCACCGTCGTGGGCAGCGTGTAGAAGGCCACGCCGCGCAGGTAACTGGCGGCGGCAAATCCCGCCAGATCGGTGGCCGCGCCGCCGCCCAGGCCCACCACCGCGCCGTCGCGGGGAATATTGGCGGCGGCAAGCTTGGACAGCACGCCGCTCAGCACTTCCAGCGTCTTGCAGTCGTCGCGGGCGGGGACTTCAATGGTCACCGTAGGGGAGAGGCTGGCCTGCACTGCCGCCACGAATTGCGCGGGCAGGTCAACCGGATGAATCAGCGCGATATGGCGTTGCGGAACTTTCAGAATGGAGAGTAGTCCCGCACCCACCTCCACCCCGTATGGCTGCGTCCCGCCAACCTCAATCCGCCGCACCCTCAGTCCGCCACAGGTTCGGGAGCGTCGGCCCAGGCATGGGCGGCGTCGGACCAGGCCCACAGGCGTTCGATGATCTCCTCCACGATTTCCTCGGAGGGTCTGCCGTCGCTGTGGACGTGGATGGTGCCCTGGCGGTACACGCCCTCGCGCTCGTCCATCAGGCTGCGGATTCGGCCCAGCGGGTCCTCGGCGCGCAGCAGCGGGCGGTCACTGTGCTTGGTGCGCTGGTACACGGTTTCGGGCGTGGCCCACAAGACCACCACCGGACCACGCGAGAGCAGCGCGGCGCGGTTGGCTTCATGGATAAAGGTGCCGCCGCCCAGACTGATGACCGCGTGTTCCAGCCGGGACACGCGGCTGACCACCTCAGCCTCGCAGGCGCGGAAATAGCCCTCGCCCTCCTGCTCGAAGACCTCGGGGATGCTCTTGCCCACCACCCGCGTGATCAGCTTGTCGGTATCGACGAAATGCAGCGCCAGCGCACGCGACAGCTCCCAGCCCACGCGGCTCTTTCCAGTCCCCATGAAGCCAGCCAGCGCCACCCAGTCGACTGGGCGTTCGATCAGGCCCGTACCCCACATGGGGGACAGTCTAGAGGACTCACCTGTGAGGGAAGTAACAAAGGCACGGTCTGACGTGCCCTCGGGCGGTTCGGGCGGCGCGGCCAGCAGCACCTGAAGCGCGTCCTCCACGCATTCGGGCAGGCATTCCAGAGCCGACTCCGGGTGGGACGTCTGCGGCGCGGCCTGACCTGATTCCACTAGTACGACTGCGCGTAGGCCCGCGCCGCCGCCACCCGCTCCTGTAACTCGGCCAGCGTGTCGCCGCCAAATTTTTCCTGAATGGCATCCGCAATCACGAAGCCGATCACGCATTGCAGGATCACCCCGGCAGCGGGTACAGCGGTGGTGTCGCTGCGCTCGCGGGCCGCGTCCGACGCCTCGTGCGACACGACGTTCACAGTGGGCAGCGGCTTCATCAGGGTGGCAATCGGCTTCATCGCCACGCGCACCACGATTTCTTCGCCGTTGGTCATCCCTGCTTCCAGGCCGCCCGCGCCGTTGGTGTCTCGGGCGTAGGTGCCGTCCCGGTAATGGATGGCATCATGCACGCCGCTTCCGGCCTTCACGGCGTTGTCGAAGGCCCGCCCGATTTCCACCCCTTTCATGGCCTGCACGCTCAGACACGCCTGCGCAATCCGCCCGTCCAGCTTGCGGTCCCAGTGGACGAAGCTGCCCAGACCCACCGGCAGCCCCCGGAAGCGCACTTCCAGAATGCCGCCCAGCGTGTCACCGTCCTTTTTGGCGGCGTCGATGCGTTCGCGCATCTTTTCTGCGGCGTCGGCATCCGGCGTCCGCAAATCGCTGTCCTCGATGGCCTCCAATGCGTCCCAACTGAAGTCCTGCCTGGTCTCGATTCCGGCCAGACTGGACACGTAATTTGCGCCCTGAATGCCCAGTTCTTCCAGCAGCTTCAGGGCCACGCTGCCCACCGCCACCCTCGCCGCCGTCTCACGGGCGCTGGCGCGTTCCAGCACGTCACGCAGGTCCTTGTGGCGGTACTTGATGCCGCCCGTTAAATCCGCGTGGCCGGGGCGGGCGTCGGTCAGGGCCTTCTTACGCGGCTCGCCGCCCGGTTCCGGCGACATGATCTCGGTCCAGTTGCGGTGGTCCCTGTTCTCGATCACCAGCGCAATCGGCGCTCCGGTGGTGCGCCCGGCCCGCACGCCGCCCGTAATCGCGGCCTCGTCGGTCTCGATCACCATGCGCCGCCCGCGTCCGTAGCCGCCCTGCCGCCGCCGCAGCCACGGGTCGATGTCCCCTTTGCCCAGCGGCAGCCCCGACGGCACCCCCTCGATGATGGCCGTCAGTTGCGGCCCGTGCGATTCTCCAGCGGTCAGATACCTCATATGGGGTGACTGTAGCGCCCGGTCCACGTCATTTGACCCGCCATGCCCAAACAGGGGAGGGGCAGAACAGAGACGGCAAAAAGCCCCCTTCCGCTTTTAGGAGGGGGGCGATGGATTTGAGTCTTACTTGACGATGTTTCCGGTAATGACCACCAACAGTTGGGTCTGTTCCTTGCGGGTGGATTCCTTGCCGAACAGGCCGCCGATCACCGGGATGCTGGACAGGAACGGCACGCCGTCGTTGTTGCGGGTTTCCTTGGTCTTCAGCAGGCCGCTCAGCAGCAGGGTCTCGCCGCTCTTGAAGGTCAGCGTGGTCTGGGCTTCACTGTTGGTGAACTGAAGCAGGTTGGGCACCGTCGTAGCGGTGATCACGGTGGTCAGATCGTTGACCTGGCCGCGCACGCGCATGGTGATCGAGCCGTCCGGGGCCACCTGCGGGCTGTAGAAATCCAGGTTGACGCCGTAGTCGATCTGTTTCTGAATGCCGGGCACATTGGCCGCCGCCGAGGGAATGTTGAGTTCCAGTCTTCCGCCGCTCTTGACGCTGGCCGCCGCCGTGCCCGAGGCGTTCTGGGTCTGGCCCTCGCTGCCCAGCGAACGCTGACCGCTCTGCATGGTGATTGCGCCGTCGTAGACGCTCTTGGACAGGCCCTGGTTTTGCAGGGTGTTCAGGGTCGCGCCCAGGTTGAAGCCCATCAGGCTCTGGGTGGGGTTGAAAGCCGCGCCCAGCCCGCCGCCCCCCGCCGAGACCTGGAAACCGCCGAAGCCGATCTTCCAGTCCATGCCCAGGCTGCGGGCCGCCGTTTCGGTGATTTCCTGAATGCGGACTTGCACGTTGATCTGCGGCACTTTCTGGTCCAGTTGCGGAATCAGTTGCGCCACCTGCTCGACCTGATCCGGCGTGCCGCGCACGATCACGGCGTTGGTGCGCTTGTCGGCGATGATGGTGGCGGGCTGGGTCGCAGGTGTGGCCGCGCCGTCTGCCGCAGCGGTGCCCGTGGTCTGGGGTTGTAGTGGCAGGTTGGCCAGGGGACCGCTGACGTAAGGCTGCCCGGTGATCGGGTTGATTAGGGTGGAATTGGGGGTCAGGGTGTTCGCGGTCACTTCCCGCGCCAGGGTGCCTTCCAGGGTGGCTTTGACTTCCTCGGCACTGGCGTTGATCAGCGTGAAGACGCGCTGCACGGTGCTGGGGGCCACGGGCGCGGCCATGTCCACCTGACCCAGTAGGGCCAGCGCGGCGCTGAGCTGTTCCTGCGGGCCGCTGATGACCAGCCGCTCGGTGGTGCCGATGGGCGTGACCTTCAGGCCCGGATACTGCGCGGCCAGGAACTTGGTCACGTCATCGGACTTGCCCCTGGCCGAGTAGACCTGGGTGCCCAGCTTGGGGTCCGGCGCGGCGCTCACGGGGCGGTCCACCTGCGCCAGCAGCTTCAGGGCCTCACCGAGCTGGTCCTCGGGGCCGCTGACCACGACCTGTCCGGTGGTGCCCACGGGCGAGACGTTCAGGGCCGGGTACTGCTTGCCCAGCAGCGCCACCACGTCTTCCTGACGGCCATTGACGCTGTACACGCGCTGGACAGTTGCAATGGGGGTGGGCTTGACCACGGCGGGAGCCGACGCCTGCGCGGCGATGATCTGGTTCAGCAGTCTTTCAACCTGCGCGACTTCCTGGTTGGTGCCCCGGATGATCACGCTGTTGGAGACCGGCTCGGCCACGATCCGCATGGTGGGCGAGTCCAGAATGATTTCCTCCTGGCTGGCCTCGGTGGTGGTGTTGCTGGCCTGTGCCCCGGCCACACCTGCGGCGGGCGCGGCGTTGGTCTGGCTGCTGGTGATCTTGCGCAGGCTGCCGAAGGACAGCTTGAGCTGCCGCTCGGTGTCGGCGGCACTCAGGCCAGCGGGCAGCCTGACGATCTTCTGAATGGGCTTGATGCCCACCCGCAGCACGTTCTTGCCGCCAATCCCCAGCGTCTCGTAGCTCAGGCCGTAGATGTCGAGCACCAGCGGCCAGACCTCGTTGAAGGGCTTGTCCTTGAAGGAGTACGACACGGCGCTGCCGGTTGCGGCGGGCGCTGCGCCAGCAGGAGCGGCGGCGTTGGCCGGGGCCGAAACGCTGTTGGCCTGCAACACGCCGTCCACCGAGGGTTCGATGATGATCTCGTAGCCCGCGCTCATGGCCAGGGCGATCAGCATGGAGGCCAGATCGCTGCCTGCGCGGCGGACCTCGAAGGTCACCTTCGCGCCGGAAAGCTGGGGGTCGGCCACGGCGGCCTGCGCGGCGCTGATCTTGGGAGAGGCGGCGGGAACGGCCGGGGTGGGGGTGGTCTGCGCGGCGGCCATGCCGAGCGCGGCGGTCAGCAGGAGGGCGTAACGGTTCATCATGGCTTGGCTCACCTTTGGTCCAGTTCGAGAGTTTTGAGTTCTTTGCCCAGGCTCAGTACGGCGGTGGTGGCGCTCACTTCCTTGACCGTGACCTGAGAGTTGGGGAGGGTCTGGCCCACGGCGACGACCACGTAGCCGTCTTGGCCCCGGAAGATGGCGGTGTTGATGGGGCCGAGGACAGCGGCGTTAAAGGCCAGTTGCTGCTTTTGCACGAACAGATCGAGCTTGCTGGCATCGGAAGCGGTGTCCGTCCCAATGCCCCCGGCGTCCTGGCCCAGCGAGGTGATGACCTGTGGGGTGCTGCCGGGAACAGGGGTGCCCGAAACAGGGCTGCCGGACGCGCCGCTGGACCCAGGGCGGCCAGCGCCAGTGGTGGCCGTGCTGCCCTGGGCTGCCCCCTGGGCGGGTCTGGACGGGGTGACGGGCACGCGGGTCACGTTGGGCACGTTCATCCCGGTGATGGGCGGCACGATGGGCTTGGGCGGCTTGGGCGCGGTGATGACCACG
This sequence comes from Deinococcus marmoris DSM 12784, assembly GCF_000701405.1. GTDB lineage: Bacteria > Deinococcota > Deinococci > Deinococcales > Deinococcaceae > Deinococcus > Deinococcus marmoris. The sequence continues at coordinate 68,457 of NZ_JNIV01000001.1, forward strand.
TTGCCCTGCGAACTGGTCTGGCCAGGGGTCCGGGCTGGAGTGCCTGCGGCGTTCGGGTTTCTGGATGAAGCCGTGCCCGAGCCTGTGCTGCCGCCGATCACGGTCACGCCGGAATCACTGGTGTTGCCGGAGATGGTGCGCCCAGGAGTACTACCTGAGACCGTGCCGCCCGGTGCCGATGCTGTGCTGCCGGAGCCGCCTGGAATGGCGTTGCTGGAAGGAACGCCGCTGCCGGGGATGTTCAGACCCGCGCTGGGGTTGCCCAGGCTGGAGTTGCCCAGTCCTGTGCCACCCAGCCCCGTGCTGCCGTCTGCGCCGGGAATGCTGGGCAGGCCGCTGACGCTGCCGGACGTGACGCCCGTGCTGCCGCCCGCGCCGGGGATCGGGCTGATCGCCAGCGGTCCGGCGTTGGTGCTGGGCGTGATCGGCGTGGTCTGCACACTGCCCCCCGCCGTGCTGGTCTGCGCGCCTGACGGTGTGCCGCTGCCCGCCAGGCCCGAGGTGGCTGCCGGAGCGGCGGCGTTCTGGGCGTCCTGGGCGCTGCGGTCCACGGACAGGGGCCGGAAGGGGTTGTTGCTGGGCACGCTGGCAATGCTGGCCTGGGGGTTGATGCCGCCGGGGGTGGTGGCCGCGCCGTCAGGTGCGCTGGGCACCTCGGGGGTGGGGAAGGGCGGAATGACCTCGATCTCCACGGGCCGGTTGGGCTGCACGGCCAGTGCGCCCGTATCCGTGCCGTTCTGGCCGGACGCGCCGGTGGCCGGGGTCAGGGGAACGGTCTCCGTACCTGTGGCCAGACCCGTGCCGCTGGGAACCGCGCCGGTGCCTGCCGTGGCGGTGCCGTCGGTGCTTGGAGCTGCGCCGTCGGTGGCAGCCGTGCCGCTGGCTGGATTGCTGGCTGTGCCGTCACCGCTGGCCGTCGCGCCCTCGTCGCCGGGGGCCGTGCCCGCTTCGGGACCAGTCGTGGGGCCAGTTGCCGGGTCAGTCGAGGGGTCAGGCGCGGTGCTGGGCAACGTCCCGGTTTGAGTACCAGTCTCGGTGCCGGTGTCAACGGTGCCGGTGTCGGTGGTTCCTGTGCCCGTGGACTGGGCGGCCAGGGTGCGGTTGTTGGTCCAGACGTACCACGCGCCGATCAGCGCCACCATCAGCAGCAGCAGCAGCAGCAGTTTCATCTCGCGGGAGAGTTTGATGGGCGCGCGGGTCACTGGGTTCCTCCTGGGGCGCTGGGAGCCGCTTCCGGTGCCTGCGTGGTGCCGTCGGCAGCCTGGGCGCTGGCCTGGGCCGGGTCGAAGGTGTAGACGGTCAGGCCCAGGGTGCCCTGCAATTCGGGATCGAAGCTGGTCGCGGCGGGCAGTTGCAGCGCCACGTTGTTGACGGTGGTAAAGCGTCCGGCGGTTTCCAGGGCGCGCAGGGTCTCGAACATCTGGGCAAATTTGCCGGACACGCCCATGCTCAGGCCGATGGGCCGCACGCCGCCGGGCAGATTGCCTGCCGCGCCGCTGCCCTGCACCGCAAAGGTGTTCAGGGTGGCCCCGCTGGCCGCCATGGTGCGGCGCAGTTCATCGAGGACCGCGCCGAAATTGGCGGCCTCGGGCAGGGCGGTCACGAACTCCTGCTGGTCGATACGCAGTTTGGCGACGCGTTCACGCAGTGCGGGCAGGCCCTGCGAGGCCGAACGCATGACGGTCACGCGGGTCTGGAGAGGCTCGACCTGACTTTGCAGGTCCGTGATCTGCTGCTGCCGGGGCTGAAAGCGCAGCACGAACCACAGCGCCAGCACCAGCAGGCACACGGCCACGACGATCAGGAACAGGTTTCTGGGAGAGAGTTTAGTTGACACTGCCCGCTCCTTGTGCTGGCGCGGCTGCCGGTGCGGCGGGCGTGGCCGGGTCCGTACCCGGAGCAGGCTGCACCGCTGGCGTTTCCGTCCCGGCAGGCGGCCCGCCCACGATCCCGACACTGGCCGTGAAGGTGTACTGCGGCCTGGATGCTGCCCCGCCATCTGCGGTCCCGCCGTTTGCCGCCCCGCCCTGCGCGTCACTTTGCAGCGACTTGAAGTTCACGCCGAAATTGGGGTTGTCCTCGTAGAGTTTCAGAAAATTCACCACGGCCTGCTGGCTGGTGGCCGTACCGCTCAGATCGATCTCGCGCGTCACCGCTTTGCCCATGTAGATGCCGCCCTGCTGCAACGTGACGAGGTTGCCCGCGTCCAGATTGCGGATGGTCATGGAATTGACCGCCAGGCTGCCGTCGTTGGGAAGCTGAGAGGTAAAGGCGGCCAGATCGTTGGTCCAATACGTTTTGCCGGTTCTGAGTTGCTGGGCGATGGACGTGACCTGTTCCAGCGTGCGCGCCTCCGCCGTCAGGGTGTCGAATTCCTGCTTGGCGGGGGCCAGGGCGGCCACCTCGCCGTTCAGGGCGTCGATCTCCCGGTTCAGGTCACCCACGCGGGTGGCAGTGACCACTTCTGGAATCAGGATGGCGGCCACCAGGGCCACCGGCAGGACGTAGGTGGCGTACTTCCAGGCACTGGGCGCAGACTGTTTGCGGTACTGCGCGGGCAGCAGGTTGATTTCAACCACGGCCACTCACCCCCCGCAGCGCCAGACCCAGCGGCACGGTGAATTCCGGCGCGTTGGTCTGAAGGTAACCGGTGTCCACGTTGGCCTGATCGGTCTGCACGGTCAGCCACGGGCTGGCGATTTCCACCCGGAAGCCCAGCGCGTCGCTGATGGCCGCCGCCAGACCGCGCAGTTTCGCGCCGCCCCCGGCCAGGAAGGTCCGGTCGATGACCACGTCGCCGCTCTGAACGCGGTAGAACTCCAGCGAGCGGCGGATCTCGGTGATCAGGTCGCCCAGCACCGGGCGCACCACCTCGAACACGCGCGCCGGGCTGTACTGCTCGCGGGCCATGTCGAAGTTCAGCAGGTCTTCCTCGTCCTCGGTGGGGGTGGTGGCCGTCGCGTAGCCCAGCTTGACGTCCTCGGCGGCGCTGAAGTCCAGATCGAAGGCTTTTTGCAGCGCCGTGGTGAAGTCGTCGGCGGCCACGTTGATGTTGCGCGCCATCAGCACCCGGTCACCGCGCACCAGACTGATCACCGAACTGCTCGCGCCGATTTCCATGACCAGCGCGACCTCGCCGGACTGGGTGTAGTTGGTGCCGGTCAGGGTGCTTTTGGTCAGGTGTTCCCCGAGCAGGTTGCCGCGCAGGGCGCGCAGGGCCGCGAAACTCTTGAGATCGATCACGGTGGGTTCCAGACCTGCCAGCCGCAGCACCTCGATCTGCCGGGCCACCGCCTCGGTGGGGGCGGCGGCGATCACCACTTCCAGTTGCCCGTCCTCGGGGATGGTGGCCGGATCGTCCAGGATGTCAAAATCCAGGCTGACGTCGTTGATCGGATACGGGATGTAGCGTTCGGCCTCCCACTTGATAGCTTCCTGAAGGTCCTTGCGGTCCATCTTGGGCACCATGATGTTGCGCGTGACCGCCGACTGGTTGGGCACGGCGGTCACCGCGTATTTGGTGGTGATGCGGTGTTCGGCCAGCAGCTTACGTAGCTCGTTGGCCACGGCCTGGGGTTCGACGACCAGACCGTCCTGCATGCTGCCGATGGGCGTGGGCGTCATCACGGCGTGCAGCAGCGAGGGCGGCGAACCGGCCCGCAGCGCCACCACCTTGATGGCGCTGGTGCCGATTTCCACCCCGAGCGCAGCGGGACGCGGGTTGAGCAGACGTTGTACGAAACTAGACATTCTCCCTCCAGATTAGGGTGGATTTTAGCAGGCGCTCATCTGTCGGGAGCTGTTCCAGACGGGAAAAAGAGACGGGTGACGGCGGGCGGGAAGACAGAACGCAGCGGCTACCATAAGCCCCTCCATGCAACCACTCCGGCGCTTACCGAACTCTGACACGGCGAAAAACCGTGTCTGGGCCTCAGAACGTGCCGTGCAGTTTGTCTGCATGGGGACAGGTTTCCTGCCACGCAGTAAAAAACAGGAAGCGTTAATGAAAAGTCTCTTTTCTAAGAAGTGTGTGGAAGGGTCTCGGGGAGATTCAGGCAGTTAAAAGAGCAGGAAGACGCTCCCCGCAGAGCTGACCCGCCGAACAGTATGGCCTGGAATAGATGTGACGCTGGCCGCATTGTCCACCTTGAACGGATAGGAGTTGGCGCTACGAACTGAAGATCTTCAGTCCTGTCCCGTCCGTATCACCCGCGCTCCCGCAAATCCAGGCCAAAGACGCGCACCCCACCCTGCGGGCTGACCGTCACCACATCCCCGCCCACCAGCCCCACCCGTCCTGGCCCGTGCGGCACGCGGCCCACCACGCCGCCCGCCGTGTCCAGCCGCTGCAACTCCCCGTTCGCCAGGCGGTAGCTGCCGAAGTCGGTGTTCACGCCGGGAACGTCTGCCGACTGTGCGCCCGTGGGGCCAAATCGCAGATACGGCCCCGCGCCGTTTTCCAGCACCGCGCCGCCCTGTACCCGCAGCAGCTTGCCGCCCAGCAGCACGTAATCCTGGCCGCCCCCGCCCGTGATGGCCGCCGAGGGAGCGCCGATCACGCCCTGGACCGCCACGCCCGCGTAATTGACGGCGCTGCCGTCCTCGCGGTAGGCGCGGGTGCCACTCAGGGCCACCACCCGGCCCACCTGCACGGTCTGTGCGGCGCGGTCCAGCGTGATCACCGCGCCCAGGCCCGGAATGGCCGCCCAGGCGTCCCCGCCGTTCCAGCCCACGTCCACTGCCGGGGGCAGGCTGGGGCAGCTCACGCGGTACGACGGCACACGCGCCACGCAGGCCCGCCCACCCGAGACCCAAGCCACGCCTTCGGGGGCAAAGGCGGCGCGGAAGCCGGGGTCTGCGGGCGCGGCGATGGCAGCGGGGCCAGTAGGCCGGGGCTGGGACTGGGCTGGGACCGGGGCGCAGGCCACCAGCGGCAGCAGACCCAAAGACAGTGGCAAGAGGCGGCGCATAGAAGTCATTGTTCCCGGCATTAGGCTGGGGGATATGAGGCAGCCCATCACCGTCTTCGCCCGGACCCGCGATCAGTTCGACAGCGCGCGCCTGAGCTACCAGCGCCCGGATGTCGCCTTCTTCTCGGCGGGCGCATGTCAGATCCTGGCCTTCGCCTTTCTGGAAACGTACCCGCACGCGGGCTTCCGGCCCCGCTTCATCTACCCCACCCCCGGTTTCGACGGCAGCCACGTCTATGTCACAGACGGCCAGACGGCCTTCGACGCGCAGGGCTACGTGTCCGAGGCCGGGTTGCTGCGCCGCCACCACGCCGCCTACGCCCCGTACTGGCAGGGCGGCGTTGTGGATATCACCGTGCCGATGGCCGAGTTCTGCGCCGCCAACGATCACGCCGCCCCCGGTTATTTTCCGCCGGGCGCATGGGAACGGGCGCTAGACTATCTGGCTCAGTTTCCAGAACCGTCTGCACTGGCGCTGTCCCGCAACTGAACCCGGTCACGTAACTGGAGCAGCGCGTCCACCACCACGTCCAGCCCCACGCCCTCCTGCGCGCGTTTTTCTGGCGTGTAGCTGATGCCCCGGCTGGCCTTGATCAGCACCACATCACCGTCCCTGACTTCTCCCAGCAGGGCGGCAGTCAGTTCCGGCACGGTGGCAAACGCCCGCTCGCCCAGTTCGGCGGCGAAGGCACCCACGCCGTAGGTCAGGTCTGCTTTTGCCCGCGCTTCCTGGCCCACCTGTGCGTGCAATTCGCGCTCCGTGCCCCCCAGTTCCAGCATTCGCCCCAGCACGCTGATGCGGCGGCCTGGGAGGCCACTCAGGGCGTCCAGCGCGGCACTGACCGCCACGGGTGAGGCGTTGTAGGCGTCGTCGATCACCGTAAAGCGGCCCGCGTGGACCCGGTAGCGGCCCCCCGGCACGCTGACTTCCGAGAGCCGCGCCGCCGCCTCTTCTAAATCCAGACCCCCTTCCCGCGCCAGCAGCAGCCCCAGCACCGCCGCCTCGGCCTGCACGCGGGCCGCCAGGGGCAAGGTGACTTCTCTTCCCTCAAAAGTGAATGTTGCGCCCTGTGACGTGACCGCTAATCCCTGCCCAGCGTGCGTCACGTCTCCAAAGCCGTAACTCTCTGTGCCTTCGTAAAATGGCGCGGCCTGTGCGCCCACCAGCCCGCGCACCCCGTCCAGAATAAAACCCTTCTCGCGCACGATGTTCTCCACGCTGCCCAGCCCCTCCAGATGAGCGGGACCAATCGCCGTGACCACGCCCACGTCCGGGCGCACCAGCTCTACCAGTTCGGTCATCTCGCCCAGGCGGTCAATGCCCATTTCCACCACCAGCGGTTGCGTGGAGGCCCCGAACTCGACGAGAAAACAGGCGATGGCGGGCTGGGTGTTGAACACTGGCATGAAGTGGGCGTTCAGCGCCGCCGCCGCATACGCTTTAGCTGTGGTCTTGCCCGCGCTGCCCGTGATGCCCACCACCAGTTTGTTTTTTGCACGTTCGGCCTGTGCCCAGGCTTTCAGGGCGGCCCAGGCATCCGGCACCCGCACGGCGCGCAGTACGTCCAGATCGGTCAGGATGAATGGTGCGCCCGCGTCCAGCGCCTTTTGAACGAATTGATTGCCGTGCATCTTCTCGCCGGGCAGGGCGACAAAGGCCACGTCCGGGCCTGCCTCGCGCGAATCCCAGGTCAGGCGGGCGGCGGAGCGGGCGTCCGGGTGGACGGCGGCGGCAAAGGGGAGGGCGGCGTGTGGGTCTGGCATCTGTCCTCAGATTAACGCGGCGCAATATCTGTAGCCTGGGCCGCATGGCTGACCATCACCTGAGTGCCACGTCCATTCACACCGTCTGGGACCGCACGCTGCCGCCTGTGCTGCGGGTGCGGCCCGGCGACAGCGTCACCCTCGACACGCTGGACGCCTCGGACGGTGGGGTGGCGCGGAGGGTGGTGGCCGGGGAATTGCCGGCCCCTGCCACGCTGGACGCCCTGATTCGCGCCGATGCTGCTCCGGCGCGCGACGGTCCACGCGGCCACCCACTGACCGGCCCGGTGTTCGTGGAGGGCGCGCAGCCGGGTGACGCCCTGAAGATCGATATTCTGGACGTCCGCCCCGCCGCCTGGGGCTGGACCGCCTGCCGCCCGAACGGCATTGGCCTGCTGGACGCCGCGCTGGCCGAAGAAGGCTTGCAGCCCTACATGCATTTCTGGGACTTGCGTGTTGACACCCACGCGGATTTTCTGCCAGGGATTCGCCTGCCCCTGGCCCCCTTTCCCGGCGTGATCGGTCTGGCCCCCGGCGCGGACGGCCCGCACCCCACCGCACCGCCCCGGCAGGTGGGCGGCAACATGGACATCCGGCAACTGGTGGCCGGGGCAACGCTATATCTGCCTGTCGAGGTTCCCGGTGCGCTGCTCTCGGTGGGCGATCTGCATGCCGCCCAGGGCGACGGCGAACTGTCCGGCACAGGCATAGAAATGGCAGGCCAGATCACGCTGCGCGTGGGTGTGGAGAAAGATGTCGGGCTGACCACACCCGAATTCGTCACGCCCACGCACGGCGGCAGCAGTTCGCGCTGGCACGCCACCACCGGGCACGATCCAGACCTGATGACCGCCGCCCGCACCGCCCTGCGCGCCCTGCTGCGGCGGCTGACGGCGCGTGGCCTGAGCCTGGAGCAGGCCTACGTGCTGTCCAGCGCGTGCGTGGATCTGAAGATCAGTCAGGTGGTGGACGCGCCGAATTACACGGTGAGCGCGTTCCTGCCGCTGGATATTTTTGTGGACGGATAGATTGCAAAAAGGGAAGTAGCAGATGCGCCCCCTCATTTCGGGCCATCTGCCACTGGCTTACCTCTTCAAATCTCGCCCCGTGCGAACGCCGTCATCACCCCCGGCGCTGCCGTGTCTAAGCCCACCACATCCAGCATGTCGGCCCGCGTGGGATCGGCAATCGTGAATTCCGTGGACGTCAGGCCCACCACGATCAGGCGTGCGCTGATGCCTGTCTTCTGGCGGTACGCGTCCAGCGCCACTGCCGGGTGAACCTTGCCCGCCCAGGTTTCGTTGTCGGTGTAGACCACGAAGGTGTCCACATCCACGCCCTGCTGGGCCGCCCACAGCATCGGCTGGGCGCAGTCGGTGGCTCCGAAGCTGGCGCTCTGGGCCTTGCGCATCGCGCTTTCCAGGGTGTCCTTTGGGGTGATGCCCAGCGGGCGGAAAGAGTCGGCAAAGCCCATCGTCAGCGCGTCCGGCTCGGTGCGCAGGGCCACCATGCCCATGGCGGCGGCGGCCATGTTGGGGGTCAGGCCGGGAACGCCCCCCACGTTGCCCCAGGTCATGCTGCCCGACACGTCCAGCGCCAGCAGGTGCCGGGTTCCGGCAGGCTTGATGCTTCCGAAGGCCAGCATGAAGGCGTCCTCCAACGCGTCCACTACCCCCGGCACGGGCAGCCATTCCCCCTTGCCCTTCACGCCGCGCCCCTGTGCGTACACCAGCCGGGCCTTCAGGGCGTCCAGCGGGTGAATACGCCCCCGCTTCAGCGCCTCCACGTCGGTCACGCGCTTCACGACTTCCTGCACGATTTCGCGGTCATTGACGGTCAGCACGCCCACGCGGCCCAGGTTGCCCAGGTTCCGCAGCAGCCAGGTCAGGCCGTTGGTCTGCATGGCGGCGCGGTAGACCCCGGACCCACGCAGGTGGGTGGGCACGGCTTCGATGGGCAGACCGTACTCGGTCATCAGTCCGGCGGCGTCCGCGTCAGAAGTCGCTTCCAGCGCCCGCAGATGGCCCTCAATCACGCGTAGAGAGGCGTCGTTCGCACCCTCCGGCAGCACGCCGTCCACCATGAACTTCAGCACCGCGTTGCGGCCCGCGTCCTCGGTCTTCGGGTGCGCCTTGCGCAGGGCGTCGGCCTGGCTCCAGCCGTCGCGGGCCTTGTACTTCACGGCCCACAGCGCCAGCTTTTCCAGCGGGGCGTCCTCGTACACGCGCGCCACGCCCTGACGGGTCAGGCGGCCCCAGCCTCCCAGCGCATCGGCAAACGCCAGGAAGTGCAGCAGCATGGTGCCGGTGCGGGCCACTTCAGGCAGCGCATCCCAGGCGGCCTTGCGGTCTGCGGCCTCTGGGGCGGTCTTGGCGATCAGCGCCAGCACCAGCAACGCCGGGTCCGGCTTGGGCGCACGGTTGCCGCGCACCACCTCCAGCGTCACGCGCAGGGCCAGGGCCGCGTCGCGCGCCACCAGTTCGCGCACGAAATCGGTGGCCTGAACGGTGTGCTTGCGCTCGGCGGCGTAAAAGGTGCCGCCATCGGTGCCCAGCACCAGGAAACGGGTCAGGCGGCCCTCGTCGCTGACGGTGTACACGAATCCGCCCGCGTTGTTGCGCTTCTGGCGGGCATTGAGCCGCTCGGTCTGACGGCGGTGCTTGGGGCTAATGACGCTCAGCAGGTTCTTCATGGTTCGGCCCTCCTTGTGTCAGGGCGAGACGGGCAGGCTGGATTCGCCAGCGGCGACGCGACACATCGGCGTGTCAGGTGGTGGACATGGGGAGATTCGAACTCCCAACCTTCCCCGTGCAAGGGGGTTGCGCTCCCAGTTGCGCTACAAGCCCGTAAGGTCCGCCCCTTCTTCCCAGTCCCTGCGTGGCAGGGCGGCGGCGTAACTGTCTGTTTGGAGCTGTTGGATTTGCGAACTTACGCCCACTCGCTTGTAAGGTGAACGCTCGATTGAACTACAACTCCAGTGGTGAACCGGGCAGGACTTGAACCTGCGACCTCCCCGTTCGTAGCGGGACGCTCCTCCATCTGAGCTACCGGTTCATTGGGGAGAGTGGCGGGAGTTGAACCCAAAAACCTCTGCCTCCACAGGGCAGCGTGCAGCCGTTACACCACACCCTCCAGAGCTGGCCCGCTTCTTCCCCGGCAAAGGCTTACGCCCCTGGTGGCGGTCCGGTCTGACTGGTCTGAACGGCAAGATTTGAACTTGCGACCTCTTTGAATCCGAATCAGGCGTGCTTCCACTGCACTACGTCCAGTTGCTGTGTTCTTAAAAAGAGGTGGTGGAACGGGCGGGAATCGAACCCGCGACCTTGCGAGGAGAAGTCGATAAGCCTTCACAGTCGGCCCAGCCGCCTTTGCAGGAGCGGGCAAGTGTGGTGTGGAGGCAACATGCTCTACCGCTGAGCTACCGTTCCATCGAGTTTTGTTGCTGTGTGGGAGGGGGACGGACAGGATTCGAACCTGCGAAGACCTTTCGGCCTGTATGTTCCAGGTAACCTTCGTCAATCGGCCCAGGAGGGCGAGGTGGCGTCGAAGGAAATGCCCGTTGCGGGGCAGACATATGTGTTTAACCGCTCCACCACCGTCCCCACGGGGCGTTTGAACTGTTTGAAATTGATGTGTCCTCTGATCTGGCGGGGCGGGACTCGAACCCGCAACCCGGCCATTACAAGTGGTAATTTTCGCACTTCGGCCCAAAAGGTTGCGCTGCTGGGCAAGGGATGTGGAACGAGTTTTCCTGCTCTACCATTGAGCTACCCGCTCAGGTCAGAAGGACTGGTGGATGGAGCAGGATTTGAACCTGCTAAACCCGAAGGTATCGGTTTTACAGACCGGCGCGACTCGCCATCGTCGCCGTCCATCCAGGGTGCCGGAAAGCTGGTCTTCGGCGATGCTTGGGGTGGGTGGTCAGAATCGAACTGAGGGAACCAATAACCCTTGTGCGTCGGCCCAGGCGCAAAAAACGCCGATCTGGGCAAGAGGTGCGAAGGGCCACACCCACCGTATTTGGATCTCGCCTGTTGCCAGGCTGGTACTCCGAGTCAGACTTGAACTGACACTGACGCGCTTCTGAGACGCGTTCCTCTACCAGATTGGGATACCGGAGCATAAAGAGACCTCTGAACTTGGGGCGGTGGTGGCGGGGCGGACTGGAGCAGGCTGGACGGAATTGCACCGCCGTCTCCCAGCGGTTGCTGGGCATCTTGCTGACTAGAAGAAACCTGCATGTATGGGGTGCTGGGCAAGGGATGAAGTCGGATGCGGGAGTTGAACCCAGGTCCGTAAAGGACCATCACCAGAGATAACCGAGGCCTCTTCGGCCCAGCAGGAGGGTTTGAGGGAGGAGACTCAGGGCAAGGGGCGGCCACGGGAAAGAGGGGCTTGCGCTGGCCTCTGCTCCAGGGCGGAATCTTTGCAGACGCGCCGTGGGGTTGTCCGAAGTGGTGGGCAAAATAACCGTGACCTGTCGGCCCTTGAGTCGAATATTGGCGGCCCCAGCGGGAATCGAACCCGCGTTTTCCGGCAGACAACCGGGCGTCTTGAAGCCGTTAGACGATGGAGCCAGTGGAGTGTTGAACCAGGCAAGTGATTGACAGTGGGGTGTCGTTTCAAGAGATAACCCAGTGTCTTCGGCCCGGCTCAATGTGGGCTACTCGCCCTCACCTGTGCCAGAGTTTACGGGCTGGGTAACGCGCGGCACATTCGCCGCATGGCGTAGACCGGATATAGGTGAAACGGCGCAGACCAGCCGTATTCTGTGCCCATGCTGACGCCCTGGGCCGGAATCCTGACTCTGGTTTGCTGCCCCGTTCTGCTGCTGTGGGCGCTGCGGCGGCAGGGCTGGCTGGCGCTCTCGGCTCTGGCCGTGATGCTCGTGCCGCTCGTCTCTCCACCCTTGCCAGAAGGCTGGTATTTCCGTTTCGTCTGGGCCAACTGGTTCGGTGCGGGCGCGTCAGTGATTGGCAATGGCCTGTGGTGGGTTGGACTATGGAAAGCCAGCCTCGGCGTGCTGCTGGGGCTGGCGCTGCTGTTCGCGGGGCTGGCGTTCAGGCAGGGTGGAGCAGGAAAAAGGTGGGCCGCCCTGCCCGCTTTCGCGGCACTGATCGCGGGAACCCACCTCCTGTCGATGCCCTGAGCGTTACTCCAAAGTCACCAGATAGTCGTACAGATCCGGCCCGCCCGCGTGCGCTTCCACTTCCGCGCCGTCAAACTGCTCGCCAATCCGCCCAGCCAATGCGTCCAGATCGTCCTGCGACTTCTGCGGCCCGCCGAAAATGGTGATGATCTCCTGCCCGGCGTAAGCCTCAGCCAGCATCCTCAGCACGCTGTCCTCGGGGCTGCCCCCGGCCTGCACCAGTTCGTCGTCCTGCAAGCCGATCACGTCGCCCTCGGCAATAGCAAGCGTCTCGCCTTTTTTGGTGGTGATGTTGGTGGTGCGGCTGGCGCGCGTGACCTCGAAGGTGGTCACGGCTCCAGCCGCCTCGGTCATGGCGTCTTTCAGCTCGTCGGCGGAAATGTCGGGCTGAAAGGCGAGGGCCGCGCCCATGCCCTGCCCCAGCGTGCGGGTGGGCACCACCACGGCGCGGCCTTCCATCAGCTCTATGGCACGCTCGGCGGCCATCAGCACGTTCTTGTTGTTGGGCAGCACGATCACGCGCTCGGCGCTCACCGAGCGAACGGCGTCCACGATGTCCTGCACGCTGGGATTGGCAGTCTGCCCGCCGGACACGATGCGCGCCCCCAGGCTGCGGAACAGCTTGACCAGACCGTAACCGTTGGCCACCGCCACCAGCCCCGAGAGCGGCAGCTCCTCCTCGGCGCGGGCGGTGGCCCCGGCCATGCCCAGAATCTCGGTGTGCTGCTCGGACATGTCCTCGACCTTGGTCTTGAGCATCCTGCCGTAGCGGCCCACGGTGGCCAGCAATTCATCTGGCTCGTTGGTGTGGATGTGGCCCTTGACATAGCCCTCCGCGCCCACCACCAGCAGGCTGTCGCCGAAGGGACTGACCAGCTCACGGATGTCCTCGATGGATTTGGTGGATTCGGACATTAAAAACTCGGTGCAGAAGCCGAATTCCTCGTTCTCGAAGCTCTGGGCGGCGTACTGGGTGATCTCGGGGGCCTCGGGCAGCTCGTCGCCGCGCAACTCGGCCAGCATCCCCTGAACGATATACAGGTAGCCCTGGCCGCCGCTGTCGATCACCCCGGCCTGCTTGAGCGCGGGCAGCATTTCGGGGGTCTGGTCCAGCAATTCCTGACCCTTGAACAGTGCGTTCTCCAGCACCATATCCACGCTGTCGCCGCGCGCACCCTCGGCAATGCCGCGCGCCACGGTCAGGATGGTCCCTTCCACCGGCTTCATCACCGCGCCGTACCCGCTTTTCTGGGCGGCGTCGAAGGCGCGGATCAGCGTCGGAGCGTCTACCTCTGCCTTGTCCTTGATGACTTCCGCAAAACCTTTCAGCAGTTGAGACAGGATCACGCCGCTGTTGCCGCGTGCGCCCAGCAGCGCGCCGTAGCTGATGGCGCGGGCCACCCCGGCCATGCTGTCTGTGTCGGCGGTGTCCAGTTCACGGCGCACCGACTGCATGGTCAGGTGCATGTTGGTGCCAGTGTCGCCGTCCGGCACCGGATACACATTCAGGGCGTTGACTTCCTCGCGGTACACGCCCAGCCAGTCGGTGGCGTAGCGCAACATGCGGGCGAGGTCGGCGGGCGTCAGCGTTGCTTTGTGTTCAGGCACGCTGAACCCCCACCGCATGGACGCGGGTGGCGCTCAACTCGATTCCGGCCAGGGTCTTGACGGTGTGTTCCACACGCTCGACGATATTGCGCGCCACCGTGGGAATGCTGACGCCGTAGGCCGCCACGATGTACAGGTCTGCCGTGTAGGTGTCGCCCCCCTTCTCCTTGCCGATCACCACGCCGTCGCTGACATTGGCGCGGCCCAGCACGCGGGAAATCCCCTCCTTGAGGTTGGCGGGGGCCATGCCCACCACCCCTGGAATCTCGTGGGCGGTCAGCCCGATCAGGGAGGCCAGCGCCGCCTCGGAAATAGTTATAGAGCCAGTCACAGTAAAGGTGAGTATAGGGGTGTGTGCGGCGGGGGTCGTGTGTTGTGGGGAAAGGAAGTTCAGCGTGCCGCCCGCTCCACCCGCAACACCACCCGCTCCCGGCCCAGGGCTTCGAGCATCTGCGGCAGATCGGGACTTTCCAGCGTTCCGGCGACGGCGGCGCGCACCGGGGGCATCACCTTGCCCAGCTTGAGGCCCTTTTCCTCTGCGAAGGCGTGGAACATGGCGCTGAGGCTCTCCGCATCGAAACTGGGCAGGTTCTTGAGGCGGCCAGCCAGCTCCGGCAGCAGCTCCCGCGCGTTGTCGATGGCCTTTTGCGCCTTCTCGTTCACCGGATAGTCTTCGGACCAGTAGTAACCGGTCTTGTCCAGAAAATCGCTGAACACTTCGATACGCGGAATCAGCAGCCGGGTCACGGCGCGGAAATAATCATCTAAAGGCAACTCGGACTTGTGGGCCAGCAGGTAGTCGTGCAACCGCTTGACCACCTCCTCCTCGCTCAACACCTCGCGCAGATATTTGCCGTTGTACCAGCGCAGCTTGTCCTGATCGAACACCGGGCCGCCCAGCGTCACGTCCTCCAGCCGGAAGGTGCGCTGAAACTCGTCCAGATCAAAGATTTCGGTGCCGTCCGGGTGGGTCCAGCCCATCGTCGCCAGGAAGTTGAGCATGGCTTCGGGCAGATAGCCCTGATCCATGTACCACTCGACGCTGGTGGGGTTCTTGCGCTTGCTGATCTTGGATTTGTCGGCGTTCCGCAGCAGCGGCATGTGGGCGAAGCGGGGCGCGTCCCAGCCGAAAGCGCGGTACAGCAGGACGTGAATGGGGGTGCTGGTGATCCATTCCTCGGCGCGCACCACGTCGGTCACGCCCATCAGGTGATCGTCCACCACGTTCGCCAGATGGTAGGTGGGGTAGCCGTCGGCCTTGAGCAGCACCTTGTCGTCGATCTCGGCGTTCTGGAACACAATTGGCTCGCGCAGCAGATCGTTGACCACCGTTTCGCCGTCGTGCGGCACCTTCAGGCGCACCACCGCCGCGTCCCCTGCCGCCACCCGCCGCGCGGCCTGTTCGGGGTCCAGATCGCGGCTGGGCACGGCGATCACGGTGCCGTCCGCCTGCGCCTTCTCGCGCAGCTCGGTCAGTTCGTCGGGCGTCTCGAAGGCGTAATAGGCGTGGCCGCCTTCCACCAGTTGCCGGGCATGCTGGCCATACAGCTCGGTGCGCTCGGACTGGCGGTAGGGACCGTTGGGGCCGTCCTGAAGCGGGGACTCGTCGGGGGTCAGCCCCAGCCACTGCATCATCTGAAAGATGCGCTTCTCGCTGTCGGCCACGTAACGGTTCTGGTCCGTGTCCTCGATCCGCAGGATGAACTTGCCGCCGCCCTGCCGCGCCAGGACAGAGTTGAACAGGCCGATATAGGCGGTGCCGACATGCGGGTCCCCGGTGGGACTGGGGGCGATGCGGGTCACGGTGGGCGGCGTGTTGGGCTGGAGGGAAGACATGGGCCACAGGATACGGGGCATGGGGCAGGCGTCCGCCCCTGTGCGTCCCTCCAGTGTGTTTATGATGCTCTATGCGACTGTTGCTGCCCGTGCTGACTGCTGGCCTGAGCGTTTGCGTCCTGGCCTCCTGCAACGCCTTTTCCCCGATTCCCAATGAGGCGGACATCAACGTGAACGGCAGTTACACTGGGCGGCTGGTGGGGCAGAACAACGACAGCGCCGTTCTGGACATCACCATCGTGGAAAAGGACTTGGCAGTCACTGGCACGGTCAGGAGCCGCGCGACAAATGAGAGTTACACCCTGATTGGCACCCGCAGCGTGTACAAGGCCAGCCCGGTCACACTCAACGCCACCTCCAACCTGGGGAGCGGCAGCCCCTGCTCCGGCGGCTTCACCGAGCGTTACGGCGTGCAGGTCACGTTCTACAACGTCAGCAAGTACAGCGGCGCGGGCGGTACCGGTTTTGTGAACCATGACGTCTGCAAGTCCGGGCAGTGGGAGCGCACCGAACTGAACAGCGGGCAACTGGAACTGGCGCGCAAGTAGGACGGGGTCAGGTACGGCGGCAGATGCTGACCCCGCCCGCTATCCTGCCTTCCATGCTCAGCGAGACAGGCACGCAGTTTTTCGGCTATTACCCCGGCACGGTGGCGCTGGTCACTGCCGAACACACCACTTCCGAACATGGCCTGGTCCGCAACGTGATGGCGGCGGGCTGGCACACCGCCCTGAGCGCCCAGCCCCCGATGTACGGCGTGCTGATCGGCAGGGAGCGGGCCACGCATGGGCTGGTGGCGGGGAGCGGCACGTTCGGGATCAATTTCCTGCCCGCCTCGCACGCGAAGCCGGTTCAGGGGACGGGTGTGCTGTCGCTGCACGACCTGCCCCAAAAGGACAAGCTGGCCCGCCTGGGCCTGCAAACCCTGCCAGACGCGCCGCTGGCCCTGGCCGACGCTTACCTGTACTACCGCTGCCGGGTGATTCAGACCGTGCCCACCGGGGACCACGATCTGTTCGTGGGCGTGGTGCTGGAGGTTCGCCACGATCCCGCCTTCTACAATGAACGGCGGCTGTTCACGGGCGAGGCGGCGGTGTATCTGGGCCGCAGTTCGTATGTAAAAACCAAGCAGGGGCGCGAGGTCTACCCGCCCGAAAGTTTCGATTGAAGAGAGAACGCCCAGTAGCGTGGGGCCTATTTCTCATTTGGCCCTTTTCAAGCCCACAATCCGCGTTGCATAGTTAAGAAGACTGCAAAGTCGGGTGAACCGGGCCGAGCGCCTGACGCCACCGGGGGAGCTTTTGACTGACGCACTGCATGGATTTCTGACCATTCTCGATCTGCTGGGCCTGCTGATGCTGGGCCTGTACTTTCTGCAAATGCTGCTGTCGGCCACGTTGCCCCGGCCCCGGCGGCTGTATCCGGCAGACGAGGCATTGCGTTTTACCTTCGTGGTCCCCGCGCTGAACGAGGACGCGGTGATCGAGGCCACCGTCCGCAACCTGCGCGAGGTGGCCCCCGAAGCCCGCGTGGCCGTGATCAACGACGGCAGCGATGACCGCACGGCAGAACTGGTGGAACGGCTGGCGCGGAATGACGCGGGCGTGATCCTGCTGCGCCGCATCGCCCCGGAGGCCCGCCAGGGCAAGGGCAAGGCCATGAACTGGGCGGTGTCGATCCTGCTGCGGGACCTGCGCTCAACGGGCGCGGACCTGCAAAAAGAGGTCTTCGTGGTGGTGGACGCCGACGGGCGCGTGACCCCTGGCCTGCTGCCCGAGGCGCGGCGCGTGCTGGCCCACGCGGACGTGGTGGCCGCGCAGGCCCGCGTGCGAATCCGGCAGTCCCCCGGCAAATTGGGATTAAAAAACGTGGTGGGCCGCATGCTAGAGCAGCAGCAGGACCTGGAATTCTTCATCACCCGCCACATTCAACTGATGCGCTCGTGGTGGCACAGCGCCGCCCTGTGCGGCAACGGGCAATTCATGCGCGCCAGCTATGTGGCGGCCATGTTCGACGCCGGGCGGACGCCGTGGCCTGACGTGCTGCTCGAAGATTTTGGCAGCGCCGCCGAGGCCCGGCTGGTCAACCCGCGTCACCGGCTGGTCTTTTTAGAGGCGGCGGTCACGCAGCAGGGCCTGCCCGATCTGCGCCGCTTCTCGCGCCAGCGCGCCCGCTGGACGCAGGGCACCATGCAGTGCCTGCCGTATCTGGCGCAGTTGTGGCGCAGGCCCGTCCCAGTGCTGGCCCGTCTGGACCTGAGCTACTTCATCCTGGGACCGTGGCTCAGCGGCATCATCGTGCTGTCGTTCCTGACCCAGCCGCTGCGCTGGGCGATGGGCACGCAGGGGCTGGTGCTGGACGCGAAAGTCAGCCTGATCATCACTGTCATCAACCTGATCATTCAGTTGCAGTGGGTGGCCCGTTACAGGCGCGAGAACCGTCTGTCGCTGGGCCGCACCGCCTTCACCCTCGCCAGCCTGCCCGTCTACGGGTTTGCCCTGTTCCTGAGCCTGCCGATGGCCTATCGCCACTACTTCATGGGCCGCGTGACCTGGGACAAGAGCCTGCGTCACGCCGAACCAGGGGAGGGACAGCCGGGTGAACTGCTGACCGTGGGCCGGGGCAGCGACTAGAGATTGGAGGAGATGAAAGGCCCTCTTCCCTGCGGAGAGGGCTTTTCTGGTGAGGGGGAGGGATGATGAGTTTGGCTCCTACTCCACCGCCTCCCCACGTTGTAATTTCACTGCGCGGACGAGGTTCTGGTACATCAGGGCGCTGGTCAGCGGGCCGACGCCGCCGGGCACGGGCGTCTGCGCCCGCACGGGGAGGTCCGGCATGGCATCCCCTACCATCTCTCCCCCGTCCTGCACGTTGATTCCGGCGTCGATCACGACGTGATGGGGTTGGACGTGTTCAGGCTTCAAAAGTCCGGCTCTGCCCACGGCCACCACCACCGCGTCCAGCGGAGCCAGCACCCCGGCCAGATCACGGGTGTATTCGTTGGACAGCGTCACCGTGACGCCCCGGTTGTTGAGCATGAAGGTCAGCGGGCGGCCCACCGTGCGCCCCGGCCCGATCACGGCCACCCGCAGGCCGCGCAGGTCGTCACCCAGCACGCGCCGCAGCAAAAAGCGCACGCTGCGCGGCGTGGGCGGCAGCAAAGCTTCAGATTCCCGTCCCGCCGCGATCAGGGCGAGGTTGGCAGGGGTTAGCCCCTCCACATCCTTGCGCGGCGCGATGTGCAGCAGGGCGGCGTCGGCATCCAGCCCAGCAGCCAGCGGCAGCTCCAGCACGACGCCATGTACCGAGTCGTCCGCTGAGAGTTCGCGTAGCGCCCCTTCCAGCTCCTGCTGAGACGCCCCGGCCCCCAGCTCGCGCACGCTGAAGTCCACGCCCAGCCGCCCGGCCCGCCGTGCCTTGCTGTCCACATACACCCGCGAAGCCTCGTCGGCAGAGGCCAGCACGCTGACCAGATGCGGGCGGAAATCCCAGCCAGCGAGGGCTACTCTGACGCCCTTGATGACCTCATCAGCCAGTGGCTTGCCGAGGAGCGAACGGGGAGATGTGCCTCTTTCACCGTCAACCATCAACCATCAACCTTCTTCATCAGTGCCGGAAGTGACGAGAACCTGTGAAGACCATGCTCAGGCCCAATTCGTTGGCGGCGGCGATCACCTCGGGGTCACGTTTTGCGCCCCCCGGTTGCAGAATGGCGGTGACTCCAGCGCCCGCCGCCAGCCGGACCACATCGTCAAACGGAAAGAACGCCTCGGAGGCCAGGGACGCGCCGTGCGCCCGCTCTCCCGCGTTCGCCACCGCGCGTTCGGCAGCCCAGATGCGGCTGACGGCCCCCGCGCCCAGGCCCACGCTGACGCCGCCGCGCGCCAGCACCACCGCGTTGCTGCGGGCGTGCTTGACCACCGCCCACGCGAAGCGCAGATCGTTCCATTCCTCGTCGCGGGGCTGCCGCGTGGTCACCACTTCCGGGCACAGGTCATCCCACGGGCGGGTGTCGCGTTCCTGCACGGCGAATCCCCCGACCAGCGGGCGCAGGTCCAGCACGCTGACGGCTTCGGCCTTTCCGGCGATCAGCACGCGCAGATCGGGCTTTTTGGCGGCGAACCACTCCACGGCTTCCGGCGTCACGTCTGGGGCGATCAGCACTTCCAGAAAGGTGCCGCGCATGGCCTGGGCCGCGTTCAGATCAACCCTTCCACTGACCGCCACCACGCCCCCGAAGACGCTGAGGGTGTCGGCGTCCCGCGCCAGTTCCCAGGCCGCGCGCACGTCGTTGGCCCGCGCCACGCCACAGGGGTTGCCATGTTTGACGGCCACGCAGACCATGCCTTCTTCCTGTGCTGCCAGTTCCGTACACAGCGCCCAGGCGGCGTCCGCATCGGCGTAGTTGTTGAAACTCATGGGTTTTCCAGCCACCACGCGGGCGTCCATCACCGGGCCGTGCGCGCCGCCCCAGCGGTAGATCGCGCCGGGCTGGTGGGGGTTCTCGCCGTAACGGACCTCGGCCACCTTGGACAGATTCAGCGTCAGTTCGGGCGGGAGTCTGGTAGGCAGTTCGTCCGAATCGCCCTCCAGATACGCAGTGATGGCGGCGTCGTATTCGCTGGTGTGGCGGTACGCCTTGGCGGCCAGTCGGCGGCGTTCGGTCCCGCTGACTTCATCCTGAAGGGCCAGCTCGTAATCCGCCGGATCCACCAGCACCAGCACGCCCGCGTGGTTCTTGGCTGCCGAGCGGATCATGGCCGGGCCGCCAATGTCGATGTTCTCGATCACGTCGGCGTCGGGTGCGCCGCGTGCCACCGTTTCGCGGAAGGGGTACAGGTTGACGCACACCAGATCGATGGTGCCAAAGCCCTGGGCCGCCAGTTCGGCCAGGTGACCGTCCTCGCGCCGGGCCAGGATGCCGCCGTGGATGGCCGGGTGCAGCGTCTTGACGCGTCCGTCCAGCATCTCGGGAAATCCGGTCATATCGCTGACCGCCGTGACTGGCACGCCTGCTTCCTGCAAGGCCGCGAAGGTGCCCCCCGTGCTGAGCAGCGTCCAGCCGCGTTCTGTGAGTGAACGCCCGAATTCCACCACTCCTGTCTTGTCGCTGACCGAAATAAGAGCTTGTTTGCCCATTGTTTATCGCCTCCGAGAAAGGAACCCGGACGCGCCGCGTGTGCGGCAGACGTCCGACCCAGGCGCGCGATCAAATGGAATTCGGAGCGGCTTCCCCGTGGTTGGCCCACGTTCAGCGCCAGTTGCCGTCCGCTGTGGGGCCAAGCATAGCGCAGGTGGAGTGTTTTTCTGGAGAGTCGTTCGGGCAGCCCCACCCCCCAGCCCCCTCCCCCAGGGGGGCAGGGGGAGCCAGCGTTGCACTGGGCAGGAGGATTGGGCGTTCTGGACGGAGATGGGCGGCGGTATCCGGGTCTGATGCCCGGCTCCGCCCAGTGACGTGCGGCCCGTGCGCTACGCGCCCGACGGCCTTCGGTTGCCGTTTCGGTGGGGGTGCTGGGTCTGGCGTTGAAGGCTTGAACATTTTCAAGAGTGTCGGGCCACTCGCCGATTCCCGCTTCCTCCACCTCAAGGCGGGACTCGTTGTCAGGCACGCTCTGGCCTGGAGAAAGGAGGATCAGAAGAACGGGCGAAGTTCGTGTCTTCTGCCCACCGCTCATCCAATAGTCGGGCGCAACTCCCGGCCCCCTGGGCCTACACTGGGCCGGATGACCGCTGCCCGCCGCCCGCCGCGTCACCTGCGTCTGATCCTGATGGCCGGACTGCTGGCGCTGCTGCTGGGCACCCTGCTAATTCCGGAGGTGCGGGGGTTTCTGGGACGCGGCTACGCGGCGCTGATCTCGCAGGACCCGGAGGTCACGCACCGTTTTGTGTACACGCTGGGCTGGGCCGGACCCGTCGCCCTGCTGGTGGCCTATGTGATCCAGGCGGTGATTCCGGTGCTGCCCTCGCTGGTGCTGACGGCGGTGACGGTGCGGGCCTACGGTTTCGTGGCGGGCTTTTTTATCGTGCTTGCTGGGGCGCTGCTGGGGGCGGCGGCGGGCTACGGCCTGGGGCGGGTGCTGGGCGAACCCATGATCCGCGCGCTGGCCGGGGAACGGGCCAGGACGCAGGCGCAGAGCTTCATGAATAGGTACGGCGCGCAGGGTGTGCTGCTGGTGCGCCTGATGCCGGTGCTGCCCGCTGAGGTCCTCAGTCTGGTGGCGGGGGCGGCCCGCATGGGGTTCCGTCCGTTCATGCTGGCCACCGCCGTGGGCGTGCTGCCGGTCACGTTGCTGGTGGTGTGGCTCAGCGGGTCGGCGCAGCGGCTGCTGTGGGGGCTGGTGATCATGTCGCTGGTGGTGGGGGGGCTGGCGCTTGGGCGCTGGTGGCTGGCACGGCGGGCGGGCCGTGTGGATGGTCAGGCCCAGGGACAGACAGAGGTGGACCCGGTTCAGGACGCTCAGCCCAGAACGTGAACTGGCCCAGAGCCTGAATCACCCCGGAATCTAAAGCCCCGGCTCGGGTAAACTGCGTCCCATGCCCGTCCATGCGGCGGGGCAGGAGGACCATGACTCAGACCGATAGGGACGCCCCAGCCGCGTCCGCCTACGAACGCGCAGGCGTCAGCATCGACGCCGGACAGCGCGCCGTGGCCCTGATGAAAGACGCCGTGGCCCGCACCCACACCCCCGCCGTGCTGGGCGGCATCGGCGGCTTCGGGGGCCTGTTCAGCGCCTCGGCCTTCGCGGGCCTGTCAGACCCGGTGCTGGTGGCCTCTACCGACGGTGTGGGCACCAAGACCAAGGTGGCCGTGCGGCTGGGGCAGCCCGGCGGCCTGGGCGCGGACATCGTCAACCACTGCGCCAACGACATTCTGGTGCAGGGCGCGCGCCCGCTGTTTTTCCTCGATTACGTGGCGATGGGCAAGCTGGCCCCCGAAACTGTGGCCGCTGTCGTGACGGGGGCGGCGCGGGCCTGTGAGGCGCTGGGCGTGGCCCTGCTGGGCGGCGAGACTGCCGAGATGCCCGGCGTCTATGTGGACGGCGAACTGGACATCGTGGGCACGATTGTCGGGGTGGTGGACCGGGGAGCGCTGGTGGACGGCTCACGCATCAAGGCCGGGGACGTGGTGATCGCCCTGCCCAGTGTCGGCCTGCATACCAATGGCTTCTCGCTGGCCCGGCTGGCCCTGGACGGGCTGGACTGGCAGGAGGCCCGCGCCGATCTGGACGGTCAGACCCTGGCCGAGCTGCTGCCCGTGCCGCACCGCGCTTACGTCTCGGCCCACGACGCGCTCATGGGGGGCGGTGTGGACGTGCGCGGCATGGCCCACATCACGGGTGGCGGTCTGGTGGACAACCCGCCGCGCGTCTTTCCGCCCGGCGTCGGCATGAGCATCAACACCTCATCGTGGACCGTGCCGCCGCTGTTTGAATTGATCGTGAAAGAGGCGCAGGTGGAGCGTGCCGAAGCCTTCCGCGCCCTGAATATGGGTGTGGGCTTCCTGTTCATCGTGCCTGCTGCCGACTCGGAGGCGGCCCTGTCCGCCCTGCGCGGCGCTGGCGAGCAGCCCTGGGTGATCGGGCAGATGGTGGCGGGGGGCGGCGTGGTGTTTGACGGAGCGGCGTTCGGTGGAGGAGAGGCTTGACCTCTTCCATCAGACCCCGCAGCCACAAGGGCAGGCTGGCCCCCTTCGGGTTCACGCCGCCGGACCGCCGCAGCGCCACCGAATTCTGGGTGGTCCGTCACGGCGAGAGTACCTGGAACACCGAGGGACGCTACCAGGGTCAGGCGGACGTGCCGCTGAGCCATGTCGGCATCTTGCAGGCGGCCAGCCTCGCGGAACGGATGACCGGGCAGCACTTCGATGCTGTGTACACCAGTGACTTGCGGCGTGCGGCCCAGACGGCGGAAGCGGTGGCCGAACGCCTGGATGGGCCGCCCCCGGTCCAACTTGATCCCGGCCTGCGCGAGATCGACGTGGGCGAGTTGTCCGGTCTGGTGATCGCGGATATTCGTGAGCAGTACCCCGAGTATCTGGAAGCCCTGAAGGCCGATCCCTGGGCCACCCGGCGGCCCGGCGGCGAGAGCATGGAAGACCTGTATGCCCGTAGCGGCGCGGCGTTCGAGACCCTGCGTGCCCGGCATCCGGGACAGCGCGTGCTGGTCTTCACGCACGGCGGCGTGGTGCGTGTGGCGGTGGGGCTGGCGCTGGGCGGCGTCCCCGCCAATGCCTGGGCACGCCTGAGCGTCACCAACACCAGCATCACCCGCGTTCTGCTGGGCGAGAACAGCGGCACCCTGCTGGGCTTCAACGACGACGCCCACCTGGAAGACCTGATCGAGGCCACCGAGGCCGACGACGTGCTGGGGCAGGCGCAGTGACCGTTCCGGCCACGGACCTCGCCGCCCGCTACGCTGCGGGCGATCTGCGCGCCCTGGCCCGTGCCGTCACGCTGGCCGAGGCCGGACTCCCCGCCGCCCGGCCCCTGCTCAGGATCGCGCGTTCGGGCGGAATCCGCTCGGTGGTGGTGGGCATCACGGGCAGCCCCGGCAGCGGCAAAAGCACCCTGACCGACGCGCTGATTTCCGTGCTGCGGGCGCAGGGCAAACGGGTGGCGGTGCTGGCGGTGGACCCCAGCAGCCCTTATTCCGGCGGCGCGATTCTGGGGGACCGTATCCGCATGTTGCGTCACCACGCCGATTCCGGGGTGTTCGTGCGCTCGCTGGCCAGCCGGGGCGCGCTGGGCGGTCTGTCGGCCCGCACGATGGCGGTGCTGGCGCTGCTGGAAGGCGGCGGCTTCGACTGGATCATCCTCGAAACCGTGGGCGTGGGTCAGTCGGAGGTGGACGTGGCTGCCGCGTGTGACCACACCCTGCTGGTGGTCACCCCTGCGGGGGGCGACGGGGTGCAGGCGTTCAAGGCCGGAATCATGGAGATCGCGGACGTGATCGCCGTGAACAAGTCGGACCTGCCCGGCTCGTCCCGCACGGTGCGCGAATTGACCTCGGCGCAGGCGTTGGGCTGGCACGACGAACACACCTGGCTGGCCCCGGTTCGCAAGACCATCGCCTCGGCAGGCGAGGGCATCGAGAGCGTCGTCGAGGCCGTTCTCAAGCACCGCGCCCATCTGGGCGACGCGGGCCTCGCGGAACGCCGCCGCCTGCGCGCCGAATTCGAGGTCCGCTCGCTGGTGCAAGAACGCCTGCTGCGCCGTGCCCGCAACGCTGGCGGTGACCTCTACGCCCGCGTGGCGCGCGGTGAACTGGACGCCGAGGCGGCGGCGGATGAGCTGCTGAGCGGGCCATGAACGCGTGAAGGCCCGTGCCCTCGCCCCAGTTCTCCTCGCCTTTCTCGGCGTTCAGCGCCTGCTGGAGCTGCGGCTGGCCCGCGCCAACGAGCGCTGGGCACGCGAACGCGGCGCGGTGGAATACGGGCGGGAACATTACCCGCTGTTCTTCGTGCTGCATCCGGCCTGGATGCTGGCCACCTTTTTAGAGGGCCGAGCGTCCGGTCAGCGGGTGAACTGGCCTGCGCTGGCGCTCTTTCTGCTGGCCCAGCCGCTGCGGTACTGGGTCATTCGCACGCTGGGAAGGTCCTGGAACACCCGAATTCTGATCGTGCCGGGTGGAGAGCGCATCACGGGCGGTCCGTTCCGCTTCCTGAAGCACCCCAATTACGCGGTGGTGGCGCTGGAACTGGCCGCCGCGCCGCTGGCCGTGGGGGCGTGGCGCACCGCCCTGGCCTTCACGCTGCTGAACGCCGCGCTGCTGCTGCTGATCCGCATTCCGGCAGAGGAGCGGGCGCTGGCGCACTACGCCCTGACCCGGCCTGACCCGAATTGAAGACAGGCTCAGCGCCGGCTATTCAGGATTGGGAAAACGTCTCTCCAGTTCCAGCCCTCTGGGCGTGTCGGCGATCTGCAAGGCGGCGTGGACCGCCATGCCCTGCAATTCCAGGCGCGTGCGGCCTCGGAAATTGGTGCGCTCCACCACGGCGGCCACCGCGCGCACGGTCCAGCCGCGCTTGGCGGCCAGCAGCGCGACGAGCAGTTCAGGCAGGCCGTCCTGAAGCTGCCGGGTCAGGATCACGGCGGTCCGAATGTCTTCGGGCAGGGGGTCCGGCGTGGGCAGGGACCAGTGGTTCACTTCCTCATCTGGCAGTTCCGCACTTTCTGCATTGGGGTGTTCGTCTTCCGTCTCGGGCGACGCGGTCCCGTCGGGCTGGGCCACGACGACGGGCGTGCCGCGCATCCGGGCCAGCCCACGCGCCATCTTTTCGGCGTCTGGCAGGGCGATCACCACATCGAAGCCCGGCATGAGCAGATCGAGGTGATCCAGCACGGCGGCGCGGTCACGCAGGCTCAGGTCGCTCAGGCGGTCCTCGAACAGGGTCTCGCTGGGGAGTGCCCGGGTGATCACAGCGAGGAGCGGTCGGGCCATGCCCTAGCCTAGCGGTTTTTGCTGGTCTTGGAAGCACTCTGTTCAGAGTGGCTGCTGCTGTTCAGATGGAGTCTTGCCGGGGGCACGCTGGGGACAGGGACCAGCCGCACCGTGAAGGCCAGGGGACTGATCCGTCTGCCCGGACGGCCTGCGCCCAGTTCAGCACGGCGCAGAGTAATCTGCGTCCCATGCAGGTCCGTGTCAGCACTCCGACTCCCGTGATCCAGCACGGCACGGCCATTGCCCTGGCTGTCACTGCGGGCCACTTCATCAACGACGCCTACGGCGCGATGCTCACGCCGCTGATGCCCGCGCTGCAAAGCAAGTACGGCGTGAGCATCGCCGCCGTCACGTTGCTGTCCAGCGTCTACAGCCTGACCAGCAGCGTGATGCAGCCCCTGCTGGGCATTCTGGGCGAGCGGCTGGACCGCCGCTACTCTGCCGCGCTGGGGCCGCTGATGACCGGGCTGGGCCTGACCCTGATGGGCTTCGTGCCGTGGTTTGGCGCGCTGATCCTGCTGGTGGCGGTGGCGGGTTTCGGCAGCGGTTTCTTTCATCCGGCGGGGGCGGCCTACGTGGCGCAGAACAGCCCACCCAATAAGCGGGGCCTGTGGGCCAGCATCTTCAGTGCGGGCGGCACGGCGGGCATGGCGCTGGGGCCGGTCTTTGCCGGGGTGGGCCTGACGCATCTGCCGTGGTTTGCGCTGATCGGCGTGGTGTTCGCGGCCATCACGTTCGCGGTCACGCCGCCGGGCACGCAGAAGGCCCGCAAGATCAAACTGCGCGAGTACGTGCAGATCTTCCAGGGGCCGATGCAGTGGCTGTGGGGCATGGCGGTGCTGCGCTCGCTGGCCAGCATGGGCTACAACACCATGCTGCCCTTCATGCTGTACGCGCGCGGCTTCGGGCTGCGCGAGGTGGGCGTGACCCTGGCGATCTACGCCATTGCCAGCGCCATCGGCGGCATCGTGGGCGGACGCCTGAGTGACCGTTACGGGCGCACCCCGATTCTGCGCGCCGCCATCCTGACCACCATCCCGTTCTTCGCCGTATTGATCCTGTCCAATCCCAGCCAATGGTGGTTCTACCCTCTGACCTTCATGGTGGGGGCGGCGGTCAATGCCAGCATTCCGGTGGGCGTGGTCACCGCGCAGGAGTACGCCCCGGAGCATGTGGCGGTGGCCAGCAGCATCATGATGGGCTTTTCCTGGGGCTTTGCGGGCCTGCTGATCTTTCTGGTGGGGATGCTGGCCGACGCCACCACGCCCACCACGGCAGCCCTAGTCAGCATCAGCCTGCTGATTCCCAGCGCCATGATCGCCTACCGCCTGCCGGAACCGGAGAAAGCGGAGTTCAGCTAGAGCCTGCCGCTTGGATAAGAGGCGCGGGTGGGTTGACCTTCCCGCGCTTTTTCAGCTCTCCCGAATCAGGACCACGCCGCCCCGCGCCCCCACTTCCAGTTCCGCGCCTTCCGCCAGTTCGTAGGTCTGACCGCTCAGCACATCGCGGTACGTCCCGGCCTCCACGCCAGTCAAGGGCAGGCGGACCGATTCGTGGGCGCAGTTCAGGGCCACATAGGCGCAGCGTCCCTCGTGGCAGCGGGCGTACAGAAGCGATTCCCCCTCGGCGTGTAGAACCTCAAAATCCCCGCGTTGCAGCGGGCGGCTGGTGTGGCGGGCCGCCGTCAGCCTGCGCGTCAGCTCCAGCGTGTCCGTGTCCCACTCTGAATCGTTCCAGGGAAAGGCCCGGCGGCAGTCGGGATCGGGGCCGCCGTGCAATCCGATCTCGTCGCCGTAGTAGATGCACGGCGCGCCGGGGTAGGTCATCTGGAAGATGGTGGCGAGGCGGAAGGCCGTGGCGTCGCCGCCCACCGCCGTAATAAAACGGGCGGTGTCGTGCGAGTCCAGCAGGTTGAGCTGGGCGCTGACGATCTCGGGGTGGTACATGCGGGCCACCTCCGTCATGCGGGCGGCGAAGGCGGGGGCGTCTACCGGGTCCACACGGCCTGTGCCGCTGCGCTCGTTCATGGGATGGTCCAGCGTGCGTGCGCCGAAAAAGGCCAGACAGGGGCGGGTGAAGTGGTAGTTCATCACGGCGTCGAACTGATCGCCGCGCAGCCAGCGGTGGGCGTCGCCCCAGATTTCACCGACGATGTACGCCTCCGGGTTGACTGCCTTGACGCGGCGGCGGAACTCCTGCCAGAAGGAATCGTCGTCGATCTCGTTGGGCACGTCCAGCCGCCAGCCGTCGATGCCGAACTGGGTCCAGTACTCGGCCACCTCCCACAGAAAGTCGCGCACGGCGGGATGGTTCGTGTTGAATTTGGGCAGCGCGCGGTTGCCCCACCACGCCGCGTACCCGGCGGGTTTTTCATCGTTGTAGGCGTGCAGCGGCCAGCCTTCCGGGTGAAACCAGTCGCGGTAGGCGCTGTCCTGGCCCTGTTCCAGCAGATCATTGAACTGGAAAAAGCCCCGGCTGCTGTGGTTGAACACGCCGTCCAGCACCACGCGCATACCGCGCCCGTGGGCCTCGTCGATCAGCGCCCGCAAGGCCGCGTTGCCGCCCAGCATGGGGTCCACCTGAAAGTAATCGTGGGTGTGGTAGCGGTGGTTTGAAGCCGACTGGAACACCGGGCAAAAATAAATGGCATTCACGCCCAGGCTCTGGATGTGGTCCAGTTTCTCGATCACTCCCCACAGGTCGCCGCCCATGTAGCGGTTAAATTCCGGCTTGTCACCCCATGCCTGCAAATTCATTCCGTTCATGCGCCCGCTGCGGGCAAAGCGGTCCGGGAAGATCTGGTAGAACACGGCGTCCTTGACCCATTCGGGCGTGGTGGGATGGGCGGTGTCGGGGGCGGTCAGCACGGCGGTCATCTGCGCGCCAGCATAGCGGAGAGGGACTGACAGGGTTCATTCAGTCGGGCGTGTTCTGTCTGCCCAGTCCAGCACGAACGCCCGCGCCTCTACTTCATCCAATACCTCGCCCAGCGCCACGGCCTCGTTCAGCGCTCGTATCGCCTCGCCAATGCGCGGGCCGGGTGGAATGTCCAGCAGCGCCATCACGTCCGCGCCTGTCAACAGCGGCCTGGGAGGTGCGGGCTGCACTTCCAGCGCCTCCAGCACGCGGCCCATCGCCACGGCGTAGGCATGACGGCTGGCCTCGGAACTGCTCGGCCCACGCGCTGCCTCGCGGTCTGCCAGCATCACCCACAGCAGGTCCGGCAGCAGATCGCGGCGGCGGTGAACGAAGCGGCGGGCCTCCTTTTCTCCGGCGGGCAGCGGGACCATGTGGGCCTCCACCAACCCGGCAACGTGCTTGATGTCGCCTGCGGGCAGCTTGAGGCGGGTCAGCATCTGCGTGGTCAGTGCCGCGCCCAGCTTGTCGTGGCCGTAGAAATGGGTGTGGCCTGTTTCGGGATTAACTGTGTGGGAGCGGGGTTTGCCCACGTCATGCAGCAGGGCGGCCCAGCGCAGGGGCAGCGGCGCGTCCGGCAGACGGGCCAGAAGCTGGTGCAGCGCCTCCAGCCCATGTTCGAACACGTCCAGATGGTGAAAACCGCCCTGCTGCAAGCCCATGCCCTCGCGCAATTCGGGCAGGGTCAGGGCCAGCAGTCCCAGGTCTTCTAAACGTTTCAGGCCATGTGCGGCGTCCGGGTGCAGCAATAGGGCGTGCAACTCGTCGCGGATGCGCTCGAAGGCGGGCATCCTGAGCGTGCCGTCGGCCAGATGCGCCGTCACCTCGCGCACCACCCGTTCGGTCTCAGGCTCCAGCCGGAAGCCCAGCGTCAGCTCCAGCCGCGCCGCCCGCCACGCCCGCAACGGATCGGCCCTCAGGTTGGCCGCCGAAACCATTCGCAGCCGCTGCGCCCTGAGATCGGCCTGCCCGCCTGCTGGGTCCACAATCTTCCTTGCTTCAGTCAACGCCAGCGCATTCACGGTGAAATCCCGCCGCAGCAGATCGTCGTTCACGTCGGCGGGCAGCGGCACGAAGTCGTGGTGCGCTTCGCCGTCCAGATGCACCCGCCAGTAGCCGCGTTCCTCGTCCAGCGGGAAGGCCGAGCCGCCCAGCGCGTCCGCCATCGCCCGCGCCGCCTGCGCTGGGTCCGGCACCGCCCAGTCGTAATCCTTCGGGGCCACGCCGCGTAGCCAGTCACGCGCCGCGCCGCCCACCAGCAGACCACCAGGGGGAAAGGGGGGGAGCGGCGGGCGGCGGCGGAACATGTTGGACATGGTAAGGGTGCCGGGCCGCCGGTGTGTCTCAATTTCCCTGTTCCGACTGCCCTATACTGCCGCCGATGGGCGTGGGGAAAGCCGGTGACTGCTCTGCTTAGCGGGCATATTCCGGCACTGTCGCGCAACGGTAATCCACTTTAAGAGGTGGAAAGTCCGAACACCTGCCCTGTCCACGCTTCCCAGTGCGGAGGCGTGCGGCTGACCTCTCGCGGG
Source organism: Deinococcus marmoris DSM 12784 (assembly GCF_000701405.1). Taxonomy (GTDB): domain Bacteria; phylum Deinococcota; class Deinococci; order Deinococcales; family Deinococcaceae; genus Deinococcus; species Deinococcus marmoris. The sequence goes on from NZ_JNIV01000001.1 coordinate 98,672, forward strand.
AAGGAGGGAACGCCCGTGCGTGGCCCCCTTTGTTGCTGGCCCAGCGCAGCGGACGATTCTACTTTCCGCCCCAATTTTCGGGGCGGTTTTTCTGTGCGTGGGGGCGGTCAAGGAGCCACCATGAAATCAATCCTGACCCTGACTTTTGCTCTCGCCAGCCTGGCTGGAGCCACCACTTACCCGCTGACCCTGACCGACGATCTGGGGCGCAAGGTGACTCTCAAGGCCGAGCCGCAGCGCATCGTGAGTATGTTGCCCAGCGACAGTGAAACGCTGTGCGCCATCGGGGCCTGCGACAAGCTGGTGGGTGTGGACGACTACAGCGACTACCCGCAGCAGGTCACCAGGTTGCCGAAAATGGGCGGCCTGTATGATCCCAAGATCGAGGCCATCGTGGGGCAGCGGCCCGATCTGGTGCTGGTCAGCAAGTACGGCAAGATCGCCGAATCGCTGACGCAGGCCGGGATTACCGTGATCGCCGTGAACCCCGAAACCTACGAGGAAGTCTTCTCCAAGACGCTTGTGCTGGGCAAGATCGTCAACCGCGAGGCGCAGGCGAAGAATCTGGTCACGCAGATGCGCCGCGACATCGCCAAAATCGAGATTCTGACCAAGAACGCGGTCAAAAAGCCCACTGCCTACTATGAGGTGGATCCCACGCCATACAGCATCGGCCCCAATTCCTTCATGGGCGTGCTGCTGACCAAGGCCGGGGCGCGCAACATCATTCCGGCCAGCATGGGCGACTTCCCCAAGGTGGACCCGGAATTCATCGTCAAGGCCAATCCGCAATTTATTCTGGGTGTGGACGCCAAAACCGCCGCCGCCCGCCCCGGCTGGAGCAGCATGACGGCCATCAAGTCCGGCAAGACGCTGGCGCTGCCCAAAGGTCTGGACACCATCTTCTCGCGCCCTGGCCCGCGCATGCCGCTGGCGCTGGCACAGATGGCGAAGATCATTCACCCGGAACTTTTTAAGTAAGGCTTTGAGGTGACACGGATTCCGTCTGTTTCGTTAACAAACCGGGAAAGCGCCGGTTTGCCAACTCCACGCCCGGAACCCGCTCTTCTCCTTCTCGCGTCCGCTCGGATTTCATCATTTTTGCAAACGATTCAATCGGAGTTCGTATGAGAAGCGACGCGCAGCAGCCCGAGGCCCTGACCTCTGCCGCCCCAGGAGAGAAATCGCGCTGGGTCTGGCCGCGTACCTTTCTGCTGCTGCTCCTGCTGCTGTCAGCCATCGTGTTCGGCACTGGGCTTGGCAGCGTGAACATTGCGCCGGGGGATGTGCTGGGGGCGCTGTGGCGCGGGCTTGCCAGCCAGTTCACCGGGGCGGAGCTGGTCAGCAACGACGTGATCGTGTGGCAGATCAGGTTGCCGCGCGTGGTCATGGGCGTGCTGGTGGGGGCCAGCCTGTCGGTGTGCGGGGGCGCGTTTCAGGGCGTGTTCCGCAACCCGCTGGCCGATCCGTACCTGCTGGGTGTGGCGAGCGGCTCGGCGCTGGGGGCGACACTGGCGATTGTGCTGGACTGGCCGCACGCCCTGATTCCGGTGTCGGCGCTGGTGGTGGCGCTGCTGTCCGTGGCCGTCACCCTGTCGCTGGCACGCGAGGGCCGCCGCTTTCCACCCACCCGCCTGATCCTGGCCGGAGTGGTGGTGGGTAGCGTCCTGAGTGCCGCCACCACAGCTCTGATCCTGCGTGGAGAGGACCGCGCCCGGCAGGTGCTGGCCTATACCCTGGGCGATCTGGGCTTCAGCGGCTGGCGCGACGTGCTGACGGTGCTGCCCTACGCGGCGCTGGGCTGCGGCGTGCTGCTGCTGCTGGCCCGCGCGCTGGACACCCTGCAACTGGGTGACCTGACCGCCCGTTCGCTGGGCGTGCCTGTGGAACGGTTGCGCCTGATCGTGGTCATCGCTGCCAGTGTTGCCACGGCGGGAGCAGTGGCCTACGTGGGCATCATCGGTTTTATTGGACTCATTGTGCCGCACATGGTCCGCCTCGCTTTTGGCGCAAGCCACCGCATTCTGCTGCCGCTCTCGGCCTTGCTGGGCGGCGCGCTGCTGGTTTATGCCGACTTGCTGGCCCGCACCTCGCCGCTGTCGCAGGTGGGGATTGTAACCACGCTGCTGGGCGGCCCGTTTTTCCTGTGGCTGCTGCGCCGGGAGAAGGAAATATGAGGGGTCTGAGGGTCAAAGGGTCTGAGGGTCCAAGGGCTTCAAAATCAGCCGCTCTCGAACCATCAACCATCAACCATCAACCGTCAACGGCGCTGGAAGCCGTCAACCTGCGCGTCCACGCCGGAACCTTCCCCGCCGTGCGCGGCGTTAATGCCCGCTTTGATGTCGGCACCTTCTCGGCAGTGATCGGCCCCAATGGCGCGGGAAAGTCCACGCTGCTGCGGGCGCTGCTGGGTCTGAATAAACCCCAATCTGGCGAGGTCTGCCTGTTCGGGCGTCCGCTGCAAAGCTGGAGCCGCCCCGAACGCTCGCGGGCGCTGGCGTATCTGGCCCAGACCGAGGGACTGTCCGATGCCACGAAGGTCCGCGACGTGGTGGCGTTGGGACGCGGTGCGGGCGACTGGCGCTTCGGCCTGCTGCCCACCCGCCCCTGGACGGACGACGATGACGCGGCGGTGGACAGCGCCCTGGACCGCACCGACACCCGCCGTTTTGAGGCCCGCAAGGTGGCCGAACTCTCCGGCGGCGAACGGCAGCGGGTGGCCCTGGCCCGCGCCCTGGCCGGGCAGCCACGTTTCCTGCTGCTGGACGAACCCACCAACCACCTGGACCTCGCCTACGCTCTGGAAGTCATCCGTTACCTGCGCTGCGAGGTGGCCGGGGGCCTGGGCGTGGTGGCCGTGCTGCACGACCTGAATCTGGCGGCGCGGGCTGACTGGCTGTTGCTACTGCATCAGGGAGAAGTGCTGGCGGCAGGACCACCCGCTGAGGTGCTGACCCCCGAAAACCTGCTGGCCTCCTACGGCGTCCGCGCAAGAGTGGTGCGGGATGCAGACCGCCTGCTGGTCATCCCGGAGGATTAAACCGGAAGAGGTAAACACTATGGCTCCAAAGTATTTCAAAACCTCCGGTCACATCCTGGTCTGCCAGGGGCCAAACTGTCAGGCACGCGGCTCCGTGTTGCTGTACAAGGCGCTGTGGAAGCATCTGGAAAACGCCTCGCTGGCCTACTACAAGACGGGCGGCAGCATTCGCCTGAGCGAGAGCGGTTGCCTGGGTTCGTGCAGCTACGGCCCCAGCCTGTGCATCTACCGTCAGACGCAGGAGGGGCTGGAGGAAGGCTGGTTCGCGGCGGTGGACTTTCCGCAGGCGGCGCGGCTTGCCCAGGCCGTGCATGACGGGGTGGCGCTGCCGGATGAGGGAAAGTATGGGCCGGAGTAGGGCAAGTGGCGGATGACAGTTAGCGTGTCAGCCCTCAGACTTGAGCGATGGAATGGACCCACCGCCCGTACCGTGACGAAAAGGATTTCCTGGCGCTGCTGGCCTTTCTGAGTGACTGCAATGCGGCGGCCCCCACTGCCGGATACATCCAGCCGGGCGATCTGAGCTGGTGGCTGCGGCAAAACGAGATTCTGAATCCACCGGATTGCGTTGAGATTTTTGAGGATGATGCCGGGAAGATTCTGGGTTTCACCTTCAACAACCCGCTCACCTGGGCCGCGATTCAGGCGCTGCCTGGCACCCCAGGAGCTGTGCTGGACGACATGCTGCGTCATGTGCGCGGGCGGGCCGGAGACGCGGAGCTGACTGTGGCGGCCTTTGATGGCGACGGCCCACTGATGGAGACACTGGAGCGGCAAGGCTTCAAGCGCAACGGCGAACGAATGCTCCAGTATGAATATCATCCCGCCGACCAGGGCGTGCCAGCGCTGCCCAGTCTGCCCGCCGGATTCTCGTTCATCTCAATTGCGGACCACCGCGAACTCAGCGCGGCGCGGGTGGAGTTGCACCAGGCGGTCTGGCATCCATCGCGGGTCACGTTGACGGCCTATCAACATCTACGGGCGTCTCCGGCCTACGACCCCGAACTGGACGTGGCGCTGATGGGTCCAGACGGACAACTGGTGTCCTACGCGCTGGGCTGGTTTGACCCCCACGCCAGATCGGGTCTGATGGAACCCGTCGGTACCCATCCCGAATACCGCCGCAGTGGGCTGGGCCACCTGACCGTGCAGGAGGTCAATCGGCGACTCACAGAGCGCGGCTCCGAGAGAACTGTAATCGTCTCCTTTGAAAAGAACGCGGCGTCAGTCAGGCTCTACGCCTCCGTCGGGTTCAAGGTCACGGGCTATGTGAATGACTACGTGGGCTAAACCCGAGTCAGATCCTTCGGCAGCGGTAGGAACTCAATTTCCGGGTGCTGCTCGGCGGTGTATTCCAGATCGTATTTGCTGCGGAACAGCATCACCGGGCGGCCCTGATCGTCCTCCACATGGCGGGCGAAGCGGGCCACACTGCTGGCGTCCCCGGCCAGCCAGCGCACGAGCTGATAGCCGGTGATGTTCATGTCCACATCCACGCCGTACTCCTCCTGCAAGCGGGCCTGAAAGACCTCAAATTGCAGTGGCCCCACCGCGCCCAGATACGGGTCACGCGCGCCGTCGGTGGGGAAGAAGGTCTGCACGACGCCTTCCTCGGCCAGTTGGGTCAGGCCCTTCATGAACGCCTTGCGCTTGCCCACGTCCTTGAGGGCCAGCGTGGCGAAGGTTTCGGGCGTGAAGCGTGGGAAGCTGGGCAGCGCTACTTTCGCGTCTAGGCTGATCACATCCCCGATCTGAAACACGCCGGGGTTAACCAGTCCCACGATGTCGCCGGGAAACGCTTCCTCCACCTTCTCGCGGTCCTGAGCAAACAGCGTGTGCGCCTGAGAAAGCCGCAGCTTGCGCCCGCTGCGGGTGTGCGTCACGTCCATGCCGCGCACGAAATGGCCGCTCATCACGCGCATGAAGGCCGTGCGGTCCCGGTGGTGCTTGCTCATGTTGGCCTGCAATTTGAAGATGAATCCGGCAAACGGCGCTTCGGGGTCACGCTCACCCAGCGTCGTCTCGGTGGGGCCGGGCGGGGGGGCCAACTCCACGAAATTGCTCAGGAAGTGTTCCACGCCAAAGTTGTTCATGGCGCTCCCAAAAAAAACCGGGGTCAGCTCGCCCGACAGAAAGGCCGCCGCATCAAATTCGGGCATGGCCGCCTCGATCAGCTCCACATCCTCCTTGAGCTTGGCCGCCAGATCAGCGCCTACTAGCCCGATCAGGCGCGGATCGTCCAGGCCCGCCGTCTGCATCGGGGCGCGGTGCTTGCCGCCGGAGGTGCGCTCAAAGGCCAGCACCTGCCCGGTCTGGAGGTCATAGACGCCCTTGAAGTCCTGGCCGTCCCCGATGGGCCACGTCAGCGGAACTGCCGTGATCTGGAGGACGTTTTCCAGTTGCTGAAGCAGGTCAAAGGGGTCCAGTGCCGGACGGTCCATCTTATTCACGAAGGTGAGAATCGGCGTGTGGCGGTTGCGGCACACCGCGAACAGTTTCTCGGTCTGGATCTGCACGCCACGCGCCGCGTCCAGCACCATCAGGGCGCTGTCGGCGGCGGTCAGGGTACGGTAGGTGTCCTCGGAAAAATCCTGGTGACCGGGGGTATCCAGCAGATTGATGTGCCGTCCCTCGTACTCAAAGGTCAGCGCCGAGCTGGAAATGGAAATCCCGCGCTGCTGCTCAATGCTCATCCAGTCGGACTTGGTGTGGGCGCGGCCTTCCTTGGCGGTCACCGATCCGGCTTCCAGAATCGCGCCCCCGTACAGCAGCAGCTTCTCGGTAATGGTGGTCTTGCCCGCATCCGGGTGAGAGATAATGGCAAAGGTACGGCGGCGGGCAATTTCTGCGTCTAGCACGGCATTATGGACCTCGGCGGTCTGTGGTGCGGCAGCCTGGGTCTCCGTCGGGTTGGGTTCGGTGGTGGTCATGGGTGGCTCCTGCGGGGGCTTGTCAAACAGCGCCGCTCGTTCTGAGAAGGGGGTAGAAATGGGCGTCCTCAACTCTCGCTAGGGCGGCGGAAGGAGAACGGTCATGCGCCCATTCTAGCGCGTCACCGGGGAATCCGTTTGGAGGCGGTACCCGGAAGCATCCCCTGGTGGGTGTCTCCGATTCTGCCCATATCGCTCTGGCCCCGGCTGCGGTATCCTGGGAGCACGTTTCGGGGTTCCTCTATTCCCCTTCGGTTCAAGGCCCCGGCCACTTGCGCTTCACTGCGCCAGGAGAGTGCCAGCCCTATGTTTCCCCCAGAATCCAGTTCACCGCAGGCCACGTCCACGACCCGCAGCACGGCGCGCGGTGAGGTGGAACGCGCCCGATTGATGAGCGATGTCCGCGATCTGGTCGCCATTCTGCGTCGCCAGCCCAACGAGCTGCTGCCCTTCGAGTGGGTCAAGCATCTGGCCCCGCTGGGCGAACATAGCCTGGGGGTGCAGGCCATCGAGGTGGCCCACATCATTGGCTCGGTGGACCGCTACCGCGAATTTGACCGCCACTATCTGCCCAAGGAAAAGCATCTGGACGAGCGCTGGATCGGCGTCCGCAGCGCGCAGCTCCAGGGCAAGGAATTGCCGCCCATTCAGGTGTACAAGGTGGGCGAGCTGTACTTCGTCAAGGACGGCAACCACCGCGTTTCGGTGGCCCGCCGCCAGGGACAGGCGTACATCGACGCGCATGTGATCGAGCTGAACGTGACCGTGCCGCCGGAGGAAAGCGACACCCTGGTGGACCTGATCATCAAGGGGGAGTACGCGCAGTTTTTGCGGGCCACCAATCTGGATGTGCTGGTGCCCGGCCACCGCGAGATCCTGTTCACCACGGCGGGCCGGTACGACAAGCTGCTGGAACACATCCGCACCCGTCAGTATTTTCTGGACCGCAAGCCGGAGCGCGCCGGACTGCCGCCCGTGACCTGGGAGGAGGCGGTGGTCAGTTGGTACGAGCGCCTGTACCTGCGGATCGTGGACAATCTGGACCTGCACCACGTCATGTTCCGCTTTCCGGGCCGCACCGAGGCGGACCTGTACCTGTGGACCATGGACCACCGTTACTTTCTGACCCAGAAGTACGGCCATGACGTGGGCAGCGAGGAAGCCGCCCGCGACTTCGGCAAACGCCACTCGCCCCCGGCCTACAAACGTCTGGGCCAGCGCATGCAACTGCTGCTGCGGGGCAAGCTGGACTCAGCGATGTGATGTGTCGGCCTGAATTACAGCAGGCTCTTGCGCTCGCTCCAGAAGGTCTTGAGCTGGGCCACCCGGAAACCGTACCGCTCCAGATTGCGCTGGCTGCCTGAAGCGAAAGCCGTCGTGACCGTGACAAGTTCGCACTCCGCTGTCAGGGCATTCAGGCGGCAGTGGATCAGGGCGGCCTGTAAACCCCGCTCACGGAATTCGGGCAGGGTGGCGGCCCCAGCAAGGTAAGCCACGCCGTTCTGAACGCTCAGGGCGGCAGCAGCAGCGGTTTGCCCGTCTACGCAGGCCAGAAAGCGGCGCAGCCCTGCCCCCTCGTTTTCAAGAATCGCCAGCGCTCTCTGGACCAGATCGGTGAAGCCGTAGCCTGCCAGCAGCACAGCATTGAACGTCGCGGTGTCCTCGCCCGGTTCCAGTTCGCGCACTTCCACACCAGCGAACGTGCGGGGCGGGGGAGCCTCTGCTGCCGCGTAAAGCGTCGCGCCCATCCCGACGGGTGTAAATCCCCGGTCAAACAGCGCGGCTCCCAGAGTCGGCGTCAGGTGCGTTGCCCAGACACTGAGGCGAGGGGAAATCCGTTCAGACTGATACACGGACAGCACCTCGTCCAACTCGGTCAGTCGGTGCTGGGTCAGCTCGGAGACCATGTTGTACCAGGGCAGTTCTGGCAAGGTGCGCACCATAGAGGCCCACAAGCCACCGCGCTCGTACAGGGTGACACCGTGCGGATTGCCCTCCAACTCGGAGGCCCGGCGCAATGCGTCCCAGCCCTTGTGGCGAATGGCCGCTTCAAGCCGCTCAATCAGCTCTGGCGTCAGCGGCGGCGTGGCCGTCAATCCTGACTCTCGCCCGCCAGCACGTATTCCACCAGCGTCCCCACGCCCCACCCCGTCGCCACATCTTCCTTCGCGGCGTTTCCGGCGATGTCCAGATGCGCCCACGGACGGGTCACGAACTGCTGCAAAAACAGCGCGGCCTTGATGCTGCCCCCGGCAGGCACCATGTCGCTGTTCTTCAGGTCCGCGATGGTGTTCTTGCGGTACGACTTCAGGTACGGCTGGTGCAGCGGGAATTCCCACAGCAGTTCCCCGGCGGCCTCTGCACCTGCCTGTAAGCGGGCCGCCAACGCACGGTCAGAGCTGAACAGCGCGGCCATATCGTTGCCCAGCGCGGCCACCTTCACGCCAGTTAGCGTCGCCAGATCTACGATTTCGGTTGCGCCCTCGTCGCAGGCCACGGCCAGGGCGTCAGCCAGAACCAGACGGCCCTCGGCGTCGGTGTTGGTCACTTCCACCGTCTTGCCGTTGGCGGCGCGGTACACGTCGCCGGGGCGCATAGCGTGGGGGCCAACCATGTTTTCGGCGGCGGCCACGTAGGCACGGACCTCGGTGCCGTCCGGGATGCTGCCGCGCAATTCGGCCAGGGCACGCATGGCCCCCAGCACTGCGCCTGCGCCGCCCATGTCGTTCTTCATGCCGTACATGCCCGCGCCCGACTTGAGGCTGTACCCGCCGGTATCGAAGGTGATGCCCTTGCCCACCAGCGCGATGATCCGGGTGGCTTTCCCCTTCGCGGGCAGGGTCAGGCGAATGAGCCGTGGCCCGGTTACGCTGCCCGCCGCCACCGCCGCCAGCAGGCCCATCCCGCGCGCCTCGATATTGGGGCCGTCCCAGACCTCTACCTCGACGCCGTGCCCGGAAAGCTTCTGTGCCTCGCGCGCCATCGTCGCCGGGTTCAGGTGGTTGGCGGGTGCGCTGACCAGTTCGCGGGCGAAGGTCACGCCTGCCGCCATGCCCTGGATACGTGCCAGGGCAGCAGCGTCCAGCCCCTCTACCTGAAGCTGAACTTCTTCCTTGTGGCTGTCCACACCCTTGTATCGGCGGTCCTGCCAGCCTGCGGCCAGCGTCGCGGAGGCCAGCGCGTTGGCGTGGTCCGTCGCGGCCACCTGCACCGTTTCCGCCTTCAATTCACGCGCCAGCTTTGCCAGGGCCGCACCCAGTTCGCGGGCGTCCTGCGCGTCTGCGGGGGCCAGGGCCAGCGCCGTATCCCCATCCTCACCGCGTGCGATTAGCCGGACCTCGCCCGCTTCCAGGCCACGGGTCAGGCGTTCGGGCCAGTCCGCGCCCATCCCGGCGAAGGTCAGCGAGAGGGCGGGGCGCTCCAGCGAATCCACGAGTTGCATGGGGGAAGTAAAGCACGGGTGGGCGGCGCGTGACATACGAAATCCCGAGTTTTCAGGTGGCCTGCATTCTCATGCTTGCCGTGCTGGCCGCGCCGTAATGCCTCCGTAATGCTGCTCCCTCACTCTTGCGGGCATGGAGGAACAACATGCTGGTCCATGAGTTAATGAGCGCCCCAGTCGTCGTCGCGCCGCCTTCACTGCCTTTGCCCGACGCGGCGCACCTGATGAAATCGCGCGGGATTCGCCGCCTTCCGGTGGTGGACGGGTCCCGGCTGGTGGGCATTGTCACAGACCGCGATCTGCGCGAGGCCCTGCCCAGCAAGGTCAGCAGCCTCTCGCCGTGGGAGGCCACCACCCGGCTGGCCGCCGTGAGCGTGCAGGACGTGATGCGCCGCAGCGTGCTGACCACCACGCCCGACGCGGACGCCCGCGACGCCGCCCATACCCTGCTGCACCACCGCGTCGGGGCGCTGCCCGTCATCGACGACGCGGGGACCGTGGTGGGCCTGCTGACCGTCAGCGATGTGCTGCGCGACTATGCCCGCCCGTCAGACAGCCAGGGCAATACGGAGGCCAGACCATGACCCGCGAAAGCCCCGAAGTCGTGAAGATCCAGGTCCGTGAAGAAGCCCTGCCCCCACAGGAGCCGGAAACGCGCGGCCCGGCCCCTATCGGCACGCTGGTCGTGGTGGCGGTGGTGGTCCTGTCGATCATCTGGCTGTGGATGCTGGTGCTGGGCATTCAGCAGGGGCGGGCATAGGTGTCGGCTCCGCGTCCAGCCGGGCAGCGTCTGGACCACCACACGCTGGAAAAGTACGAGAACATCTGGTTCGGTATCGCCACCGTCATGGCGCTCTTTCTGTTCGTGACCGTGCTGGCCAGCTTCTTCAGCGGCACCTACCCGTCCCTGACCGGGGAGGGCGGCCATCACATCACGGGCGTCAAGAACGGGCGACTGAACCCCAAGAACTTCGCGGCCACGCCGTTTGCCACCCCCGGCCTGCGCCAGAACGCCGACGGCACGTATGAAGCCTTTGTGGTGGCGAAAGCCTTTCAGTTTGAGCCTGCGGTGCTGAAAGTGCCCGTCGGCAGGCCCGTGACCATTCACGTCACCTCGGCGGACGTGCTGCACGGTTATTACATTGAAGGCACCAACATCAACGCCACCGCCATTCCGGGGCAGGTGACCAGCTTTACCACCACCTTCCGCCGCCCCGGCACCCTCAACCTGATCTGCAACGAGTACTGCGGGACCGGGCACCACAACATGATCAACAGCGTGAAGGTAGAGGTTCAGGAGCCGTGATACGGATTCCGTCTGTTTCGCGCAGAAATCGGGACAGCGCAGGGTTCCTGCACTCCACGCCCGGAACCCGTTTTTCTCCTGCTCACTCTCGTCGCGGACAGACGCCCATGAGGACGCTTGGACGCCCGTTCGGATTTTCAGGTGTTTTCAACACCTTTCAATCGGAGTCCGTATGAGGCAGGGCGTCAACCCGTCCGAAGGTCCAGCCGCCAAACCGCTTCAAGCTCCACCTTTCCTCCAAAGGAGTCTCAACCTGTGACCACCTCACCCGGCTTCTCCCCGGCACCACAGCCAAAGTCAGCACAGGCCCCACAGCCCGCATCGTCGTCCCACTCGGCCCGCCAAGCGCCCGTGATCGCGGACGCGGCGTATCTGGCCAGCCTCAAGAAAGTCACGCAGTATTACCTCGTCACCGCGTTCCTGGCGCTGCTGGTCGGCACGCTGATGGGGCCGCTCCAGGCGCTGAATTACGGCGGCATCAACGTCTACGACAACCCCATTCTCAAGGCACTGCTCAAATCGTATTACCAGGGGCTGAGCCTGCACGGCGTTCTCAACGCGCTGGTGTTCACGCAGTTCTTTATCAGCGGCTTCCTGCTGTACCTGCCCGCGCGTGATCTGGGCATGAAAATCAACATGAAGTTCGCGTGGTTCACGTATGTCCTGATGACCGCCGGGCTGCTGACCGCCGCCGTGCCGCTGCTGACCAACGACGCCACACTGCTCTACACCTTTTACCCGCCGATGGAAGGCAGCCCGGTGTTCTATATCGGCGCAGCGGTCATGGTGGGATCGAGCCTGCTGGTGGTGGGGCAGGTAGTCAATATGTGGATGCGCTGGAAACGTGCCAATCCGGGCAGCGTGACCCCGCTGGTGGCCTTCATGTCCGTCGCCACCTGGATGATGTGGGCGGTGGCCGCGCTGGGCATCGTGACCGAGGTGGTCTTTTTGCTGATTCCCTGGTCGCTGGGCTGGGTGGCCGGGGTGGACCCGCTGATCTCCAAAACACTCTTCTGGTGGACCGGGCACGCCATCGTTTATTTCTGGGTGCTGCCCGCTTACATCGCGTGGTACGCCTTCCTGCCCAACCACGCCGGGGGCCGCATCGTCTCTGAACCGCTGGTCCGGCTGACCTTCGTGATGTTCCTGCTGAATTCCACCCCGGTGGGCCTGCACCACCAGTACGCGGACCCCAACATCTCGGTCACCTGGAAGACCATGCACATGTTCCTGACCTTCCTGATCGCCATTCCCAGCCTGCTCACCGCCTTCAGTGTGGCCGCCTCGCTGGAAGACGCGGCGCGGGCGCGGGGCGGGCGTGGCCTGTTCGGCTGGATGCTCAAGCTGCCGTGGGGCAGGCCCACCTTCAGCGCCCCGGTGCTGGCGATGGTCTCGTTCATCCTGGGCGGGGCAGGGGGCATCGTGAATGCCAGTTCCACATTTGCGCCCGTCATCCACAACACGGCCTGGATTCCCGGCCACTTCCACATCACCGTGGGCACGGCCACCACGCTGACCTTCATGGGCATCTCGTTGTGGCTCATTCCGCACCTGACCGGCAAGCGGATGCCCAGTGTCCGCCTCGCCTCGGCGGCGGTCTGGACGTGGTTCGTGGGTATGATGGTCTTTGCGCTGGGGATGCACTGGCAGGGCCTGTACGGCGTGCCGCGCCGCGCCCTAGTCAGCGCCACGGCCCAGAGCGTCTACCGCGATATGCCCATAGCCATTCCGCAACTGCTGACCGCCATCAGCGGCGTGATCCTGCTGGTCAGCGCCGTGCTGTATTTCTACGTGCTGTTCCGCATGTTGCTCTCCAAGCGCGTGGACGACGGCGAGGTCAGCTCCCCGATTCCCTACAGCGAGGTGATCAGCCCCGCCGGAACCAAGCTGGCCGGAGCGAGCGCCCTGGTGCGCTACACCGAGCCGTTGCTGGCGCTGTGGGGTGTGGCGCTGCTGCTGGTGCTGCTGATGTACGGTCCGGTGCTGGCCCGCCTGTTTGCCAACGCCGAACTTGTCCCCGGCTGGAGGCTGTACTGATGAGCGATGAAACTGGACACGAGCGCGGATTTTCAGGCCGCGAGATCACTGCCGCCGTGGTGTTCGTGGTGCTGGCGGGGGTGATCGCCTTCACCTCCTATTTTGCCGGAATGGGCATGTCCGGCGGCGCGGGCGCGGGCGAGATGACGGCGGCGGTGGCCAGCGCCCCGGTCAACGGCGAGTCGCTGTACGCCAGCAGTTGCGTGGGCTGCCACGGTGCGGGGGCGGTGGGCGGCATCGGCCCGGCCCTGCTGCAAAGCGCCGCGTGGAGTGCTGCCGACTTTAACGGGGCGGTGCTGAACGGCAAGGCTCCGGGGGGCCGCGTCCTGGCCCCGGTGATGCCGCGCTTCGCCGAGTCGGGCTTTGGCGGCGAAACGGCCACCGACGAGCAGGTGGAGGCCATCCACGCTTACGTGAAAAGCCTGCAATAGCGCGGGGTATGGGACTGGGGCGGAGAATGGACGGTTCTCCGCCCCCGGTCCTGCGAAGGGTGGGCGGCTCAGGTTTGTTCGTCCTGTCAGTCTGGCAAGGTCATGGCGGGGCGGAACTGTATTTATCCCCGTAGATCCATCCTCCTGGGACGTCGCCGTTGAGCGCTGTGCGCTTGTCTGCGTGGTTTGATTTCCCGTTCTCTGCGGCCAATCGGAATCCATCTGGGGGGACCGGCCACTCTGGAGTAGAAACTGACCGCCCATCCGTTCTGACCCCGACGAGGAAAACCTTACCTAGCTCTTTCAATTTGAAGTCGTAAGATATGCTGACGCCCGCCCCGGACGTGTGGAGCTTCTTTATGCAAAGACTTATGCCAAAAACAGTCATGATAATTTTGAGCGCTCAAAGCGCCGTCCCGCTTTCCTTCGTTACATTCTGCCTCGCCGTCCCCCCCGAATCAGGGTTGAGGCGACGTGGCACGGCCCGCTTCAGGCGTTGCCTGTGACGCCACCAGGCTGCGCTATACACCCTACCGGAAGGCAGAGACAGTGCATTTTCCGCCGGGTGGCCGATGTATACAGCACGGATTCACACGGCACCAATGCCTACAGGACCGATCTACACAGCGCAGTGCAATTGATCTGTTTGGTTGAGATTCAGCCGAATCTGGAGCGCTCCAGGTGAGTCTCCTTCCATCTGAGCTGCCGCCCAGATCGCGCCCTCCAGCGGCAACGTCTCCAGAGCCGGACAACGAAATCGAACTGGGGGCGCTGTGGCAGGGCGTCCGAAAGCGCCTGCCATGGATTCTGGGGGCCACGGCGCTGGTGACGGCAGGCGTGTACCTGTGGTCGCGGACACAGCCAGACGTCTACGAGGCTTCGTCGAGTCTGGTGACGGTGGGCAGCGCCAATACTGGCGGGCTGGGCGACTTGCTGGTGACTGCGTCGCCGCTGCCGCAAGGGGCCTTACAGGAGGCCTTGCAGGGGCCCATCGTGCTGGGCGAGATTATCCGACGCATTGGAGTGGAAGCGTCGGTTGCTCCAGAAGTTCGCGCAGAACTGGCCGCTGACCTGCAAGAACAGTTGCAGAAGCGCGATCTAAAGACGGTGGAATTGCAGTCCCGGCTGGATCCGGGCGGCAACGGCATCTACACGGTTACGGCCCAGGCCCCCACCCCACAGGCCGCTACCATCCTGACCGATCTGAGTGCCCAGGCACTGCTCGACTGGGACCGTGGCCGTGCCCTGTCCAGTGTCGAGCGGGCCGAGCGGGGCCTGCGTGCCCAGCTCGGCGAAATTGATCGGCAACTGGCTCAGGACGGCTTGCCGCAACTGGAGCGTCAGACCCTGGTAGCTGCCCGCGCAAGCGCCCAGCGCAGTTTGGCTCAGGCGGGCATCCAGGCGCAGGGGGCCGCCGGATTTCTGGACTTGGTGGCCCCGGCGGTGGTTCCGCTTGACAGGGTGGCCCCCAAACCTACCCGCAACGCGGTACTGGCCGGGCTGTTGACCCTGTTGCTGGGAGCGGGAGTCGCGGCCCTGCGCACGGTCACGGACCGCACCGCCCGCAGTGAGGATGACCTGCTGATGTTTGGCCTGCCTACCCTGGGGAGCATTCCCCGACTGCGCCGGCGCGACATCGTGTTCAGCGGCATCGTCCGTGCGGCGCGTGAGGCCGGATTGTATGAGGCAGTGGGCTTTTTGCGGGTCAACCTGCTGACCCGTATCGGGGAGAGGTCCGGCCAGAGTGTCATGGTCACCTCGACGGTGCCCGGCGAGGGCAAGAGCAGTCTGATCGCCACCCTGGCTGATGGGCTAGCCACCAGTGGTAAGCGCGTTCTGATCATCGATGCGGACATGCGCCGGGGGACTCAGCAGGCTGTCTGGGACAAATACCAGCATGATCACCAGTGGACCCAACTGGTAGGTGAGGGCGGCGCACGGACCTTACAGGAGGCCCTGCTCGATCCTGGCAACGTTCAGGTCATGGAAGCGGAAGCCAATCTGCATCTGCTCCCTGCCGGGCCGGGACTGCAAGACAGTTTGGGCCAGCTCAACCGCGCCGACCTGGGCGCACGGTTGGCCGAGTGGGGCAAGGGCTACGATCTGATCCTGATCGACAGCCCCCCGCTGCTGGCCCTAGCGGACGCCCTGGTGCTGGGCGGACAGGTCGATCACGTCCTGCTGGTGGTCGAGGAAGGCAAGACCAGTTTGCAGGCGGTCAAGCAGAGCCTGCGCCGCGCCCAGGGTGGTAATCTGGACATCCTGGGCTTCGTGCTGAACAAGGTTGTGGCCACCTCGGAAAACCGCAGCTATGGTTACGACTACGCTCCTAGGTTAAAGGACTAGTGTCTGTGGGCATTCTTTCCCCCACTCCCCCTGCTGTCCGGTCTGCGGAGCGCCAACGCGTCAAGGTCTTTTCCAGTGTTCCGCAGGGCCTGACACTGGTCATAGGCGACATCGTGAGCCTGCTGCTGGTCGCCAGCCTGACGCCGCTGATTCTGCACCTCACGGGCTGGCAGACGATGGCCCCACTGAACATCGTGGTGTGGGGGGGAATCTGGCTGGTCTGGCGGGCGTACCAGGGGTTGTATCCCGGTTATGGCCGCTCCCCGCAGACCGAGCTGCGCCTGCATGTGGTGGGCACCCTGCAAACGGCGGGCCTGCAATTGGCCGCCGCGCTGACCCTGCAATATTTTTCCGCCGTCGCGCCGGGTGTGCTGCTGATGTGGCTGGGACTGATGCTGGTGTCGCTGCCGGTGCGTTACGCCCTGCGTAGCCTGTTGATCCGCTGGAAGATGTACGGACGTCCCATCAGCGTGATCGGTGCGGGCATCACTGCCGAGATGGCAATTGACCACCTGATTCAGAACCCGTCCTATGGCCTGAATCCGCTGTACGCCTACGACGACAATCCGGCTCTACACGGTCAGACCATTCAGGGCATCCCGGTGGTGGGTCCCATCGAACAGGCCTTGACCGAGCCGCGCACGGAGCAGGCGCTGATCTCCATTCCCGGCGCGCGCGCCGACACCCAGCGTTGGCTGGTGAACAGCATTTACAGCGCCTTTCCATTGACCTGGGTGATCCCCGATCTGCTGGGCGTGCCCAATCAAGCGTTGCAACCGCATAACATCGGTACCATCGTCAGCCTGGAAATTCGCAACAACCTGCGCAGCGCCCGCGCCCGCCTGACCAAGCGCGGCTTCGATCTGCTGGGCGCTGGCTTGGGCAGCGTGCTGATCTCGCCCATTTTGCTGCTGATCGCCCTGGCGATCCGGCTGGACAGTCCTGGCCCCGCCGTGTACAGCGCCCGCCGCCTGGGCTGCGACGGCCAGCCCTTCGGCTGTCTGAAGTTCCGCAGTATGCACCGTGACGCGGAAGCCAAATTGCAGGAGGTGCTGGACGCCGATCCGGCGCTGAAGGCCGAGTTTGCGGCCACCCACAAGCTCAAGGACGACCCACGGGTCACGCGGGTGGGGGCATTCCTGCGCCGCACCAGTCTGGACGAGCTGCCGCAGTTGCTGAACGTGCTGCGCGGCGAGATGAGTCTGGTGGGGCCGCGCCCGATCGTGCAGGCCGAGATCGAGAAGTACGGCGACACCTATGCCATCTACCATCAGGTTCGTCCTGGCATGACCGGCTACTGGCAGGCCAATGGACGCAGCGACACCAGTTACGATGAGCGCGTGGCGATGGACCAGTTTTACGTGACTAACTGGTCCCCCTGGCTTGATCTGGTGGTGCTGATTCAGACGGTGCGGGTTGTGGTTAAGGGTAAGGGCGCGTATTGAAATATGCAGCAACCCAAGATACTTAAAAATTTTCTCCTCCTCCTCGGTTTGCAAGCTTCGGGTTTTATACTTCCACTGATCTCATTTCCCTATTTGGCCCGAACCCTTGGCATCGAAGTTCTTGGTATTTTCTCACTTGTTCAAGCTATATCGATCATCGTTACAGTTATCGCTGATTACGGTTACATCACCACTGGCACGCAGAGGGTTTCTGTTCATAGGGACGATTATATCTATCTGGGAAAACTGATTAATGCGTCGCTCTCGTTGCGGCTTCTGATTGCGTGCCTAGCATCATGTATCGGTATCTTCTACCTTATTTTTGCACTGCCGAGTGGTCAAGTAGAGTTATTGAGCTTGCTTTCAGTATTGACAATGGCGCTGCTAGGTTCACTCAACTTCCCTTGGTTCTTTCAGGGTATTGAACGTATGCCCCAATTTACATTAATTCTTGTTGCGAGCCGTGTTGGTTCAGTTATATTATTATTTTTATTAGTTTCTGGTCCAAGGAGTTTGAGTGCGGCACTGTGGATTAACATATTACCCCAACTGGTTGGAGCAATATACTGTTTATACTATTTCTCAAAAAAATTGATGTGGCGCTACGAGATCCCAAAATTCTCAATTGTAAAAGAAGAGGCCCAGAATGGCTGGCACTTCTTTACCCCTACGTTTTATAGTATTTTCTTCACCCAAATGGGTCTTGTAGCACTTGGACTCTATCAGAGTCAGGCTGTTGTGGGGGGATATGCTGTTATGGATCGCTTGGCTAAAGCGGTGGCGAGCATCAACGGTGCTGTCAACCAGGCCGTATATCCTCAAGCTGCACTGGCAATGTCTCGTTCACATGCTGAGGGCGTGCAGGTAATCAAGAAATATGCCGCAATCTTTCTGCCATTTTTTTTGCTAGTTTGCATTGCTTTGGCAATTGCCAGTCCACTCATAGTTAAACTTCTATTCGGTCAAGTATATGTGAAATTCTCGGATGCCTTGAGTCTTCTTGCTATATTTATATTTGCTTCCGCCATAAATACTTTTATAGGCGTGATTTATATGACAACTTCTGGAAGACAGAAAGAGTATAGTAATGCTGTTTTATTTGGAACCTGTCTTGCCATGTTAATTTACTTTTTGGCTCCAAAGTTAATTGGCTATTATGCACCAGTATTGGGCCTCATATCAGGAGAAAGTGCTATTCTAATATTTATTGTTTATAAATTACTTAAAGGAGATAAAAATTATGTTTGATTATATTTTCATACTTCCGCAAATATCTTTACGGCCTATTGGAGGTTATAAAATTGTCTATGAGTACTCTAAAAGGCTAAGTGACCTTGGTTATAAGATCGCAATCATACATGTAAGAACAAAGCGCAAAGTAGTATTCAGGAGAATTAAAATAAATCTTCTTCTTGCATATAACCGAATTGTATTAAAGGAAGTTTTACCCTGGTTCCCGGTGGCGGATGGGATTAAATTTGTTGAGATGGATGAAGATAAAATTTTACTTGAAAGTGGCATTACATCAAGTTGTTACATTGCGACAGCGTGGGACACGGCGGCAATCACTAAGTCGCTCACGGAACTTCATGATGCTGAGGGCCTATATTTGATTCAAGGTTATGAAAGCTGGAGTGCTTCAGAAGAGGAATTACTTGCAACCTATAGATCAGGGCTAAAAAATGTAGCCGTTTCTAAATGGCTAAAAGGTATTGTTGCCGATTCTGGAGCAGATTGTGAGTATCTACCGAATTCAATTGATTTAAATATCTTCTATATCAGCATTACGCCAGAGATGCGCTTTAAGTATACTGTACTAACAATGTTTCACGAATCAACTTTGAAAGGTTTCGAAGATGTTATAAAATCTTGTGAAATAGTGAGAGTAAGTCACCCAGATACAAGATTTTGTGCTTTCGGAGCCTACGAAGTAAAGGGAAGAATACCAGAATGGATGACATACTTTTACCTTCCCTCGCAGGAAGTCTTGAGACGGCTCTATAACGAATCTGCAATTTTTGTTTCGGGAAGTTACTCAGAGGGATGGGGCCTTGCCCCCTCAGAGGCTATGCTATGCGGCTGCGCTCTTGCTATCACTGATATTCCAGGTCATGAAGATTTCTCGAAAAGTGGTCAATATGCACTTCTATCGCAGCCTGGTGACTGGCAAGGTATGGCATCAAATATTTCCAAGCTTTTAGATGACGATCATCTACGTCTTAAATTGGCCAGAACTGGAAGTGAATTTGTAAAACAGTTCAATTGGACTGTAGCTTTGGAGAAATTCTTAAAAATTACCCTAAGAGACAAGACCAATGGATAACTATTTTTCTACTTCCAGATCTTTTCGCGGATCTTATTTAAGGAAGATTATTTTTTATATGAGTATAGTTATGCTTTCTATTTTACTAATAACTGGACTTGTACCCCAGCTCAATATTTTTATATTTGGCGACTATATTTATAACATAAATCTTTTTGCCCGTTTAATTTTACTTATTAATCTTTTAATTTTACTTTTGCTTTCTTCTAGGATAGATGCTACCGATATAGGTTTGAAGAGAGCCTTGATTATATTCATTGCATACGCATTTCTAACGTTTTTTGTCAATTCCGTAAAACACGATCTAGCCTACTCCCTTCAGGGGAGTCTGATGTATTTCTATCTTTTCCTTCTTTACATATTAACTTTTATTCAAAGATTTGATTTAGACAAGAATTTAGAAAAAACATTTGTCTACATAGCTATCCCATTAGCTGGCCTAGCCATAGCTCAACATTTTACCGCCAACTCAATTTTACCTTTGGAGAGTGCAAACGGTCAATTTAAGGTTCTCAGTTGGCTTTTTTGGGACGATGGTAGATATCAAGTTAGAGGATATAGTCTATTTACCAATGCTGTTGATTTTGGGATATTTATAATATTTTGTTTAGGAATAGTAATCCAAAAAATAGATTTTAGATTCTCAAATTATAAAAATATTTTATCTATAATAATTTTTAGCATATTGTTGATAAGTGCTTATAGTACTCTAACTAGAAATGTCTATATTGGAGCAATCATCACTGTGCTATCTTCTATAGCATATCTTAAATTTAAAAAAAGGAAGGTACTTTTAATATTACCACTCTTATCTTTGGCATTAGGCCTCTTAATTTCTCTTTCTGGAGATATAATTCAAAAAAGTAGTATAAACTTATCAAACTCTGCCTCACTAGATATAAGACAAGAGATATGGTCTGATATTTGGCAAAAAATTTCTAATGGCGAAGTTTTAGTTATTTTGTTTGGAGATGGCAGGTATCAAGCAGAAGCTGGAAATAATATCGCCAGTTTTTTAATAGATAATTCTTTCCTCCAGTTTATCACATACCAGGGCATCTTGGGGTTGATATTATTTGCATATTTATACTTTTATATCTTAAAAAATACTTTGCGGCGTCCTAAAAATGCATTATGGTGCGGCTTTTATGGTTTTCTAGTTGCATGGCCCGCGATGGCGGTTTTTAATATCTTAGTTCCACAGCTTGCTATCCTAACACTTTTAACGTTTTTTATCGATAAATTCTCAATTACAGGCGGTGTAAAAAATGATAGAGATACCTGAAAAAATTGATATCGTGCTGGCAACTTATAATGGAGAGAGATATTTAAACCAACAGATTCGGAGTTTACTAGACCAAACCGTCGCTTGTAATATTCTTTGTCATGACGATGGATCAAGTGATGCCACTGAAGCAATACTCCAGAGATACATGCTTGCAGAGACGAGATTTAAAGTGATTTCACATCATTCTCTCGGCGGAGCGAGTCAAAACTTCTCGTTTCTGCTAGAAAACTCTGGAGCAGATTATGTACTCTGTTCTGATCAAGATGATATTTGGCTTCCAGATAAGATCGAGCGTCTTATGGAGGCAATGCTTTTTTACGAAAGTGTATATGGTAGCGACATGCCTTTACTGGTTCATAGTGACTTAGCTGTCATAGACAATCACGGAAAACTAATGGACAGATCGTTTTGGAGCTATCAACATCTCAATCCTAAATGGGGAGACCAATTCAATCTGATTTTAACGCAAAATATAGTTACTGGATGTTCTATGCTTGTTAACCGCTCGCTACTCAATAAATCTTTGCCCATTCCCACAGAGGCCATCATGCATGATTGGTGGCTTGCCTTAGTCGCTTGCTCTTTTGGAAAAATTATCTGGATTCCTGAGGCAACCGTTTTATATCGCCAGCACAGCGAAAATGCGGTAGGCGCAAAACGTTTTGACACTCGGTACATCGCTTCAAAGTTAAGCACTTTCGGGGAAATGCAGACAAGTCTGAATTTGACTGCCGCACAGGCGACGGTTTTCGCTAAGAATTTTCCAACATCGCCTCACGCGACCCAAGCCAAATGCTACGCACAGCTTCCAGAGATGACTTACTGGCAGCGACGTCAAACCATTATGCGAGAACGGTTTTTTAAGGTTGGTACGCTCCGCAATCTGGCTTGGATAGGGTTAATATGACCTCTCCTGCGTTGGCAGTGATTGTCCCAGCTCTAAATGCGTCTCATCACGTTTTTAAGTTGGCATCCAGTTTCAGGCAGCGGCATATAACTTCTCAACGGGTTTTCATTCTTGATTCTGCGTCCCAGGATGGTAGCCCTGAGATGTGGCAGGCATGTGGTTTTGGCGTAAGAGAAATTGATCGCAACACCTTCGATCACGGTGGCACCCGCAACCTTGGAGCACGCCTCGCCACCGAACAGGGCGCTGAAATTTTAATCTTCATGACCCAGGACGCCATTCCCGCCAATGACCGCTGGCTGGAAGAACTGACCGCGCCTATCGTGTCCGGTCAGGCCGTGGCAACTTTTGCCCGCCAATTGCCCCGGCCAGAAGCATCGTTGCTGGAACAGTTCTCGCGCTACTTCAACTATCCGGGCCACAGCAGGCGACGCACCGAGGCCGATATTCCCGAACTGGGGGTCAAGGCATTCTTCTTTTCCAACGTCTGCTCGGCGGTGCGCGCCGACGTGTTCTGGGAAGTGGGCGGTTTCCCGGAACACATCATCATGAACGAGGACATGACACTGGCGGCCAAGCTGCTACGGGCAGGCCACGCCATTGAATATGTGGCGGGGGCACAGGTGATTCACTCGCACGATTACACCCTGGCCCAGCAATTCCGCCGCAATTTCGATGTCGGGGCCTTTTTTGCGGGGGCGGGGCCAGAACTGGCCGGGGCAAAGGTGGGGGGCGAGGGCCTGCGCTTTGTGCGTGAGCAACTGCGCTACGTGGTGCGGCATCGGCGGGCTGATCTCATCCCGCTGGTGATCGCGGAAGCAGCGGCCAAGTTCAGTGCCTTTCAACTGGGCAAGCGCCACCGCTTGTTACCCATAAGATTGAAAAAGAAACTAAGCATGCATAGCTATCATTGGGATCAGAAGGAGAAGAAATGAATGATAAAATGACTTTACTCGTGACCGGAGGTTGCGGCTTCATCGGCAGCAACTTCGTGCGCTACTGGCTGGCGCAGCATCCCCAGAGCCGCGTGGTGGTTTACGACAAGCTGACTTATGCGGGCCGCAAGGAAAATCTGGCGGACCTGTGGGACGATTCCCGCCTGAAACTGGTGGTGGGCGACATCGGCGATCAGGAACTGGTGCGAACCACCTGCCAAGCTGAGGGCGTGGACCTGATCGTCAACTTTGCCGCCGAGACCCATGTGGACCAGTCCATTCTGGGACCGCTGGTGTTTACGGATACCAACGTGCGCGGCACCCACGTCCTGCTCGAAGTGGCCCGCGAACTGGGTATCCGCCTGCACCACATCAGCACCGACGAGGTCTACGGCCACATCCGTGACGATCATCAGAGTGTGGAAACCGATGAACTCGCCCCGCGTAGCCCCTACGCCGCCAGCAAGGCTGCTGCCGATCAACTGGTCCAGGCGTATGCCATTACCTATGGCCTGCCCGTGACCATCACGCGCGGGGCCAATAACGTGGGGCCATACCAGTACCCAGAAAAAGCCGTGCCGCTGTTCTCCACCAACGCCATTCTGGGCGAGGCCATTCCGGTTTATGGCGACGGGTTGCAGATGCGTGACTACGCCCATGTCTATGACCACTGCACCGGCATCGAAGCCGTGCTGCTGCGCGGCCAGATCGGTGAGGTCTACAACGTCGGCACCGGGCGCGAGATGACCAATCTGGAAATGGTGGACATCGTGCTGGACACGCTGGGCAAAGATCATTCGCTGGTCCGTCATGTCACCGACCGGCCCGGCCATGACCGCCGCTACAGCATGAACGTGGATAAACTGAAGAGCCTGGGCTGGCAACCGAAGTATGACCCGAAGGAAGCGGTGGCCGAGGCGGCGAGGTGGTATGCCGAGAATCAGGCGTGGTGGGAGCCGATCCGCAGCGGCGAGTTCCGCGAGTACTACGAGAAGCAATACGCCGAGCGACTGGCTGGAACACCATCGTGACTGTTCCTACCTCCAGTCGTCGAGGGATCATTCTGGCCGGGGGCAGTGGCACGCGCCTGTATCCGGCGACGCTAGCAGTCAGCAAGCAACTGCTGCCCATCTACGACAAGCCGATGATCTATTACCCGCTGACCACCCTGATGCTGGGCGGCATCCGCGAAATTCTGATTATTTCCACGCCTGAGGACACCCCACGCTTTAAACAGTTGCTGGGCGATGGCTCGCAGTGGGGGCTGAGCCTGGAGTATGCCGTGCAGCCTGAACCCGGCGGGCTTGCCCAGGCATTCCTGATCGGGGAAGACTTTGTGCGGGGCCATGACAGCGCGCTGATTCTGGGCGACAACATCTTCTATGGCAATGACCTCTCGGATCTGATGGAGGCGGCCAGCCAGAAGACCGAGGGAGCAACGGTGTTCGCCTATCAGGTCAGTGACCCGGAGCGCTACGGCGTGGTGGATTTCGATGAAACAGGCCGCGCGCTGTCTATCGAGGAAAAGCCCACGCAGCCCAAATCGGACTTTGCGGTGACGGGTCTGTATTTCTATGATCAGGACATCGTGGAAGTGGTCAAAAGCATCAAACCGTCGCCGCGTGGCGAGTTGGAAATTACCGACGTGAACGTGCATTATCTGAAAGCTGGACGGCTGGACGTTCAGACCATGCGCCGGGGCTTTGCCTGGCTGGATACGGGCACGCACGAGAGCATGCTGGAGGCCAGTAGCTTCATTCAGACCATCGAACACCGCCAGGGCCTGAAAGTGGCATCGCCCGAGGAAATCGCCTGGAGGTCCGGCTGGATCAGCACCGAGGTGCTGCTGGAGCAGGCAGGCAAACTGGCCAAGAACCGCTACGGGCAGTACCTTCTCAAAATCGTTCACGAAAGACGGAGCCACGCATGACCTCCTTACCCAACCGCCCCGCACTGACCGTCCCGCTGGCCCCGTCTGTCCTGAATGCCCTGACCTTCGAGACCTACCCGGCTGCGCCGCAGATCGACGGCGTTTGGGTTCAGGCCCTGAAGAAAAACCGCAGCGAGAATGGGGCGTTCATGGAATACCTGCGCCTGGATGATTCCGGCGTGCAGGGGTTGCCCGGTATGCTGACGCCGCGCCAGATCAGCGTGTCGTGGGCCGCCGCTGGGCGGATCAACGCCTTTCATATTCACGTCAGGGGCGAGCAGAACGAGATCTGGTGCGTGCTGAGCGGCCAACTGGTGATCTGGCTGGTGGACTGCCGGGCGGACAGTTCCACCACGGGCGTTCAGCGGAAACTGGTCTTCAGTGGCGAGCAGCCCATGCTGGTGCATATTCCCAGCGGTGTGGCCCACGGCTATCAGGCAGGGGCAGACGGCGCGACATTGCTGTACACCATGGACGCACAGTTCAATCTGGCCAATCCCAATGAGGGCCGCCTGCCCTGGGACCACTTCGGGGCCGATCTGTGGGCCGAGGATATGGGGTGAGGGTTCTCCTGACCGGGGGCGGAGGGCGACTGGGCACCGAGCTTCGCGCCCTGCTTCCTGGGCTGGGAACCGAGACCGTGGCCCCCGCCTCGGCAGAACTGGACATCACCGACGCCGCGCAGGTCATGGACGTGGTGCGCCGTGAGCGTCCCGATATCATCGTTCACGCGGCGGCCTACACCGACGTGGGCGGCGCAGAGCGCAACCGGGACCAGTGCTGGGCGGTGAACGTGGAGGGCACCCGCAACATGGTCCGGGCGGCCAACAGCGTGGGCGCAAAACTGGTGCAGATCAGCACCGATTATGTGTTCAGCGGCGAAACCGGGAATTACCACGAGGACGACACTCCCGGCCCAGTGGTTAACTTCTATGCCCTGAGTAAGCTGGTGGCCGAGGAAGCCGCCCGCGCCGCACAACGCCATCTAATCCTGCGCACCAGCTTTCGCCCACGCGAATTCCAGTATCCGGTGGCCTACAGCGACGTGTTTACCGGGCAGGATTACGTGGACATCATCGCGCCGATGATCGCGCTGGCAGTGCGTCATTCCCCAGAAGTTGAGGATGAAGTGCTGCACATCGTCACCGAGCGCAAAAGTGTCTATGAGCTGGCGCGGCAGCGCAGGCCCGATGTGCGGGAGGGAACGCGCGCCGAGGCGGGGGTAACCCTGCCGGGGGACGTGAGCCTGAACACCGAGCGCTGGGAAAGGCTACGCCGACAGTGGCCCGCCGCACCCGTTCGTGCCTGAAAAGCCAGCCTTCCAGTCGTCTGACCTGAGAACGGCGGTGCCACCGAACGTGACCCTGACAGGTCTTTCGGCACCCCAATTCGATGGGGTGAATTTCTACCGCAGACCCACCGCGCCCTTCAGTGCCGTTGACTTCATCGCCCAGGGCGAACAGTTCGTCCAGTTGGAATATCAGCTCTATTCCCCGCCCAGCGATGTGACCGGGATATTGAAGCTCGACGGGCGTGTGCTGGATCAGACCACCTTTCCGGCGGGGCAGTTCATCCCCAATGTCGTGGCCGGGGCTTTCGTCTCCGCCGGGGCGCACCGCTTCACGCTGGACTACCGCTGTCAGGGCCAGCCCTGCGCCGCGCCGATCAGCCAGTACTGGACCCGGCTGGGCCAGCTTCCGTCCGGGAACATCACAGCCCGTCAGGATGCAGGGTTGGGGGTGGAACGCTGGTGGCTGAACGCGCCCGCCAGTCCGCTGAAGATTACGGGTACTGGTCCACTGTTTTTCGATGGCACCAGTTTCGTGCGGCGGCTGACCGACCAATCGTTCAAGTTGTCATGGACGAGTGGTGAGGTGCTGAACGCCAGCATGCTGGTCTACGGGTCACAATCTTTCAGCGTGACCACACGTGTCGGGAATGAGGTGCTGGCTGTGCAAAACGGGGCTAAAAACCGCTCTGTGTCGCCCGCTGTCTCGCTGGTGGGGAAGAAAAAAGCCCAGTCATTGACCGTGCAGGTCGATTGCCTGAAGGGCGTGTCGGCTGGCAAGGCTGAAGCTGGCACCGCTGGAATAGGGTCAGGCTGCGCTTTTCTCTATTTCCCTCAGGTGGCGGTCCTCACGGATTCTCCGGCCACTGCGCTTCAGACGGGTGGAGCTGTCCTGGCTGCCCTGCTCGTGATCACTGGGCTATGGCGCTGGCTTGGGCTTGCTCCCGGGCGGCGCGCGGCAACAGGCTGAGACCCACCGCCGCCCACCACAACTCCGCAAAGTGCGGGCTGGGCAACGCGATCACCACGTCCACCACGTTCATGGCCGTGAACCCGTACAGGACGGCGATGGTCAGTGCGTCCCCTAGCAGCGCCGCACGCCACAGCGCGTAACCCATCACCGCCACCAGCCCCAGCGTGCCGGTGATTCCGGTCTCCAGCAGCCAGTGCAGCCAGGCGTTGTGGGCGATCAGCCACACGCTGGACCAGCGGCTCAGGCCATCGGGGCAGGCCACACCATTGCGGGCCAGGGTGGGCGTGAGCTGGCAGCCGTCCTTGAACAGATAGGTCAGGTAGGGGCCGCCTTGGTACGGCCCGACGCCGCCCAGCGGCGAGGTTCGCCAGCCCTGCGCGGCGTCCCGCCACACGTACTCGCGTCCGCTGGTCTGGTCATTGAGCAGGCGTTCGACAGGTTTGAAAGGAAGATTCAATGAGCTGGTCAATGCGGCCAGTCCCAGAACCAGGGCGGCGGGCAGCAGCACCCACCAGCGCCGCCCCCGGCCCGCGAAGGCCAGTGCGGCCAGGCTGCCCACCCCCAGTGCCAGCAGCGGTCCCCGGCTGCCCGCCGCCAGAAAAGTGACGAGTGCCGCTCCCCCGGCGGGCCAGCGCCACCATCCGCCGCCGCGCCAGAACACCGTGATCCACAGCGCCACCACCGCCACCAGTCCCAGCGAGACCACGTAGTAGTACGGGTGGCCCAGTCGATCCTGAATGCCCGCCCAGCCCTGTGTGTACAGCGTGTAGCCCCAGGCCGTGACGAAGATAATGAGCTGCCCCCACAGCAGCGGCCTCAGATTGCGGCTGTCGCGCAGGTAGACGCCTGCCGCGATCATCGCCAGAATCAGCAGGGTTCTGGCCGCTGCCAGCCCCAGCGACAGCAGCGGGCGCGGGGTGAACAGCGCGGCCACCAGTTGGGTACTGGCGAAGAAGAACAGCAGGTAACGCGCGGTCAGCGGCAGGGTTCTCAGGTGTCCCAGCGCGCCGAGGGCCACCAAGTAAAGTGGTGGTAAGATGGGAACCAGCGCGATCAGCCAGCTCACTTGGCGGGGCGGCGTGAAGGTGGGGGAGTGGGAACTCACGCGGTAGTGTAGGGCATTTGATGAAGCCGTCCATGACGCGTCCAAAGACCTGTCCTTGAAAAAAACTGGTGGAGTGGACCTGCAAAAATGCATGGATCCACTCCACCGCCCTTATCTTCCTGACCAAATTTTCAGACTACTCCACCGTCACGCTTTTCGCCAGGTTCCTCGGCTTGTCCACGTCCTTGCCCAGCGCCGTGGCCGTGAAGTAGGCCAGCAGTTGCATCGCCACCGCATTGACCACCGGGCTGACCATCTCGTGGGCGCGCGGCACGTAGATCACGTCGTCGCCGTGGCGGGCG
Organism: Deinococcus marmoris DSM 12784; assembly: GCF_000701405.1. Taxonomy (GTDB): domain Bacteria; phylum Deinococcota; class Deinococci; order Deinococcales; family Deinococcaceae; genus Deinococcus; species Deinococcus marmoris. The sequence continues at coordinate 126,700 of NZ_JNIV01000001.1, forward strand.
TTCTCGGTGTCGCCGTCGCTCAGGAACAGGATCACCTTCCCGGCACGGGCGCGCACTTCCTGCACGTTGCTGATGGTCTTTTCCAGCAGGCGGCTCTCGGTGGCGATCACGGCCACGGGCAGGTTGGAATCGATCAGCGCAATCGGGCCGTGCTTCATTTCCCCGGCTGCATACGCCTCGGCGTGGATGTAGCTGATTTCCTTGAGCTTCAGCGCGCCTTCATAGGCCGTGGGGCTGTTGACGCCGCGCCCCAGGAACAGGTAATCGCGGGCGTGGGCATACTTCTCGGCCACGGCCTTGATCGCCTCCACGCGCTCGGGGGCCAGCGCTTCCTCTACCAGACGGGGCAACTCGCGGGTGGCCTTGAGCAGTTCCGCGCCCTGCTCCTCGCTTAACGTGCCGCGCGCCCGGCCCAGCCAGAGTGCGAGCATCACGAAGGCGCTGACCATCGAGGTGTACGCCTTGGTGCTGGCGACGCCGATTTCCGGCCCGGCGTGGATGTACAGCGTGTCGTCCAGTTCGCGGGTCATGCTGCTGCCCTTGGCATTGATCACGCCCAGCGTTTTCGCGCCGTGCTTCTTGGCCTCGCGTAGCGCCTCCAGCGTGTCAATCGTCTCGCCCGACTGGCTGACCACAATTGCCAGCGTGTTCTCGGAGACCAGTGGGTTGCGGTAGCGGTACTCGCTGGCCACGTCCACCTCCACCGGAATGCGCGCCAGTTGCTCGATCAGGTATTCGCCCACCAGCCCGGCGTAAAAGGCGGTGCCGCAGGCGATGATGCTGATGCGCTTGAACGAGGAGGGATCGAGGTTGATGTCCAGATTGACTTCACCGGTGTCGTCGTGCAGGCGGCCAATCAGGGTGTTGGTCAGGGCGACTGGCTGCTCGTAGATTTCCTTGAGCATGTAGGTGTCGTACCCGCCCTTCTCGGCGGCCTCGGCGTCCCAGTCGATGTGTTCGATCTCGCGCTGTTGCTCGTTGCCGTCCAGATCGGTGATGCGGAAGCCGTCGTCGTTCATGACCACCATGTCGCCGTCGTGCAGGAAGACCATCTTGCGGGTGTAGGCCAGCAGCGCGGGCACGTCGGAGGCCAGGAACATCTCGCCCTCGCCCACGCCCATGACCAGCGGGCTGACCGTGCGGGCTGCCACGATCTCGCGGTGATCGACATGCGTGACCACGATGCCGTATGCGCCGCGCACCTGTCCCAGCGCCGTGCGAACCGCCTCGTACAGGTCGCCGCTGTAGGCTTCCTCGATCAGGTGGGCCAGCACCTCAGAGTCGGTCTCGCTCTTGAACTCGTGGCCGCGCGATATCAGGGCCTCTTTGAGCTTCAGGTAATTCTCGATGATGCCGTTATGGATGATGACGATCTTGCCGTCCTCGGTGGCGTGCGGGTGCGCGTTGGTGTCGTTCGGCAGCCCGTGCGTGGCCCAGCGCGTGTGCCCGATGCCCAGCGTGCCGCTCAGCGGGTGGCCTTCTAACTCGGCTTCCAGGTTGGCCAGCTTGCCCGCCTTCTTCTTCACGGCAATGCACGCGCCGTCACCAATCGCCACGCCGGCGCTGTCATAGCCCCGGTATTCCAGCTTGGAGAGGCCCGAGATCAACACGTCCTGGGCCTGACGCCCGCCGATATAACCCACGATTCCGCACATAAGAACTCCGTCCCGCCTTCTCTTCAAAAACGGGGATGCCCATTTAATTTTGTCGGGTCGGGTCCGGCCTTATTCCCGCGTTGCCGCTGGGGTTTATCGCTGGACTTCCCGCATCTGCTCAATCACAGACGCGGCGGGTAGGTGTCGCCCACACCTGGAGGCATCCGCAGAAAACTCGCTGACCTCCACCTCGTTTCCCACCCAGACTGTGCGGGTGGGCCTTGCGCTGCCCTGTTGGTGCAAAGTCCCCCGGCATGAGAAGGGTTTGCGGACAAATCATAACACCCCCGGCTACCTCTGATGAGTGTGTTGCTCAGATGACGCTGGGGGTGCAGTGGGCTAGGTAGTGGAGTGGTGAAGAGGCAGTGCAGTGAGACAGCCGCCCGTTTGTCCCCGGCTGCGCTTGCTAGGCTGTGTCTGTACGTCTGTGCCCGTCAACCTGGGCCTGCCAGCCTGTGCGCCCAGAAGCAATGCCCTGCGCGCAACCCCGATCCCCCGATCTTGCCCACCTCTGCCCCAAGGAACCTCTGCCCATGCCCACCTACCTGTACAAGAACATCGACACCGGAGAAATCTACGAGTTGCGCCAGAGCATGCGCGACGACGCCTATACCGCACACCCCGAAACAGGAGTGCAGGTCAAGCGGGTGCTGGCGCGGCCCAGCATTGCCTTCAAGGGCAGCGGCTTTTACGCCAACGATTCGCGCCCCCGCGAGAAGTCCGAGGCCAGTGGCGGCGGCGAGAGCAAGCCTGCGCCCAAGGCCGAGAGCGGCGGCAAGAGCGAAAGCAAGAGTAAAGGCGGCGGCGAGGGGTGAACGCCGCCCGCGCTATAGGCATTGCACTGCTGCTGAGCGCGGCGGTGGCAGGCGCGTATGTCTCGGGCCGGGTCAGCGCCCAGCGCGCCCTGGTCACGCCGGATGAGATCAACACGGTGGAGGTCACGCAGAACGCCCTGCAAGCGGTGGTGCGGATCGATAACCGCCTTCAGCGCGATCAGTTGCAGCCTGGCGACGATCCCATCGAGACAGGCACCGGCTTTTTCTACAAGAAAGACCTGATCGTGACCAATTACCACGTCATTGAGTTCCAGGACTCGCTGAGCGTCACGCTGTACAACGGGCGCAAGGTGTCGGCCAGGATCGAGGGCGTCGATCCCGGCATCGACATCGCCATTCTGCGTGTGACCGGCGTGACTGCGCCCAAAACCCTGAGCTTCGGCAGCAGCGCCCGCCTGATTCCGGGCCAGAAGCTGACGGCGATGGGCACGCCCCTCAAGATTCCCAACTTTGTCAGCACCGGCATCTTCAGCGTCATGGCGAGTGCGGACAGCGTGCCGCGCAACGACAATCTGGGCGGCGAGATCGGCGAGTACCTGATGACGACCGCCAGCATCCAGCAGGGCAACAGCGGTGGCCCGATCCTGGATTCGCGCGGGCTGGTGGTGGGCGTGGCCGATGCCAACGCCGCGCCCAACAACCTTGTGCCCGGCGTGATCGGCATTGCCATCCCCGGCGACGTGGTCAAGCAGAGCCTGGACGATCTGGAAAAGATCGGGGTTCCGCAGCGCGGCACGCTGGGGGCCACGCTGGTCAATCTGGACACCCTGCCCCCGGCCCTGCGCCAGCTCGCGGGCCTCTCCAGCTCGGAAGGCGCGCTGGTGATGGACGTGCCTGCCGGAAGCGCCGCCGCCCGCGCGGGCCTGCGCGGCAGCCTGCGCAACAGCAGCGATCAGTTGCTGGCCCCGCTGGGCGACATCATCGTGGCGGTGGACGGCGTGCGCGTGACCAATTCCTTTGACGTGACGCGGCTGGTGGCCGCCAAACGCCCCGGCCAGACCGTCAACCTGCGGGTGTGGCGCAACAAGAAGAGTGTGGACGTGAAGGTCACGCTGCTGAAGCGGACGCTGCAACAGACCGGACGGTAAACAGGGCTGGGATGAATGGGACGTGATGTGGGCTGGCTCCGCCTTCTCTGGCGCTGCTGGATGCCGGAGAGTGAGGGCTGAGGCTTCAGCAATTTGCCCCACCCCCCAGCCCCCTACCCCAGGGGGGCAGGGGGAGCTAACGTTGCACTGGGCACGAGTTCTAGGATGTGGCGAGCAGGAGTGAGCGGCGGCCTCCAGGTCTGATGCCCTGCTCCGTGACGCTGCGTGCAGCCCGTCCGCTTCGCGCCCGACGGCCTTCGGTTGCTGCCTCGTTCGAGATTTGGCGTGCTGAATGGAGAGGGGGTGATGGGTGCAGCCTGTCCCCGTATGACTGTGCCGCGCATCAAGCCTTCTTGGATGGTGCTGGAACGCACAGCAGCTCCGCAGGACGGGCAGGCAGGCCGTCAAAGTCATCAACATGTCGTCGCCTCACCGCGCAGGAACTTTCCATCCCCATCCTCGTATCAGAGTGATATCACCCTGAGAGGAGGGAGCTGAGATGAGCGAACTGAATAAAGTGCCCGAAGTTGTTGGACCGGAAGGTGGAATCTCCACACGCAATGGCGTGGCGAGTGTGGAACGTGCCGCTTTCGGCTTGCCGGGCGTGCCGATCTTTGTGCTGTGGCTGGTGCTGGTGGCGGCGGCAGTGTGGCTGCTGGTGGCTGGGCAGTTTCTGCTGGGTGCGGGGCTGGGCGTGCTGCTGTTCTTCGCGGTGATCGGGTTTTTCATCGTGCAGCCCAATCAGGCCAAGGTGCTGACCCTGTTCGGGCGCTATGTGGGCACCGAGCGGCGCAACGGCATGTACTGGACCAACCCGCTCACCATTCGCAAGAACGTGTCCCTGCGGATTCGCAACTTCAACTCCGAGCGCCTGAAGGTCAATGACCTGTCGGGCAATCCCATCGAGATCGCCGCCGTGATCGTGTGGCGCGTGGTGGATTCGGCGCGGGCCACCTTTGATGTCGAGGACTATGCCGAATTCGTCGCCATCCAGTCCGAGACGGCTCTGCGCCACCTGGCCTCGCAGTACCCGTACGACAACTACGAGGAGAGCGGCATGAGCCTGCGCGGCAATGCCGATGAGGTGGCCGAGGCGCTGGGCCGCGAGCTGGCCGCCCGCCTGCGCCACGCCGGGGTGGAGGTGCTGGAAGCCCGGCTGTCGCATCTGGCCTACTCGCCGGAAATCGCCGGGGCCATGCTCCAGCGCCAGCAGGCCAGCGCCATCATCGCCGCCAGAGCGCAGATCGTGCAGGGCGCGGTGGGCATGGTGCAGATGGCCCTGCGTGAGCTGGCCGAGCAGAACATCGTGGAACTGGACGAGGAACGCAAGGCCCAGATGGTCAGCAATCTGCTGGTGGTCCTGACCAGCGAGCGTGGCACGCAGCCCATCGTGAACGCCGGAAGCCTCTACTAGCGCCCCTGATCTGGCAACAGGAGGCACGCATGGCCAGGAAGAACTACCCCCTGCGGATCAGTCCCGAACTGTACGCGGCGCTGGAACGCTGGGCCGCCGATGACCTGCGCAGCGTCAACGCCCAGATCGAGTATCTGCTGACCCAGGCGGCGCGTGAGGCGGGGCGGCTGAAGGCGGCGGCAGAACGGAAAGAGAAGCTCGACACTCAGGATTGAAGAGATTTCTCAGAAGGCCCTCTCGCTTTGAAGAGGGCTTTTTGATGCCTGCTCACCGGAGGGCAGCCGTGGTACGGGATGGACGTGACGTTCTACTCAGCGGCTCCCGTACCGCCGCTCAATGATGACCCGCCGCACGATGCGGTCCGCCAGCCCCGGCAGCAGGCTGTCCAGCAGCGCCACAGCGCGGTAAATCCTCGGTACGGTCACTTCGCGGCGCGGACGCACCAGCACCCCGGCCACGGCGCGGGCCACCACTTCCGGCCCCGGCATGGGCAGGCGGGCGCGGGCGGTCATCTCGCTTTTCACGAAGCCGGGAGAGATCAGGCTGACGTCCACGCCGCTACCCAGCAGTTCGCGCCGCAGCCCGTGCGAGAAGCCGCGTATCCCGAATTTGCTGGCGCTGTACATGCCGTTGGTGGCCGCCCGCCCTGCCACCGAGCCGATGTTGACGATATGCCCGCTGCCCCGCGAGCGCATCTCCGGCAGCACCAGCCGCACCAGTTCAATGGGAGATTCCAGATTCACGCGGATCACGCGCAGCGGATCGGGATCGTCCCACCACCAGCCCTGCTCCACCGTGACCCCGGCGTTGTTGATCAGCACGTCGATGCGCCCAAACTGCGCGTGGGCGGCGTCGATCAGGGCCTGCCGGGAAGCGGCGTCGGTCACGTCGGTGGGCACGGCGATCACGCGTGCGCCGCTGGGATCGAGTCCGTGGGCCAGGGCGGCGAGTTGATCCTCGCGGCGGGCCGCCAGCACCAGCGCGTGCCCGCGCGCCGCCAGTTCACGCGCCGTCGCCAGCCCGATGCCGCTGGACGCGCCTGTGAGGACCACCACGCGGCGTTCGGAAGGGGATTTTGAAGTCATAGACCGGATGCTAGCGCCCAGCGTCCCTGCTCCCGCTCAGGGGATCAGAACTGGCGGCTGAAGATGTATAACCCCCCGGTTGGCTCACGGTCAACACCCACCAGTTGCCAGCCTACCGCGCCCAGCGCATTAAAAATGCTCAGCATAGGCTGTGTGGAGGGCGGGGCTTTCAGCGCCTGAGCGAAGGCGGCAATACTGGGAAAATTGGTGACTTGAACACCGTCTTCGGTATGCACCGCACCTGCGTTATTGACGAGTACTGCCAGATATCTGTATTTCATATTTGACCTCCACCATGACCCTAAAAGACAGGGCGTCAAGTCGGCGTCAAGTTCAGACCGCGCCCCTCAGCCGGGCATCAGGCACAGGCGGCAGACTGTGGGCGTGAAGCTGTCCCTCCTGACGTTGCCGCTGCTGTGCGCCGCCCTGCTGAGTGTGGGGGGGCAAGCCGCCGCACCGGGCAACATTCCTGCGCTGCCGCCGGGGCAGACGGCACCCGTTCCCAAACCTCCCGCTCCAAAGCCTCCAGCCGTCAAGCCTCCGCCAGTGCAGACACCATCACCCCAGCCGCTTCTGGAAATCGCGCCCACAACCCCGCCCCGTCCGCAGACCTCGCCTTCGCTGGTGCCGTTGCCGGGTGCGCCTCCTTCCATCCCCACAACACCCAAACCCGTTCCCGTTTCGCCCGCCGTCTACCGGCCCGCCGACCCGCTGTTCACCCGGCAGTGGGACATGACCACGATTGGCATGCCGCAGGCGTGGGCGCTGCTGCCGGAAGTGGTGCAGAAGGGCGGTCTACCCAGATCAGTGCCCGTCACGGTGGCTGTGCTGGACACCGGATTCGTGGCCTCGCCGGAACTGGCCGGGCGCGTGGTGAACGGCTACGACTTCGTGAGTGATTCCGCGCGGGCCGGGGACGGCAACGGGCGCGACACGGACGCCTCCGGGGTGGGCCAGTTCGCCTATCACGGCGAGGTGGTGGCCAATATCATCGCCGCCGCGCACGACGGGCGGGGGATGGCGGGCATCAATCCGGCGGCACGCATCGTGCAGGTGCGGGTGGCGGGCACCGACGGCCTGATCGATCCGCAGGATCTGGCCGATGGGCTGCGCTGGGCAGCGGGCATCCCGGTGTCAGGGGTGCCCGCCAATCCCAACCCGGCGAAGGTGCTGAACCTGAGCCTGTTCGCGGACTTCATTCCGCTGACCAGTTGCGACGCGCGCATTCAGAACGCGGTGAGTGCCGTGAATGCAAGGGGTGCGCTGATCGTCGTAGGGGCCGCCAACGACGGTATGGACGCCTCCGGCTACTCGCCTGCGGGCTGCCGCAACGTGCTGACCGTCACCAGCGCCACGCAACAGGGCACGCGCCCCGATTACGCCAACTGGGGCCGCAGTGTCGCCCTCGCCGCGCCAGGAGGGGAGACTGGACACGGCGTTCCCGTCAGCAGCCTGAGTGGGCCGGGAGGCGAGCGCAGCCCGAACGGCACCAGCATGGCCGCCCCACATGTGGCCGGAGTCGCCAGCCTCCTCATGAGCGTGCGCCCCCGTCTGACGCCCACGCAGCTCCGTACCCTGCTGACCCGCACGGCCACCCCGTTTCCCGGCGGGCGTTGTGACCCGGCCCCGGACCGTACCTGCGGCAGCGGCACCCTGAATGCGGCGGCGGCGGTGCGGGAGGCGCTGGCCTCCAGCCTGGGCAAATGATCGGGCAGACAGAGCAATGCGGCCCCCGACTGTTGGCCGGTAACCCACGTCCCGCGTCCTGAACGCTAGGATAGGCGCATGAGGTTTCAAGCATGAGCGCTCCCCCCTGGCGTATCTGGCTGGTCACGGCGCTGGTGTGCGGCTGGGGCATCCTGACCATCCGTTTCTTCACCACGAGCAACTGGCCGCTGGCAATTGTCAGTCTGGTGCTGGCGGTTTTCAACGCCTACACGCTGTACCAGTTGACTCGCAGGGGGAAATAACCCGCTAAAGCAGGGTGTGGCGGCTCAGTCGGTGGCCCCGCTGACGGGCCGTGCGTTTCAAATCGTCCACAGACAGCACCACGCGCGGCGAGGTCCAGACCTGCGACGCCTTCTGGAAGGCCCAGCCGCTGCCCAGCGTGACGGCGGCGTGTTGTACCAGACCATCGGCGCTGCGCCACAGCAGGACCGTTCCGGGCTGATCGTCTTTGCCGCCAGGACGGGTGCGTTCCCGTAAAAACGCCTCGAAAGGTTCGCGCTGCATCCAGGTGTTCTCAGCCCCAGCCACGCCCGCTGCGCCCATCACCGCGCCGAAGCAATTTGCGCCGCTGCGTGGGGCGAACGTTCCGGCCAGTTCACGCACACGGGGCAAGCGGGCAGAGGCAGCCTCCCAGACACTTTCCGGCACTTGCGTCCGCTGACAGGGCGGATTGCCAGCGCCGACCATACGCTCCAGTACGGCGTCGGTCAGGAGTTCGGGCGTCCAGAGAAATCTGGCCTGTGGCAAGTCGGGCAGCAGATCGGCAAAATCGCAGCGGCGAGGGAGGTTGCCCCGGTTGTGCCGGACCTGAAGCCTCAGCAACTCGCGCTGTTTCTGAGAGTCGAGACTCTGCCAGTCCGCCGCAGTGAGCCACGCCACCCGGTCCACTTCTGCTGCGATGCCCCAGACAGCGTTGGTGTCGCGTTCCTCGGGGGTCAGTTCTACCTCCGCGCGTGGGATGGTGGGAAGGTCAAACGCTTCAGCCTCCGCCGCAGTCAGAAAGAGTGGCTGACGTGGGGGCGCGAGCCAGTCTCTCCAGAGGGTCTGCAAGTCGTCCGGGACGGGAATATTCAGAACCCGCACGGCTTCAGCGCAGCAGCGGGAGGCCGAAGCCGTGCGCCTGCACGCGCTCGCAGACACGCCCAAATGCCCCCGGATCGGCCACGAAATCCAGCTCGTCCCCCGGCACGCGCAGCACCGGGCAGGCGTCAAATTCCGTGATCCAGGCGTCGTACAGGCGGTTCAGGCCCGCCAGATAGGCGTCGGGGATGTCCTGCTCGTAACTGCGCCCGCGCAGGGCAATCCGGCGGCGCAGCGTGGGCAGCCCCGCGTCGATGTGGATCAGCAGGTCCGGCACGCGCAGGGCGGGCAGGATCCCCTCGTACAGCCCGCAGTAGGTGGCCCAGTCGCGCGCCTCCATCTGGCCGCTCTCGTACAGGTTGCGGGCAAAGATGTTGGCGTCCTCGAACACGGTGCGGTCCTGGATGACGTAGCGCGCCCCCGTCACCAGATTCAGATGCTGCTCCAGTCGGCGCGACAGAAAGTAGATCTGCGAGTGGAACGAATAGCGCCGCATGTCGCGGTAGAAATCTTCCAGATACGGGTTGTCGGCGTAGGGTTCATAGACGGGCCGCAGGCCGTAGCGCTCCGAGAGCATCCGCGTCAGCGTGCTTTTCCCGCTGCCGATGTTGCCGGAGACGGCGAGATACATCAGCGTTTCCTCTGTGCCAGAAATATCAGTGTGCGGCGCATCAGTCCGCCGCCTGCCCAGCCGTCAGCGCCTCGTGGACGCGGGTCAGGATCAGTTCCTCGTGTTCGGCGTTGCCCACGAAGTCGATGTCCCCGGCCTGCACGGTCAGCAGCGGGTGGTCATAGGTGCGGAAATACTCGTCGTAGCGGGTCGTCAGCTCGGCCAGATACCCGGCCTGCATGTCCTGCTCGAAGGGACGGCCCCGGCGGGCAATGCGGCGCAGCAGTTCATCCGTATCGGCGCGCAGGTAGACCACCAGATCGGGGGTGGGCAATCTGGGCGACAGGTGCGAGTACAGGTCCTCGTACAGCGCGAATTCGGCGTCCTTGAGGTTCATGGCCGCGAAGATGAAATCCTTGGCGAACAGGTAGTCGCTGACCACGTTGCCGCTGAACAGCCCCGGCTGGGCCAGCGCCGAGAGCTGCTTGAAGCGCGACAGCAAAAAGAAGACCTGCACCTGAAAAGCGTAGGCGTCCGGCTGCTCGTAGAAGCGGGCCAGGAAGGGGTTTTCCTCCACCACTTCCAGATTCAGTTCCGCGCCGTAGCGTGCCGAGAGCCGCCGGGACAGGCTCGTTTTTCCCACCCCGATGGGGCCTTCAATCACCAAGTACATAAACAGGAGGGAGCATAGCGCGCTCTGCCGGATGGGAAGGGAGAGTGCGGGGCTTGACAGTCTGCGGGAAGTGGCAGGCCGTTACACTGGGTCATGTCCCGCAAACCCGCCCGCCTGCCCCCCGAGCTGGCCCTGCAATTGCGCCTGCTCTCAGCGGCGGGGGCGCTGCTGATCTTCACGCTGCTGTGGGCCGGATTCATCTATCCCAGCCTGATCACCCTGCCCGCCCTGCTGGTCACGCCCGCCCTTTTTATGCTGCTGGCCGCCGTGGTCAAGCCGCAGTTCGTGGAAACCCGCCCGTGGCTCAGGACCTATCTGCTGCTCAGCGTGGGCCTGTGCGTGGTGTGCTGGGTGTTCATTCTGGTCTGGTTCTCACGGAACTAGGCAGGGCCACAGGCAGTCGGTGTGCTGCTCCAGGCAGAAGCTTCGTCAGTCCCGCGCGCCCTCAATCACCGCGCCGGGGGCCAGCGCGCCGTACATCAGCAGACTGAACCGGTCCTGCCAGTCGCGCATCACCTCGCGCTGATCACGGTGGCCGCCGTGCAGCAGGGCCAGCAGACAGGCGTCCACCAGCAGGGCACTCAGCGTGGCGACGTTCACATCCGGACGCAGGCGGCCCTGGGCCTGCATGGCCAGCAGCACGGGTTCTACCAGCGCGCCCAGCGTCAATGCCGTCTTGAGGCCATCGACGGGAGCGAGGCGAGCGGGGAACGACAGCGGAGATTTCGGCTGTTCGTCGCCCGATTGAGGCCCTGCGCCCAGCACCGCCTGCCCCACCGCGCCCACCAGATGGCGGTAACGCACGCCCAGATCAGCCATGCGGGCCATCACCTTGTCCCAGACCTGCTGCGGATTGGCCCCGGCGTGCAGGCGTTCCAGGGCGTCGTCGCGGCTGGCCTGCACGGCCTTATCGAAGTGGGCCAGCAGCATATGCACCTTGCTGGGAAAGTAGCGGTACAGGTTGGTGCGGCTCACGAAGGCCGCGCGGGCGATGTCCTGGGCGCTGGTGGCCTCCAGACCGCTGCGGGCGAACAGCTCGAAGGCCGCGCGGGCGATGCGGTCACGCCGGGCCTCGTCCTGCTCCTGTCGGTCCACCTTCATGGACGCTGCGCCTTCATGCGGCAATGATACTGCGCCGGGCGGCTCCAGAATGGTCTGGTCAGCCGCCCTCATGCGGGTCAGATCTTAACTGTGCCGGGGGTGTTTCCCAGCTTCCCTCTGGTCCGGTATTGGCCCACCGTCTGGCCGACTGTCGCCCCCCACCATACCCCCAACGTGGGTATAGGCGCTATGAAGACTTCGCCGGACAACACCGGGCGGGGCGGGCTAGAGTAAGGAGGACCGGAAGGCCATTGTTCACCCCTTCCGGGCAAAGGATGGGTGAAAGCTGTGCATATCTACAAACTGTCTGGCCGGAACGTCGACGTCACGGACGCCATGCGCGACTACGTCGAGGAAAAGCTCACGCGACTGGACCGCTATAGCGAATCCATCACCGACGCGCGGGTCACGCTGACAGTACGGGATGTCCGGGACTCCACGCGCCGCAACCGCGTGGAGGTGCAGCTCAACGTTCCCCACGGCATCATCCGCGCCGAGGAACACCACGCCGACATGTACGCCGCCATCGACAAGGCCAGCGACGTGCTGGAGCGTCAGCTCCGCAAATTCAAGACCCGCTACATGAAGGCGCGCCATGAGGCCGCACCGACGCCTGCCCCCGGTCCTGCCGAGGCGGACGTGAACGCTGGAATGGACGATGTGGGCGAATTCAAGCCCGAGGTCGTGCGCCAGAAGCGCTTTGATCTGCGCCCCATGAGCGCAGAGGACGCCGTGGTGCAGATGGAAGCGCTGGGACACGACTTCTACGTGTTTGCCAACATGACTTCTGGCCTGACCGGCGTGGTCTACCGTCGCAAGGACGGGCATTATGGGCTGATCGAACCGAGCAACTGAAGTCCGCAGCGTGACCTGAAACTGGAGGTGGGGTCAGGGCTGATGCCTGAACCTCATCTCTAGCTCACGATTGGGACATTCCTTGCCGGGCCTCTGCTACTCTGCGGCGTTGTGATCGTCTACGTGATCAATCCAGGAACCAGCGGGATCAAACTCGCCTGCGCCAGCATCGATCCGAGTCTGAATTCGGCGCTGCCGGGCCAGTTGCAGTTGGCGCTGACCCGTGCCGAGCTGATGCTGGACGCCCCGCCCACGGCGGCGGACATGCCCGTGCTGTCGGCAGAGATTCAGAAGCTGACGGCTGACTGGTCCGCCCCGGACGCCATCGTCGGGCGCGGCGGATTGATCGGGCGGGTGGCGGCGGGGACCTACCGCGTCACGCCAGAGATGGCTGAATTTGCCGTGCAGGGCGAGGGCGCACACTATCCGCCCAATCTGGGCGGTCCACTGGCCCTGGCGTTGGCCGGGGAATACGGCGTGCCCGCCTTCGTGGTGGACCCCCAGAGCGTGGACGAACTGCTGCCCGAGGCGCGTGAAACCGGAGTGAAGGGCCTGCGCCGTCACGCCCAGTTTCACGCCCTGAACGTGCGCGTGGTGGCCCGCCGCGCCGCTCACGATGTGGGCAAAAGGTTGCAGGACGCCCGCATCGTGGTGGCGCATCTGGGGGCCACCACCAGCGTGACCGCCTTCGAGAAGGGCCGTGCGGTGGACACCACTGGGACGGGCACGGATGGTGGCCCGCTGGGCGCGGTGCAAAGTGGCCCCCTCCCTGCCCGCATGTTGCTGAAACTGGCCCGCGAGGAGGGCGAGGCGGCGGCCCTGCGTCAATTGTCCGGCGCGGGCGGATTCCTGTCGCTGGCGGGCAGTTCAAACCTCAAGGACCTGGAGGCCCGGATGGTCAGCGATCCCGCCGTGCAGGCCGCCGCCGCCGCCTTCGTGCATCAGGTGTGTAAGGCGCTGGGCGAGCAGACGGGCGCGCTGACAGGCCGCCCGGACGCCCTGGTGATCACGGGCGGCATTGCCCGCTGGGATGAACTGGTGGACCGCATCGAGCGACGGGTGGCCTGGATCGCCCCGGTGCTGGTCATTCCCGGCGAACTGGAGGTAGAAGCCCTGGCCGAGGGCGCAGGCCGCGTGTTGCTGGGTCTGGACGCGGCCCGTGAGTGGCGGCACCCGCAGGCCGTGGCCCCGGAGCTTTAAGCGTCATGGCCCGTCGTCGTCCCGTTCGTTCCGCCGCTCCCGAGCCGATCCGGGCCACCAGCATGTGGCGCGTGGATCAGGTGTTCCTGGCGCGCAAGGGGATGCGCGTAGAGGTCACGTCCTCGCTGGTCAACGATCACGGCGGCCTGCGAAACCTGAGCGTCACCGCGCCCACCGACGATCCGCACGAGGCGGTGCGCCACGCCGCGCGTTTTATCGCGGGTAAGGGTAATGTCAGCGGCGCGCGGCAGGCCCGCGTGCGCTGGACCCGTGAACAGGCCACCACCGAGCAGGACGCATTGATCCGGGACCGCCTGCTGGAAGACGAATTTCTGGACGAGTTTGAGGAAACGCTGGCAGCGGTGCGCGATCAGCAGCGTTAAAAGTGGAGTGCTACAGCTTTAGCCCCAGCAGTAGAGAACCGCTGGCCTCCCGCGCCAGTTCCTGAAAGCCCAGGTGACGGTAGAAACCGGTGGCGCGCGTGTTGCTGCCGCCCACGCCCAGATGCACTCCGGGGGAACCCGATTCTTTTAAGGCCATGAAGAGCCGTTCCAGCATGTGCCGTCCGTTGCCCCCGCCCTGCCCGCGTGGCAGCAGATCAATGTGAAGGTGCGAGGGGTACACGTCCACCACGCTCTGCGGGGCTGTATTCGGGTGGTGAATCAGGCGGGCGAGGCGTTCGTCCGGGGTCCGCTGGGCGGCGGGAATGTCGGTGGGATCGGCGTACTGGGCGCGCAGGTTCGGCCACCACTCGCGCTCCAACGTCGCCTCAAACTCGCGCGTGTTGAGCGCGCCGATGACATAACCGCACATGCCCCCTTCATCCTCCAGCACGAAGGCGAAAGCGGGGGCGTAAGCCAGATACGGCGCGGCGTAGATGTGGCCCACTAGAAGCGGATCGCGGTAAATCTGGGTGGCATCTGCGCCGCTGTCCGCCGTTTCAAGGCAGATGCGGTAAAGCGAACCCTGGTCACTGGGCCGGGCCGAACGGATGTTGAACATGGGGTATTCAAGCAGATTGAAGCCGTACATGCGGCCTGTTGCAAGGACCTAAAATGAACCATGACCATTACCACCGAGGCCGAGTTAGAAGGGATGAAACGTGCAGGATTCGTGGTGGCCGAGACGCTCCGTACGCTCAAAGCCGCCATTGAACCCGGCGTGACGCCCGCCGAACTTGATGCCCTGGCCGGACAGGTGTTCAGGCAGTACGGGGCCACGTCTGCCCCGCGCATGACCTACGACGCGCCGGTCAATGTCTTTATCAGCGTCAATGACGACATCGTTCACGGCCTGCCGACGCAGCGTCCGCTGGCCGCAGGCGACGTGGTCAGCATTGACGTCACGCCGTTCGTGGATGGGTATCTGACCTTACGCGCTACGATTTGAAGACTCCATGAAATCATCAGGATTTCTTGCTTCGCACTGCGGCGACGCAAACTGGGGAGGTGACTCGCCGGATGATGGAACTGTACAGCGATTTCTTGATCTCCTCGTTCGGTCAAACGAGTGCCACCATGCTCGCCCAGTTGCTGCTGGGGGAAGTCAGTCACGATCAGGTCACTCGTTTTTTGCGTCAGGAAGAGGCTTTTTCCCGTACGCTCTGGAAACTGGCAAAGCCGTTGGTCAGGCAGATCGAGCAGGAGGACGGAACGCTGAGTGTCGATGACTGTGTGATT
>NZ_JNIV01000002.1 GCF_000701405.1 Deinococcus marmoris DSM 12784
CAGGAAGAAATCGCTGTCCAGTTGCGGATCCTGTATACACCGTCCCAGACGCTTTTTCTTGGCTTCTGGGGAGCCAGTCCCAGGCATGGCCTGGGACCACTGCTGCTGATTGGTGGAGCGCTGCTCAATCAGCGCACATATCGCATCCTGGGCACGTTGCAGGGTATCGCGGCGCAAGAAGGGGAAGCGCTCTTTCAGGAGCTGGACGAACTTGATAGCGTCGATCTGGGCGGCTTCTTCTTGTTTCACAGCTTCAGGAAGCCGCCTACTGCCGTTTCAGACTACGATCAAATGCCCAAACGGCAAAAATGCCGTTCAGAACACTGTCAACATCAAGTTGTCCAGTACTGAAGCCCAGATCGGCGCGTGGAAATACACGCCCACCGTCAGCAGCAGCGGAATGGTCAGGAAGGCAGGAACCAGGGCCGTATTCAGGAACGTCTCGGAGACTTTGAGGGCAAAGACGCGCCATGTCTTGATCGGCTGGGTCAGCAGGAAATTCAGGTCTTCGCTGAGGTACAAAGTAGAAATAGCGGCGGTGGTGGCGCTGAAGGTCACGCCGCTGCTCAGGGTGATCAGGCCGATTTCCAGCACGCGCGCAAAGACGTTGGTGCCAATGCTGCCGAATGACCCCAGGAAATTGAGCGCCCTCCAGGTGCCGTAGACCTCACCCCAGACGAGTAACACGGCCAGCACGGCGACGAAGGCATAGCCCCACTTCGGCCCCCGCCGCAGCGTATGCCGCAGGGCGGTCAGTTTGAGGCCCACGAGACTGGGTTGGCGCAGGGGCTGGGTGTTGGAGGCAGGGCGGGTGGTCATGGGCTGGGTTGATGGTTGAAGGGTGATGGTTGATGGAGGCGGACACGGATGGGATGGGTTCGCTTCTGGGTGGCCCCCCCTCCCCGGCCCTCCCCCACGAGGAGGGAGGGAGAAAAGCTCGCGGCTCTCAGCAAGCCATTCATCCTGCCGCCACCACTTCCCGCCGCTGCCTTTCTTCCTCCTGCTCCTCTTCCATCAGGCGGAAGAAGATGCGCTCCAGGCTGTCGCCGTGGACGCCCCCGGCTGCCGTGCCAGTGCGGGCGCGCAGGTCATCCATCGTGCCCTCGCCCAGCACGCGGCCCCGGTCCAGCACCACCAGCCGGTCACACACGGCCTCGGCCAGCGGGAGGCTGTGGGTGGTCAGCAGCACGGTGCGGCCCCGGTCCGCATGGGCGCGGAACAGTTCGCGCACCTGACGGGCGGCGTAGGGGTCCAGGCCCACCATCGGCTCGTCGATGATCAGCACGCCGGGATCAGGAAGCATGGCGGAGATGATCGCCACCTTCTGCCGCATCCCGTGCGAGAAGGTCTCGATCAATTCGTTGCCGAAGTCCTCCAGGCGAAACAGCGTGAGCCAGCGGTCAATCTCGGCGTCTGCGCCCTCCACTTTATAGAGCTGGCCCACGAAGCGCAGCAACTCCCGCGCCGTCAATTTGCCGTACAGGTAGGGGCGGTCCGGGATATAACCGAAGGCGGCCTTGGCCTTGACCGGCTCCTTCCACACGTCAAATCCAGCCACGCGCACCGTGCCGGAAGTCGGACGCGTCAGGCCCACCAGCGCGCGAATGGTGGTGGTCTTCCCCGCCCCGTTGCTGCCCAGCAGGCCAAAGACCGCTCCTGGCTGCACGGTAAAACTGAGGTCCTGCACCGCCTCGTGTGCGCCGTAGCGCTTGCTGTAGTGGCTGACCTCGATCATTGGGCAAAGTTTAGGCCGGGTGGAATGACAGGGGCCTGACTTGGATTCAGGGCACGGCTTCGGGTTCGCTGCCGCCGTCCCGGTAGGTCAGATCGCCAGTCAGGCGCGTGGCCAGACGTTCCAGCGCGTCCTGACGTGACCGCGCTTCAGGTGCGACGAGGACGGCATTCAAATCCTGCGCCACCTCTGGATTCTTGACGGCGAGATCAGCGGGCCAGCGCTCACGCTTGATCTCCCACCAGCCGTTTACGGCGTACAGACGATCCACAGCGCGGCTTGCCACAGCCAGCGCTAGCAACGAATGAATCGGCTGACCCATGACGCCCCGGCAATCCATCACCTCCTCAATCAGATTGAACCGTTGTGCCTCGGTGAGCGGGTGGAGCGGCGGGCCAGCCGCGTACAGCGCCCGAGCCTCGGTCATCAGCGCTTCCAGATCGGGATGAGACAGCACCACGCGGCCCTGGGCGAACATCGTGATCGTCGCGGCGTCCTCTGCGGCGAACATGGCACGCACCTTGCGAACCGGGTTGTGAAAGACCTCCACGGGTACGCCGTCCACCACAAAATTGCTGCGCCAGCGGTGATCGCCCGTCACCAGCGCGTGAAAATCCAGATCGCTGTAGGCGTTGGCCTCCCCACGCGCCGCAGACCCGCACCACAGCGCGGCATAAACGCCTGGCGTGGCGAAAATACGCTCCAGCGCGGCGGGCAGGGCAGCTTCCAGGCGAGTCTGATGTGGGTTGTCGGCAGCCTTCACCCGTAGATGTTAGGACAGAACCGTCTGCCTGATCTCTACTTTCTGTTCTCTCTGCTCGTCCTGAACATCGCTCTGCCATTCCAGCCGCAAATCCTGCGCGGTCAGCCAGTGGTTCAGGGTGTACTCGGCGCGGGCCAGTTCCGAGACGGTGCCGTGGGCCACCTCGATGGCCTGCCGCAGTTCGTCGGAGGTCAGGAAACCCGCCTCCCAGGCTGCCAGCAGTTCATCGGTGTCAGCGATTTCTGCGCCCAGACCGTCGTGCAGCACGATGTCCAGATACAGGTCACGCACGCTCCAGACTCCGCCCTCGCGGCTGATCTGGGCCACGTCGATGTAATAGTCGTGTTCGCGTCGCCCGTGAAAGGCGTAGCGGCAGACCACCAGATGCTGCGCGGGCAGCAGGTGCGCCTGCCAGTGGCGAATGCGTGGATGTCCAACGAAATCGCGGGCCACATACAGGCCCGCGCTCGTCTCTCGGTAGGTTTTCACGGCGCGCACGCCGGTATTGGTGTAATGACATTTTGCCTGAACATCGTGCCGCTCCACCTTGACCGGATGCGCGTGAGGAAGCATGGGACAGCGTACCCGAATACACCCCAATTGACCGGGAGGAATCTAACATCCCCGTTCGGAATGCCGGGACTGCCTGGAGATTACACGATGGGCAGCGCGTCCAGCATTCCGAAGTCGTGCGGTATGAACAGGCTGCCCTCGGTGGTCCCACCCTCCGAAAGTTTCGAGAGGGTGGCCTCCAGTTCACCCCCACCGATCTCTCCTGCCAGGAAAGCGCGGTGGGCGCGGATGACCTCGCGCACCTGCTCTGGCGCTTCGTGAACGAATTCCAGGCGCAAGTCGTGCAGGCCCGCCGCCAGCCAGTCCTTCAGATGAGCGGCGGCGATCTGCGGACGGCCCTCGAACACGGTGTTGCGGCAGCCCACGTCGGCCATCACCGGATGCGTGCGCCCACGTTCGTCACGCAGGGCAATGCGGTGGGTCTCGCAGGGGTGACCGCAGTTGGTGTAATCGGTGCCGTCGCTCAGGAAACGGCAGAACACGCAATGCTCGGTGTGGAAGACCGGGAGGTGACCGTAGGCGATGACCTCCAGCCGCCTGGGGCCAACCAGCCCGGCCAGCTCCGTGATCTGCTGCGCGTTCAGGTCATGCGTGGGCGTCAGCCGTTGCAGCCCCAGCTCCAGAAGCGCGCGGGCGGTCAGCACATTGACGGCGTTGAGGGAGAAGTCGCCGGTCAACTCGGTTTCGCCCGCGTCCTGCAAGCCTTCCAGCAGGCCGCCGCTGCGAATCAGAATCCCGGCGTCCAGCGACAGCAGGAACTTCTGCAAGTTCTGCTCGGTGGGCTTGAGGATGCGCGGACTCGCCACCCGCACGGCGATTCCAGCCGCTTTCACGCGCTCCACGCTGGGTTTCAGGCCATACAGTTCCAGATAATCCAGGGTGATGGAATCCGGCGCTTCGGCCAGGGCCGCGTCCAGTTGTTCGGGGGTGCGGACGAGGATGTGCAGGCGTGGGTTTTCAGTCCTCTGTTCATCCAGTGGACGTGGGGCGGCGGAAAGAACATGCTCCAGCACGCCCTCGATCCGCCGCACCGGAGCCGCTGCCCGCAGTTCGGTCAATCCCTCCACCACTTCCCGCCGCAGTCCGTTCAGAGCGCTGACGGGCAAAAAGCCCTCGCCGCGTAAATCCACACTCAGGCCGGAGAGGTGATAGCCGGTGCCGCCCAGCTTGCCCAGTTGCTCCCGCAAGCCGGATTCGTCCAGTGCGCGGTTGCGTGCGGGTGACAGCGGTTCGGGAAGAACGGCGGTGAAGCTGTGGCCTGCCTCATCGGTCAGGGTGAGCTGGGGCGGCTGCCCGACATAGCCCACGAAATGCGCGCTGATCGGGCGGGTGTAGACCGGATCGCCCGCCTCGATCAGCGGTTTGACGCGGGCATTCAGGCTGGGATCATGCGTGCGCCAGACCGGATCGCCCACGCGCACGCGCGAGCCGTCCACCGCGCCGCGCCCGAAGCGCAGTTCGTAGACGCCTCCAGCCCGCACGTCTTCGGTCTGCTGGCCGTTTTGCCACAGGCCGTACAGGAAGCCGCCTTCCTCGCGGCCCTCGGGGGTGCGCCAGTTGGCGGGATCGAAGACCAGACCGTCGCCGGGCCTGAGCGGTTCGGACAGTTCAGCCAGCACACCGCGTTCGGTGACGCCGCGCACGGTGCCGATGGGCACGCCCCGGTGCCTCGGCGCACGCCCACGCACCACCGTCTGGTGGTTGGTTCCGGCCATGAAATGCGGGGCCAGGCCGCGCGAGTAGACCTGCTCCAGATCCTGCTCCTGCTGCGGCGTGATGCTCAGGGGCAGGCCCGCCCACGCCTCGTCCACGGCCTGGCGGTAGGCGGCGGTGGTCAGGGCCACGAATTCGGCGTCCTTGTAGCGGCCCTCGATTTTCAGGCAATTCACGCCGATCCGCACCAGTTCCGGCACCTGATGCAGCGCGTAGAGGTCACCCGGCGACAGCAGGTAGCGGGCGTCGCCCAGATCACGGTATTCACCGTCCACCAGCAGGTCATACGGCAATCGGCACGCCTGGGCGCACTGGCCCCGGTTGGCGCTGCGGCCCCCCCACGCCTCGGAGGAAAAGCACTGGCCGCTGTAGCTGACGCACAGTGCGCCGTGGACGAAGGTTTCCAGCTCCACGTCGGTCTGGCTGGCAATGCGCTCGATGTCCTTCAAGCTCAGCTCGCGGCCCAGCACCACGCGGCTGGCCCCGAAGCGGCGGGCGTGTTCGGCCCCCTCGGCGGAGGTGATACTCATCTGCGTGCTGCCGTGGATGGGCAGATCGGGGCAGATCTGCTGGGCGAGGCGGGCGACACCGTGATCCTGCACGATCAGGGCGTCCACCCCCGCCTCGGCCAGCGCCATCAGTTGACGTTCGGCATCTCGCAACTCGCGGTCAAAGACCAGCACGTTGAAGGTGACGAAGCCCTGCACCCCGCGCGCGTGCAGGCCGCGCATGATCTCTGGCAGGGCCTCGGCATCGAAACCGACTTTGGCCCGCGCGTGAAAGCCCGCGCCATCTGCCCGGCCCTCGCCACTGGCCGGGTTGACGCCGAAGAACACCGCGTCGGCCCCGGCTTCCACCGCTGCCTTCAGTTGGGGAAAGCCTCCCACTGGACTCATCACTTCGGGCTTGACTCGGGGACGCAACATAACAGGGCAGTGTACGGGCTGCGGGGCAGCGCATATGGGAAGGGGGAACAAAGCGCGTCCGCTCACTCCCAGATCACCAGCCCTCACACCAACGGCCCTTATGCTGGCGGCAGAAGTTTGTCCGCCTCCCAGCCGCACTTTCCCCAACCTCATCCGCAAAGGAGTTTCACCATGTCTGCCGACAACGATCCACAAACCCAGCCGCAATCCGCCGACGCCACCGACGCCGAGGTGCTGGACATCATGCAGTCGGCCTTCGAGGCAGCGCGCAACGGGGACGCCGATTTTCTGAAAACGTGGCTGGAAAAGGGCCTGCCACCCAACCTGCAAAATACGCGCGGCGACACGCTGCTGATGCTGGCGGCCTACCACAGCCACACGGAAGCAGTTCGCACGCTGCTGGACCACGGCGGCGATCCCGACATCCTGAACGATCAGGGACAGACACCACTGATGGGCGCGGCCTTCCGGGGCGATCAGGCCACCGCCGAACTGCTGGTAGAGCGCGGCGCGGGGCTGGACGTGGCCGCGCCCGGCGGCAGGACAGCGCTGATGATGGCCGCCATGTTTAACCGCATGGACATGCTGAACTGGCTGTTGGAGCTGGGGGCCGATCCCAGCGTGCGCGACGTGGGTGGAGCCAGCGCCGCAGACGCCGCCCGCGTGATGGGCGCGGCAGAGACGGCGGCAAGATTGGACGCCGTGATGGCGGCCCGTGGTGAGGATGCCACCGCTGATTAGCCTCCCCTGCCTAGCCGCCGCATTGACCCCCACCCACGCGCCCGCTAGACTTGCCCGCATGTTCGCGGCCCCCACCAACAACAGCGACAACGATCCCCGGTAGGGGACGCCTGAGCCGTTGCGCCCCCGACCTCCTCACTGGAGTCGGGGGCTTTTTTTAGCCAGTCCATACAGGAGACTTCATGACCACCGAAACCCAGCCTGCCGCATCGACACAGAAACTCCCCCGCACCCTGACCCGTGATCTCGCGCAGCACGACGGGCAGACCGTGCGCCTGCAAGGCTTCGTCCATGCCCGGCGCGATCTGGGCGGCGTGCAGTTCGTGGTATTGCGCGACGTGTCCGGCATTACCCAGTGCGTGGGCAGCGGCCTCACGTTGCCCCTGCCCGAAAGCAGCGTCGAGGTGATCGGCAAGGTCAAGGCGCACCCCAAAGCGCCGGGGGGTTTTGAGGTCCAGATTGAGGACTTCAAGGTGGTCAGCGCCGCCGTGGAAGCGCCGCCCCTCGAAATCCCCAAGATGGAATGGAACGTCAACCCCGAGACCATGCTGGATTACCGCTACGTGTCGCTGCGTGGGCTGCGCGAACGGGCGGCGCTGAAGGTGCAGGGCGAGATCGTCTACGGCTTCCACACCTACCTGCGCGAACATGGGTTCACCGAGATCAGCACGCCCAAGATCGTCTCGGCGGGGGCGGAGGGCGGCGCAAACCTGTTCAAGCTGGATTATTTCGGCGAGCAGGCGTATCTGGCGCAGAGTCCTCAGCTCTACAAGCAGATCATGGTGGGCGTCTTCGAGCGCGTGTACGAGGTGGCCGCCGTCTACCGCGCCGAGGAACACGCCACCAGCCGCCACCTCAACGAGTACCTGTCGCTGGACATCGAAATGGGCTTCATCGACAGCGAGGAAGACGTGATGGCCCTTCAGAACGGCCTGCTGGCGTCCATCATGGAACGGCTGCGCGAGACCAGCGCCGGAGAGTTTGAGCTGCTGGGCGCGACAATTCCCGACGTTCCGGCCCACATCCCGCGCATTCCACTGATGGAGGCCCGCGCCCTGGTCACCGAGAAATACGGGCATCAGGTGGGCGGCAAAGATTTAGACCCAGAGGCCGAACGCCTGCTGAGCCAGCACTTCGCAGAGACAGAGGGCAGCGATTTCGTGTTCGTGACCAAGTACCCGCGCGCCGCCCGGCCCTTCTACACGCACGCGGACCACAATGCGGACGGCAGCCTCAACCCAGACCTGACGCGCGGCTACGATCTGCTGTTCCGGGGCATCGAGATCACCTCCGGCGGGCAGCGCATCCACGACTACGCCATGCTGATGGACTCGATCCGCGCCTACAAGATGAACCCCGACGCCATGACCGGCTACTCGGAGGTCTTCAAATTCGGTATGCCCCCGCACGGCGGTTTCGCCATCGGGGCCGAGCGCCTGACGGCCAAGCTGCTGGGCATCTCCAACGTGCGCTATGCCCGCGCGTTCCCACGGGACCGGAACCGCCTGACGCCCTGACTTCCAGCGCCCCCTCACACACGGGCAGAGGGGGCGATGCAAAGCGGCGGAAATAAGCCGTACCCTCCACCAGCATCTAAAAAGCAGGGCAGAGACTGGCCGTCCATCGGCCCACCTCTGCCCTGCTCCGTCCTGCACGTTCAGGTTTTACGCGTCGTGTTCGTGGTCCATCATGTCCGGGGTGTGGGCGTGGCCGTGTTCCAGTTCCTCGGCGGTGGCGTCGCGCACGCCCACCACAGTCACGTCGAAGTTCAGGACCTCGCCCGCCAGCGGGGGGTTGAAGTCCACCTTGACCATGTCGCCGTTCAGTTCCATGACCGTGAAGGGAATCACGCTGCCGTCCTCGGCCTGCGCGTAGTAGGTTTCACCGATCTCGATGTCGTCCTCGAAATCCTCGCGGGCCAGTTCCTCGGTGTTGTCCTCGTCGCGCTCGCCGTAGCCGTCCTCGGGCTGCACGGTCACCTGCATGGTGTCGCCCTCGCTCTTGCCTTCCAGCGCCTTTTCTAGGCCCGGAATGATGTTGCTGTGACCGTGCAGGTAGGTCAGCGGCTCGCCGGGTTCACTCTGATCGACGACTACACGTTTCACGGTCAGCTTATATTCCAGATCGACAACTTTGTCCTGTTCAATGTTCATATGGCCCTCCATAGCTCGTCCGGCGGCAGATGCCAGTGGGTACGGGACGAGTTTTCTCGCCCGAAGAGTGTAACGCTTTGGGATGAGCGGCGCGGCCCCGGCCCTACAGCTTCGCTTCACGGAGGGCGGCTCCGGCTGGCCCACTATGCTGACAGCATGTCTGCCCCCACTTCCGCCAACCCATCCTTCCCCATGCACGTCAGCGTGGCCGAGGCCCGCGAGATGCTGGCCGCGCTGCTGCCCGAACTGGAGACCGAGACCGTGCCTGTCGCCGGGGCGCTGGGCCGCACCCTGGCCGCCGATCTGGAAGCTCTGGTCAGCCACCCCAGCGCCACCGAGAGCGCCCTGGACGGCATCGCCGCGCGTGAGGTGGACACACTGAGCGCCAGCGCCGAGACCCCGGTGCGCCTGAAGATCGTGGGAGAAAGCCGCGCCGGAATGCCGTTTGATGGCCGCGTGGGCGCGGGCGAGTGCGTGCGAATCTACACGGGTGCGCCGCTGCCACCGGGGGCTGATGCCATCTGTCCCGTTGAGGAACTGGCCGACGACGGCCCCGAACACGTTCACCTGCTGCGCCCCGCCTTTCCCGCCGACGTGCGCCCCGAGGGTGGCGACTTCCGCGCGGGCGAAACGGTGATGCGCGCCGGACTGCGTCTGAGCGCCCCCCGTGTGGCGCTGGCCGTTGCGCTGGGTCACGCCCGCCTGCCGGTGCGCCGCAAATTGCGCGTGGCGCTGCTGTCCACCGGAGACGAGGTGATTGAGCCGGGGTTGCCCCTGCAAGCCGGGCAGGTCTACGACAGCAACCGCGTGGGCCTCTCGGCCATGCTGGGGGAAAGCGGCTGCGAGGTCATCGAGCTGGGCCACGCCCCGGACAGCCCGGCGTCACTTCAGGCGGCCATCGCGGGGGCGGGCGGCGCGGATGTGCTGCTGACCAGCGGCGGCGTCAGCATGGGCAAGTACGACTTCATGCGCGACCTGCTGATCGAACGTGGCCGGGTCTCGTTCTGGAAGGTGCGGATGCGGCCCGGCGGCCCGGCCATTCTGGGGGGCTGGAACGGTCTGCCGGTGTTCGGCCTGCCGGGGAATCCGGTCAGCAGCCTGGTGGTCTTTCATGTCATCGTGCGCCCCGCCCTGACCGGGCAGCCGGTACAGAGCCTGAAACTGCGTGCCGCCACGCCGTTTCGCGGCCTGAAAGACAAAACGGCCTTCTGGCGCGGCGTGATTCAGGACGGAGAGGTGAGGGACTACGGCTCCCAGGGCAGCGGCATCCTACGCTCGTTGAGCGACGCCGACGCGCTGGTGATCGTACCGGAAGGCGGCGGTGTGAAGGCCGGGGAATTGATAGACGTGGTGCTGCTGTAGACGCTCTAAATCTCTGTTCAGACCCGGCAGCCCAGGCAGGATGGTGTGATCGTCCGCGAAGTGACGGACAAAATAGCCCTGCTGCCTGGAAGGGCTGCATCTGGATACGCGCCATGCCGATCACCTTGCAGAACGACTGGTGGCGGACAGCGCCAAGCTAGACAGCGCCGGGGAGAGTGCGAAAATCCACTCCCGCCTCTCTTATGAGATTTAAAATATTGACGTGAAGAAACTCTTCCTGCCAGTCCTCGGCCTTTCTCTGCTTCTCGCTGCCTGTGGTGGTGGCACTCCACAGATTGCCGACGCTACAGCTCCCACAGTCACATTAGACGCTTCCCAGAGCGGTACCACTGTCAATCTGAGCGCCGCCGCCAACGACAACGTGAAGGTCACCAGGGTGGAGTTCTACCGGGGCAGCACCCTGGTCAGCACCGACGATTCCGCGCCCTACACGGCCATTGCCACCGTTTCTGCCGCCGATAATGGCAACGTGACCTACACGGCCAGAGCGTTTGACGCCGCAGGCAATGTAGGGCAGGGCAGCAAGACGATTGCCGTGAGCGTGACGCCGTCCACCGACATCACCGCCCCCACCGTCAGCCTGAATGCCTCCCAGAGTGGAACCAGCGTCAATCTGCTGGCCACGGCCACCGACAACGTGAAGGTCACCAGGGTGGAGTTTTACCGGGGCAGCACCCTGATCAGCACCGACGATTCCGCGCCCTACGCGGCCATTGCCACTGTTTCAGCCGCCGACAACGGCGACGTGACCTACACCGCCAAAGCCTATGACGCTGCCGGAAACGTGGGGCAGGGCAGCAAGACGGTTGCTGTGAGCGTGACGCCTGCCCCCCCAGGAACCGCGACGTTATATCAGGGCGTATGGAGCTGGGCCATCGGTGACCTGACTTCCAGAGCAGTGATCGACAGCGGCGTGGTTATATTTTCAGATGAATTTGCGAACGAGGGCCAGACTATCGCCTTTGGCGTGTACGCCAATCAGACCGAGATTGCAGCTCAGGGCACGGGCAAGTTCGGCGCGGCCCTGATGGGTCCTGTCCTCCAGGCGGGCAACCTGGATGTGGGATTTTTCCTGGGCACAGATGAGGATGCCAGGATCTTCTTTACCGGTCAGGACAGCGACAACGCATTGGGCGTGTTCCAGGGCAAAGCCGCTTTCGAGGGAGCGGGCAACATCGCCACCGCCAGCAATGAATCAGGGCAGGCGGTCGCAATTGCCCTGGTTCAGGTCAGTGACACTGTCCCCACCAATGCGGCGGCTCAGAATGTGATGAAGGCCGAGGGCAAGTTGATGGCGGCAGGGGCACTGAGAGCCACTTTCGACGCTCCTGCACGTGCCACCGCCAAGGCCAATCCAGCACTGTTCAGGGCCATGCAGCAGAGTCTTCAGCTCAGGCGCTAAATCCATATCGAACAGAGCAAAGAGAGAAGCGCGGCCCCCAATCGACGGGGCCGCGCTTCAATTTAAAACCAGAGGTCAGTCTGCCGCTTGCGCCTTCTCTTCTGCCGGGTAAACCTCCAGCACGCCCGCCGCGCCCATGCCGCCGCCGATGCACATGGTGATCAGCGCCTTGCCGCCGCCGCGCCGTCCGAGTTCGTAGATGGCCGTGGTGGCCAGCTTCGCGCCGCTGCATCCCAGCGGATGGCCCAGCGCAATCGCGCCGCCGTTGACGTTGGTAATTTCTTCGTTCAGGCCCAGTTCACGGATCACCGCGAGGCTCTGGGCGGCAAACGCCTCGTTCAGCTCAATCAGGTCAATGTCGTCCAGGGTCAGGCCCACCTGCGCCAGCACCTTGGGAATGGCCTTGACCGGGCCGATGCCCATCAGTTCGGGATCGACGCCCGCCACCGCGAAGCCCAGGAACTTCGCCAGCGGCTTGAGGCCCAGTTCCTGCGCCTTGTCGCCGCTCATCATCAGGACGGCGGCGGCACCATCACTGAAGGGGCTGGCGTTGGCTGCCGTCACGCTGCCGGTGGTCTTGAAGGCGGGGCGCACCTTCGCCATGTCTTCAAGATTGGCATCGCGGCGGATCAGCTCGTCCTTTTCAAACTGCACCGTTTCGGTTTTGATCTTGGTGCCTTTCACGGTGTCCCGCTCCACCGGCACGGCCACGATCTCGGCATCAAACTTTCCGGCGTCCTGGGCAGCGGCGGCGCGCTGGTGGCTGCGCAGGGCGAAGGCGTCCTGATCGGCGCGGCTTACACCGTACTTGTCGGCCACGTTCTCGGCGGTCATGCCCATGCCGATGTACGAGCCGGGGCGGCTGTCCACCAGATCGGGGTTGGGACTGGGGTTGTGGCCGCTCATGGGCAACATGCTCATGCTCTCCACGCCCCCGGCCAGCATCACTTCCGCCTGTCCGGTCTGGATGGCCGCCGCCGCCATCGCAATGGTCTGGAGGCCGCTGGAGCAAAAGCGGTTGACGGTCACGCCGCCCACGCTGTCGGGCATTCCGGCGCGCAGGGCGGCGAGGCGGGCCACATTCAAGCCCTGCTCGGCTTCGGGAATGGCGCAGCCCAGGTAGACGTCTTCCACCAGGGCGGCGTCAATTCCGGCGCGGCGCACGGCCTCGTTCATGACCAGGGCGGCCAGATCGTCGGGGCGGGTGTTGGCGAGGGTGCCTTTGATGCCGCGTCCCACGGGGGTACGGACAGCGGATACGATTACAGCGTCTTTTAGATTCATGGTGAACTCCTCTCAATACATTTGTGCAAGTTTAGATTCATGAAAATCAGGCTCGCTAAAAAAGAGCCGACTTTGCAAAGGCTGCTGGGTCAATCCTATATTCAGAATGGTGTGCGTATATCGCCAGGTATGCTCTAAAACGATGCGTTGGTTCCATTCATATTTGGCTGTCTGGCCCAAGCTCAGCTCTGCTACTTTTCCTCGGCCCGATGGATGGCTAGCGTAAGGAATCAATTGTAATTTACCGTCTTCCAGTTTTAGTTCCACTTCTGCTGGACGAGCGGAAACTAAGCTTATGTACTCGTAAACCTGCTCCCGTGCCTCAGCAAATGCATCCGCGTCACTAAAACTTAGAGTATGAACCAGAGCCGCCATTGATTCGGGGTGAGTTTTCGTCGGAAGACGTGCATACTGTGGTGCCTGATTTCGTCGGGCTGCCAAAACGCCCCCCCTGGCTTCTTTTCCCCATTCAAAAGTGATTCTCTGAACGACGACGAGAAGAGAAGTCATGCCTCCATCCCCGGCAAAACCCTCGCTATAAACGCCTCCAACTCCCCATCGTATTTTTCAGGATTGATGTTCCAGCAGCGGATGTGTTTGGCCCCCTCCACGCGGTGGTATTCCACCAGATCGGGGCGGGCGGCGGCCAGAGCGTCGGACTGGCGAATGGGAATGGTGGCGTCGCGGGTGCCGTGCCACAGCAACATGGGAAGGTTGAAACTGGGGGTGGCGGCCAGTTGATCCACCACATCAAAATCCTGCCCACTGCGCCGCGTGACCAGATACTGCACGAAGTTGCCGATGTGCCGCGCCATAAACGTGGGAATGCCGTAGCGCTGCCCGTTGCTGCGAATGGTGTCACGCCAGTCCAGCGCCGGACAGTCCAGCGCCACGCCCGTGACCGGAATCGGGTACGGCTGATGCCGGGAGCGCAGCACGCACAGCGCGACGTTGCCGCCCATGCTGAAGCCGTAGAGCATGGCCCGCCTGTAGCCAGCAGCCTTCGCCCACTGCAACGCAGAGATCACGTCGGCAGCCTCGCCGTCGCCCAGGCTCAGGTAGCCCTTGCCCACACGCGGCGCACCGTGCGCGTTGCGGAAGGTGACGAACAGCGAGGCCACCCCCGAACGCCGCAGCGCCGGAAGCATCCTCAGCGCCTGCGCCCGCTGCCCACCGTGGCCGTGAATAACGATGGCGATGGCATCCTTCTGGCCAGACACCGCAGGAATGTGCCACGCGGGCATCTCCCCGACTTCCGTAGGGACGGACGTGACCTCGTAATCCACGCCCAGTTGCTCCGGCGTGCCGTTGTAGACGAAGGTGGACACCCACGCCAGCGAACCGTTCGGCAGCACGCCGCGTTCATCCAGAATCTCGCGCCGCACCAGCGTTCCGGCCAGTTTGGGCGGCCCCAGAATGGCGTGGCCCTTGTTCGGCAGCAGCGGCACAATACCCACCACCCCGCGCGACAGCGTTTCCGGCGAGGCAGGCAGATACACCGAATTGCCCCGCCGCCCCACCGGAACGAACTCGCCCTTGACCCGCCGCGTCTTGGACCGCAGGGTGATCTCTGCGCCCAGGAACGCACCAGACAGGACGGCGAGGCTGTAAGAGAAAGCAGCCCAGCCGAGCGCACGGCGGCGGTTGATCTGGCGAATTCGGGTGAGGATGGACACGGGGCATTCTCCTACGAAGGGGGAGGTGGATTCTTTACTCCCTCCCTCCTTGTGGGGGAGGGCTGGGGACTCGCAGAGCTGCGAAGCAGAGGGGGGGCCACCGGGCAGTCGTCAACGGAACAAGATGCCCTGACTTTCTGGCCGCGCTGGGAAGGCGTCTGCGTTACCCCCCTGCCAGCCTCCCCCGCAAGGAGGGAGGAGCTAAAAATCTCAGTTCCGCAGCGGCTTCCCGGTCTTCAGCATGTGGTCAATCCGCTGCTGCGTTCCCTTCTTGCCCAGCAGGGTCAGGAACGCCTCACGCTCCAAGTCCAACAGATGCTGCTCGCTGACCTTCGCGGTGCGGTTATTGCCCGTGCCACCGCTGAGGACCTTGCCCAGTTCGTGGCTGACCACCAGGTCGTAATCGGTGATAAAGCCGCCCTGGTGCATGCCGTACAGCGCACTCTTCAGTGCAGCGATGGCGGCGTCGCCCATCACGGGGATGTCCTGGCGGGGCGTGGGCTGCACGTAGCCGGGGGCCAGCGCCAGCACCTGCCGCTTGGCTTCCATGATGATGTGGTTCTTGTTCATGGCAATGGTGTCGGTGTCGCGCAGGAAGCCCAGGTTGCGGGCCTCCAGGGCGCTGGTGGAGGTCTTGGCCGTGCCGATCAATTCAAAGGCGCGTTGCACGGCGGGCAACATGGTTGCGCCGATCTGCTGGCCGGGGTGCAACTGATCGGTGAAGCGCAGCAGCATTTCCTTGGTGCCGCCGCCGCCTGGGATCAGGCCCACGCCCACTTCCACCAGACCCATGTACAACTCTGCGGAGGCGACAACGTGATCGGCGTGCAGCGTGAATTCCGCGCCGCCCCCCAGTGCCAGACCGAAGGGGGCCGCGACGGTGGGGTGCGGGGAGAAGCGCAACGAAGTCGTGACCTGCTGAAACTGCTTGATGGAGTCGTCCAGCTCGTCCCACTCGTCGGCCTGCGCCTGAGACAGCACGAGCGGCAGGTTGGCCCCGGCGCTGAAGTTCTCGCCCTGGTTGCCCAGCACCAGCCCGGCGTAGCCCATCTCCTGCACCAGTTTGTGGCCGTCCTGCACGGCGCGGAGCTGATCTTCGCCCAGCGCATTCATCTTGGCGTGCCATTCCACAAGCAACACGCCGTCGCCCAGATCCACGACGCTGGCCCCGCCGCGCTTCTTGATGACCTTGGAGGCGTCTTTCTTCAGATCGGTGAGGATAAAATATGGTGCTTCGTACTTCGTCGGCTGGCCTTCCGGCGTGACCGTTTCCTCACCCTCGTAGAACTTCTCGCGCCCGCTGTCCTTCATGGACTGGAGCAGGGGCGGCAGCGTGCGGCCTTCCTTCTCCAGATTGGCGATGACGGTCTGCACGCCCAGGGTGTCCATCGTTTCAAACGGCCCCTGCTCCCAGCCGAAGCCCCATTTCAGCGCGTTGTCAATGTCCTGTAAGCGGTTGGACACGTTTCCGGCCATCTTGGCGGCGTACCAGAACCCGTCGTTCATCACGCCGCGCAGGAAGTCGCCTTCCTTGCCCTCGGCGGTGTAGAGCGCCTTCACGCGTTCGGCCAGCGGCTTGCCCTTCACGGCCTCCACGGGGTCCACTTTCACGCGGCCCTGATCCTCGTATTCCATCGTGTCGAGGTTGAGATTCAGAATTTTGGTCTTGCCCTTCTCGTCCTTGGTCTTCTTGTAGAAGCCGCTGCCGGTCTTGTCGCCCAGCATCTTCTTGTCTTCCACGAGGGTGCGGAAAGAATCGGTCAGGCTGAAATCCTCATCGTCCGGCGTGACCTTCCCGATGTCATTGGCAACGTGGTAAATGATGTCCAGCCCCGACAGATCAGCGGTGCGGAAGGTGGCGGAGTTGGCGCGGCCCAGCACGGGTCCGGTCAACTGGTCCACCTGCGCGGGGGTCAGTCCGGCGGCCTGCATGTGCTGCATGGCGCGGATGATGCCGTAGACGCCGATGCGATTGGCGACAAATCCCGGCACGTCGTTGGCGATGACGACGCCCTTGCCCAGCGTGGTTTCGGCAAACTGGCTGAAGGCTTCCACGACTTTGGGATCGGTCTTGGGGGTAGGAATCACTTCCAGCAGATGCAGGTAGCGCGGCGGGTTGAAGAAGTGCGCCCCAACAAAACGGCGCTGGAAGTCCTCGCCCCGGCCCTCGATTTGCAGGTGCATCGGGATACCCGACGAGTTGCTGGAGATGATGGCCGTTTTCTTCGCCACCTTTTCCACGCGCTCCCACAGGCTGCGCTTGGCGTCCAGCTTCTCGATGATGGCTTCCAGCACCCAGTCGGCGTCCTTGAGTTTCGCCAGATCGTCTTCCAGGTTGCCGGGACTGATCAGCGCGGCGCGGGCCTTGTCCATAAAGGCAGCGGGCCGGGCCTTCAGGGCGCGCTGAATGCCCTGTTTCGCCAGGAAATTGCGATCGGGGTTGTCCGGCAGCACGATGTCGAGGAGCATCACGGGAATGCCCGCGTTGGCGAGTTGCGCGGCGATGGCAGCGCCCATTACACCTGCGCCGATGACGGCAGCTTTCTGAATCTTCATGGAACCTCCTAACAAAGAGTGGTCTGGGAGAGACGGCGAACATCTGTGAATAAATTTAGACTCGGTTCAAAGTTTAGTGCAGAGCAGGGTCAATTGTCCACCGCACAGGTGAGACCAGATCTTTATCTGGCCCAGTTCAGTCTGTCCGCAAGTCAGGTTCACGGCAACGTCAGCGCCTGTGTCCCCGCACAATCATCTGCTGACCCTGCCCTGTCTGATCCGGGAACAGGTCCTGGCCGGTACGGAGTTGACGGTGTGATCATGTGCCGATCACGGTCTCCCTCCTATGCTGTCTTTGTTGCTGACTGGAGGTCCACCATGAAATCACCTGTCCGATTCCGCCCCGCTCTCTTCCTGGCCGCACCCCTTGCCCTGGTTGCCGTGGCACTGGCGGCTGGCCCCTACACTGTTCAGTGGAACGGAAAGACCGTTGCCGGCGACGCCATCGTGCAGGGCGGCAAAACCTACGTCAGCGCCGAGGCCCTGAAAAACGCGGGCATCGGCGTGAGCGTCAGGGGCAACGTGGTCAGTCTGGCTCCCGTCGGCGGCGCGAATGAGGTTGGAGCCGCCCAGGGCTGCCTGAATCAGCAACTGTTCAACGGCGTGTGGCGCTTCAAGGTGCTGTCGGTGGCGCAGAACGGTCCGCTGTGGCGACTGAAGGTGGAAATGAAATTCGGCAGCGTCACGGGCGGCTACAGCACCAGCGGCACGGGCGTCCTGGGCTACAACCTGCAACTGGAGAGCGGCAAGGTGATTCCCGTGAACAGCAGCGTGGTGGAACTGCGCGACAGGGCTTTCATTCCCGGCGAGGGCTTCACGACGACCCTGGACTTCGAGGCAGGCGCGGGTGACGGCAAGCCCAGGAAACTGGTGGTGCCCATCGACCCGCAGGGCGTCGCCAGCACCAGCCTGAGCTACAGCGTTAAAGACCCATCGTTCCGGGTGGACCTGACCTGCAAGAAATAGCGGGTCTAACGGGCGGCCAGCCACGTCCGGGTCTTGGTTTCCAGATCTGAGAAAGAGGAAAGGCCCAGCGCCCGCGCCGCACGGTCCGCATCGCCTGTCTCAGCGAAGGCCAGCGCGAGTTGCATGGGGGCCTGCTTGCCGCGCGTCACGGCCAGGAACTCGACGAGGCCCAGCCCCTGGGCGTATACAAACGTCCAGCGGTTCTCGGGAACGGCGTTGAAATCGGCCAGTTCGGAGAGCGGCACCCAGTCGCCCTTCGCGTATCCGGCCACGCGCTTGCGGCGGCTTTCAGCGGCCTCCGGCGTCCAGTACGCCCGCGCGACGAAATCGGCCAGTCCCTCGTGGAGCCACCAGGGAATGCGTTTGTCCCGCCCCTGGCCCGCCGCCCCCGACACGCTCAGGTGCGTGAATTCGTGGGACAGCACGCGCAGGAGTTCCTGACCCGGATTCGCACTGGCTGGCAACACCAGCTTGATCGCCTCGCCCGGCTCGTTCCAGCCACCGACGGGTTGCAGGGACAGGGCGACGCTGGCGCTGAGGGTGACCATATCGGGGTAAACCTTGACGGTGGCGGCGTCCGGCATCTCCAGCCCCAGCGTCTCGCGCACCCTGGCGGCAGCCTGCGGGAGCAGCGGCGCGGTGGCGGCGGCCCGCTCTGGAAGCCCCAGCACGTCCAGCGCCAGCAGCGAGTATTTCCCGGCGTCCAGAGCCTTCCAGGTCTCCCCGCCGTAACGCCAGACCTCACCTGCCCTGAACAGCGTGACCGGCAGCGTCACGCGCGAAATCTGCCCCGGCTGACGCTCCCAGTTCAGGCGCAGATCGGCGCGGGCCTGATCGCCCACCACGTTCAGATCCGACAGATTCGAGAACTGGAAAACAGCGGTGGGCTGCGGTACCCGGCCCAGATCGGCGGCGAAATTGGGACCTTCCACCGCGAATGTTCCCTCGACGCGCAGCAACTGGCGGTAGGCGTCGGCGTTCCCGGCACGCGCGGCAGCTTGCAGCGCCCCGGCCAACGCTTCAGGCGTACTCTGCGCGCAAGCTGGCGAGGCACAGGCCAGCGAGGTCAGCAGGGCAAGGGTCAGCAGCGGGCGCAGGCGCATCCTTCCAGGGTAACGGGAGCAGCGGCAAGTCAGCCGTGCCAGCGGTTACGAAAGGCAGGAGCGTGAGCGTGAAGGGAGACGTTACCAAAAGACTGTTTTGGTGATCGGGTGAGCGTCCTCAAGTGACCGCAAGCGGTTTTGACCAGGACTGTGGATGCCTCTCGTCAGGCAGGACGGGTACAGCTTGCCCGCAATAGAACAGGATCACCGAAAGAAAAAATTTCCAGTGACCCCATTTGCGGAACCGCTCTAACTGATCAACTGCTTGACGAAGAACACCGCCACCAATCCCGCCAGCGCCAGCAACGCGGCCACGCTCAGGCGGCGGTCCCGGTTCCACGCGGTCACGGCCACCCACAGCGCGGCCAGCACCGGGACCGCGCCGATCCAGGCCACCCCTACGGCGGCCAGATTGGGAAAGAGCACGCCCACGGCCAGCACCACCACGCCCACCCAGAATCCAGCCGGGTACAGCCAGAACGGCAGCCCCGCAACTTCGCTAGACTTATTGGTCACGCGCTCCCCCAGTATTTCCACAGCAACTGCACGGCGGTGAAGATCAGCAGCAGGCTGAACACCAGTTTCAGGCGGTCAGCGGGAATGCGGCTTTGGAGTCCGGCCCCGGCCCGCGCGCCGATCAGCACGCCCAGCGCCACTCCGGCGGCCAGCTTCAGGTCCAGCAGCCCCCCGGCCTGGTACACCAGCGCGTTGCCCACGGCAGTCAGCCCCATGATGAAGGTGCTGGTGGCGATGGCCTCGCGGATCGGCACCCCGGCCATCAGGTTCAGGACGGGCACCTGCACGGTGCCGCCGCCGATGCCCAGCAGACCGCTCATGATCCCAGCAAAGGTCATGGCGGGGGGCACCAGTCGGCTGGGTTCGCGCTCCACCTCCACCCGCTTCAGGCCGCGCAGCAGATTGTAGGCGGAGTACAGCAGCAGCACGGCAAACACGGTGGCCACCACCCGCGCGGGCAATACCAGCCCCAGGAAACTGCCCACCGCGCCGCCCAGGATGGTATACGGCGAGAGCAGGTAACCGGTGCGGGCGCGCACCAGACCTTTTTGCAGGTACGCGGCGGCCCCGCTGAGGCCCACCGCCAGTACCCCGATCTGACTGATCGCCACCGCCTGCCCGATGCTGATCTCCTGACCAAAGCGTGGCAGCACGAATTCCAGCGCGGGCACCACCACCACGCCGCCGCCCAGGCCCAGGATCGCGCCCAGCACCCCGGCCAGCAGTCCTATGCCGATCACGGCCAGTGTCAACGCGGAAATCAAGGTTGCCTCACGGCCCAGAGGCTAACACGGCGGGCGGGAAAAGAGGACCGCCCGAACCTTCTGAAAGTCCACGAATGCAGTCTCTGAAAAACGGCTTCCCGAAAACGGCCCGGGGGGTCTGCCCCTGGCCGGACAGTTGACACCCCCCGGCTGTGGCAGCATAGAGGGCGTGAATCCTACTTTTCTCCCCCGCACCGCCCTGATCACGGGCCTGATCATCGGCGCGTTGAACATCGTCTTCGGCGGCGTGGAATACGGCTTTGCCAACCTGCCCATCTGGTTTTATCTGGTGCAACTGCTGCTGATTCCGGCCATGCTGGTGCCGATGTTCTACTTCCCCCAGGCCGCCGTCGCGCGCGACTTTCTGCGCCGGGCCGCCTACTTTGCCATGGGCTGGGCCGTGCCCTTTGCCATCTACAAGTTCTCGCTGGACGTGCTGAACCCCAACTTCAGCCCCCCCGCCTCGCTGCTCAGCTACCTCGTCGTGATCGTCGCCTTCTCGCTGATCATGGCCGCCGTCCGCAAGCCCATCAAATAACCATGTCCTCAAAAGCGAAGTGGGCCAGAGATCGCATCTGGCCCACTTCGCTTTAGTCCAATTCCACGCCTACCAGCTCAGCTCGGTCCCACCTCGTATACGGCCTGCCACGGCTTGTAGACCGTGCTGGTCTTATCGGTCCGCACACCGCTGGCGTCCTTGATGGTGCGGGTGATGTAGAGGTTAAAGCCGTCTGCCGCCCAGTCCACCTGCTTGCTGGTGCCGGGGCGCATGTTGGGATTGACCACGTACTTGGCAGGGGGATGCGCCGTCCGGTTCAGGATCACGGCGGGGCTGACCGCCACCGTGCGCGTCTGCTTGACGCCCCAGATCTGCACTTCCAGCGTGCTGCCCGCGTCGTTGTTGATGGTCTTGATCAGCAGCGGGCCGCCCGTGTCGTTCCCGAATTTGAGGTCCAGGCCCGGATCGTAGACGGCGGCTTCAAAGCCCACCTGCGGCTCGTAGTAGCCCACGCGGTAGCTGTGCTGGTTGCGTTCCTCGACAGGAAGGCCCGCGCCGTACATCGCGCGGAACACCGTGGTGCTGACCTGGCACACGCCGCCGCCCAGACCGTCCACCGTCCGCCCACCCGCGATGATCAGGCCGCCCACGAAGCCGTTGCCCTCGGTGATGCCCCCCAGACTGTCCAGAAAGCTGAAGGTGCCGCCCACGGGAACGACCGCACCGTTGATCTTGGCGGCGGCGTTGTCGACGTTGACGCGGCGCTCGGGGCTGCTGTTGTAGTAGGTGCTGACCCCGGTGTGGATCAGGCTCAGCTTGCTGGCGTCGGGCAGTTGCGCGGCGCTCAGCCTGGGACTGACCTTCTTGGACGCCAGCACCATGCTGGATTTAGCCGGGTCCAGCACGCCCGCCTGAAAAGCAGCGTAGGCCGCGCTCTGGGTCACGCGCCCGGCCTGCTCGGGCACCTTGACCAGTTTGTCGCCCTCGAAGGCGAAACGGGCATTCTGCGCGGGCTGATCGATAAATTCGGTCAGCAGAGCAAAGGCGCGTTTCATGGCCGCGTCGTCCGCGACGATCCCCTGCGGCCTGACCCAGTACAGGTTGGCGACTTGCAGCGGGGTCAGCACACCCTTGCGCGTGGTTCCGTCCAGCGTGACGCCGAAGGGCCGCATCAGTGCGTTGCCCCGATCGGCGTACCCCTGAAGGACGGGAGCGGTGTACTGCGCCTTCCATTCCTTGACCGGAATCTGGATGGCCGTGGCGGTGGGCGTGGCGGCGTAGGTGCTGGCGGCGGTGGCCGCGTCGTACTGGCGGCCCGGCGCGTCCCTGGCAGTCAGCGCGTACTTCAGGGTTGTCTTGTTAAAGGCCACGGCAGCGTTCTTCGGCTGCACGTTCAGGTTGGCGGTCAGGCTGGACAGGGCGACCTTGGCCACAGCAGGATCAACAGCGGCAATCAGCGGAAAGTTCTGCGGCTGCGTCTGACCGATCATGCCCTGAACGCGCTCCATCAGGGTGCGGGCTGCGCTGACCTTTACGGCGGCGGCCACGCTGGTCTCTGCGTCGGCGCGCCAG
Source organism: Deinococcus marmoris DSM 12784 (assembly GCF_000701405.1). Lineage (GTDB taxonomy): Bacteria > Deinococcota > Deinococci > Deinococcales > Deinococcaceae > Deinococcus > Deinococcus marmoris. The sequence continues at coordinate 22,323 of NZ_JNIV01000002.1, forward strand.
CCCAGTTGATCGGCCCCCAGGGTCCAGGTCTGCGGCCCCGCCGTCACCGTGACCTGTGGGGCGGCGGCGGCGCGCTCACCAATGGCGGCAATAGCCTGCTGCGGCGTCAGGCCGCCCACGTCCACCCCGGCCACGCTCAGGCCCGGCGCGAGTTTTTCATCGGAACTTGCTGCCACGCCCATGGCCAGCGCTCCACCCAGGAGCGCCACCATCGGTATACCCACTAACCAGAACTTCACACCCCACAGTGTAAGGAAGTTCACCCCCGCAATTTGAGGGATTTCCACACTCTGCCGCGTCTTTCTGGCTGTCTTTCGCCTCTGTTCGCCCCATACGGACATCAAAGGAGGCTGGAGGCCAGTCCGCAGACCCGCCTCCAGCCTCGTTAACAGATGGGGTTACTCGCTCTGTTTTTCCTCGGCCTGCGCGGCCAGTTCGGCCTGACGCTCGGCACGGGGATTGACGCCGTTCAGCACGCGCGTAAAGGCGTCCACCACGGTGTCGATCTGTTCTTTCGTAATCGTGATCGGGGGCAGGAAACGGACCACCAGCGGCGTGGCGGCCAGCGCCATCACGCCCTCGTCGTGTTCCAGGGCGGTGATGTACGGCGCGCTCTTTTCCTTGAGTTCCACCCCGATCATCAGGCCCATGCCGCGCACCTCGCGGATCTTGGACGAGTCGATGGCGCGCAGGCGGTCCATGAAATACTCGCCCTTCTCGCGGGCCTGCTCGGCCATGCCCTCATTTTTCATGGCGCGGATGGCGGCTATACCGGCGGCCATCGCCAGCGGGTTGCCGCCGAAGGTGGTGCCGTGTCCGCCTGCGGGCATCTTGTCGGCCACGGCGGCGGTCATGGCAAAGGCCCCGATGGGCACGCCCCCGGCCATCGCCTTGGCCAGCGTCATGCCGTCGGGCACCACCTGACACTGGCTGTCCACCTGGCAGCCACAGCGAATGCCGTCGGCGTCCTGGCACTCCTGGGCGCAGAAGTGTTCCACGGCAAACATCTTGCCCGTGCGGCAAAATCCGGTCTGAATCTCGTCCAGAATCAGCAGGGCACCCTTCTCGCGGGTCAGCTCGCGGGCCGCGCGCAAGAACTCCACATTGCTGGGCCGCACCCCGCCTTCCCCCTGGACCGGCTCCATGATGACGGCGGCCACATCCTCGGTGATCGCGGCCCGCAGTTCTTCAATGTTGCCGTAGGTGACGAATGAAACGTGTTCATTGTCCACCGCTGCGCCAAACGGTTCGCGGTACTTGGGTTCCCAGGTCAGAGCCAGTGCGCCCAGCGTGCGGCCCGAGAACCCGCGCTTCATGCTCACGAAGCGGGTGCGCCCGGTGGCGGTGATGGCAAATTTCTTGGCCGCCTCCACCGCTTCCGTGCCGGAGCTGCACAGAAAGATCCGGTCGAGGCCAGCGGGCAGCACACCCGTCAGCTCCTGCAAAAATTCGGCGCGTTTGTCGTTGGGCACGCTCTGGGGCATGACCATCAGCTTGCCCGCCTGCTCCTGAATGGCCGCCACCACGTCCGGGTGGCTGTGGCCGATGTTGGCGACGCCGTAACCCGCCACGCAGTCGATGTACGAGCGTCCGTTCTCGTCCCACACCGTTGCGCCCAGGCCGCGCACCATCACCACTTCATGCTTGTTGTACACGCCGCTGTCGTACTTCATCTCGGCGTCCAGCCACTTGCTGTTGGTCTTGCTTTCAGGGGTTGTTGCGGTCATAAAATCCTCCGTGTGCCTGTAGTGTAGGCGTCGTCAATGGGAAAGTCGGTAAGGTGTCCAGCCTATCGGTCAGAGGAAGCCACAGGTCAGGCCGGGGCAGGCTGGCGGGGGCGTCTGGACCGCAGATTCAGCAGCGCCAGCCCGGCCAAGATCACGCCCACACCGACCACCGAGAGCAGGCCCACCCGCTCCCCAGCCACCGCGCCCCAGAACAGGCCCCAGACGGGCAGCAGATAGGTGACGGCGGTGACCTGCGTGCTGGACACGCGCGCGAGCAGGCCGTAGTAGAGCAGGTAGGCAAAACCGCTGCCGAACACGCCCAGAAACAGCATGGACAGCACGGCCTGTGAAGTCAGCGCGGACGGCGCGGGGCCGAGCAGTACGGCGGGCAGCAGCATGACTCCAGCCAGCGACAGTTGGGTGGTCGCCAGCCCCACCGGATTCTGGCCGCCCAGCGTGCGTTTGGCCACCACCGTCGCCAGCGCGTACCCCAGCCCCGCCGCTGTCAGAACGCTGATGCCCAGAACAGAAGCCTGACCGCCGCTCAGGCCGCCGAACACGGTCAGACCCACGCCGCCCAGACCGATCAACACGCCCAGGATCACGCGGGCGCTGGGGACGATCTCGCGCACGCCCAGGCTGATGATCAGCGTGAACAGCGGCGTGGTGGCGTTCAGGATGGCGGCGATGTTGCTGGACACGGTCTGCTCGCCCCAGGCAAAAAAGGTCCACGGCACCACGTTGTTGAAAAAGGCCACCAGCAGCAGCGGTTTCCACAGGCTGGTGGGCGGCAGCGTGTGGCGGCCCAGCCTCAGCGCCAGCCACAGCACCGCCGCGCCGAACACGCACCGGAGCAGCGCCATCCACAGCGGCGGAAAGACCTCGCCGCCCCACTTGATCAGCAGAAACGAGATGCCCCACACGGCAGAAAGGAGAAACAGTTGGATGGCGTCCTGACGGGTCACGGCCTGACTCTAGCGGCATCGGGGACGACGGGGTTTGGAATGGCGGGACGCGGGCGGGCCTGTTCCGGCGTCAGCGCGGGCCACTCTTCGGTCTGATCAGTTGCGGACTGCCAGTTTTCCTTGCCGCTCCAGCGTTCCACCCCCAGCGAATAGACACTGGTGCGCGCCAGATCGGCGTCCAGAATCGGGCGGGTCTGCTGGCCGATCTGCAAGTCGGGAAATAACCTTTCGGAGAGAACGCGCAAAGCCTCACGGGCTTCCTCCCGGTCTGTCAGGAGGCGGGCTGTGCCAAAGGCCACGGCGCTGCGGTACTGAACGCTCAGCTCCAGCGGATTGTTGCTGGGCAGCAGACAACCGATTTCCGTGGCCTCGAAGGTGGTGGGATGGCCCAGGCGTTGACTCTGCCCCACGTTGGCCCACAGCCGCCCGGTGATGTTGGTGTGGTACACGATGTCGTGCGTGTCTGGGCGATACACGAAGGCCAGCGTGGTGATGAACGGGAAGGGCTGCCCGTCCTCCGACTGCCACACGGTGGCCACCCGTCCGATGCCCACGCGGGCCAGCAACTCCTGGATCCAGGCGTCGTCCCGGCGATTCTGCGGGCGGCGGCTGATGCTGGGATCGCGCTGCTGGGGATCGTAGAAGTCGGTCACAGCAACTCCTTCGCAAAGTGATGTGCCGTGATGTTCATGCCGTGCTTGAGGTACTGGCGGTGGGCGGTAAAGCGGGCGGGGCCGACGCCTGGATCCAGGTGCAGGGCGACGCAACCCAGGCGCACAGCCTCGGCGTCCAGCCAGTCCAGCAGGGCGCGGGCGTGACCCTTCCCGCGTGCATCCGGCAGGGTGGACAGGTCATCCAGGTACAGGATTCGCCCATAGGCCAGCGTCTCCATCACGCGGTATCCGGCGACGGCGGCAGCGTCCGTGCGTCCGTCCTCGAATGCGCCCGCCAGTCGGTAGCCCTCGGCCTGGGCAGCGGCCAGATGTGCGGCAAAACTCGCCTCATCCTCAAGTGCGGGCGAGTGGGAACGCAATTCACGCAGGGCGGGCAGGGCCAGAGCAGCATCAGCAGCGGAAATGGCGCGAACATGGTTCATTCCCCTACACTAGCCCGATGGTGGCCCCCCGAAAAGCTCCACTTCAGACCAAACAGAGCAGTCCACTTCCAGGCAGTCCACTCACGGGCGAACTGCCCATTGCACTGAATCTGAAACGCGGCGTGGAGCAACCCCTGCACGCGCAACTGGCCGAACAATTGCGGGCAGCGGCGCTGTCAGGGGCGTTGCCTGCGGGCCTGACCCTGCCCGGTTCGCGCACGCTGGCTGCCGGACTGAATGTGACGCGCGGCGTGGTGGCCGATGCCTACGCCGAACTGGTGGCCGACGGCACGCTGGAGGCTGCGGTGGGACAGGGAACGCGCATTTCGCTGGGTGCGGCGCAGGCCAGAGGTGTGGACGGCGGCGCACCCGGCTGGTTCGTGCCTCCGCAAGTTGCCCCCGTAGACGGTCCCCGGCAGCCCGGAGGCATCCACTTCCGGGCCGGGGTGGCGACGACGGCCACGCTGAATCTTCGGGCGTGGCGACAGGCGTGGGCGGCGGCGGCGCGGGCCGACGTTCCGGGCGATTACGGCGATCCGGCAGGGGAACCGGCATTGCGTGCGGCGCTGGCCGCGTTCGTGGGGCGCTCGCGCGGGCTGGGTGCCACGCCAGAGCGCGTGCTGGTCACGGCGGGTTCCTTGCAGGCCCTGAACCTGATCCTGCGGCTGCTGCCCCCCGCCTCTGCGGTGCTGTTCGAGGCCACCGGCTACCGCGCCGCGCGGCAGGCCATTCTGGACGCCGGACACACCCTGATCCCACTGGAACAGGACGGGGACGGCCCAGTCATCACACCCGAAACGCCGCCCGCACGGCTGGCCTACGTGACGCCCAGCCACAGCTTTCCCCTGGGCGGGCGCATGAGCGTGCCGCGCCGACTGGCCCTGCTGGAATGGGCCACGCAGCACGACGCGCTGATCGTGGAGGACGACTATGACGGCGAGTTTCGCTATGGTGCGCCGCCTCTGCCCACGCTGGCGAGTCTGGACCCGCAGGGCAGCCGCGTCCTCTACCTTGGCACGCTGTCCAAGGTGCTGACGCCGGGGCTACGAACAGGATTTCTGATCGGCCCGCCCGCGCTGATGCCCACGCTAGTGCGCGCCCGCACGCTGCTGGATTCGGGCCACCCGCTGCCCGTCCAGCACGCGCTGCTGCATCTGCTGAAAACGGGCGAGGTGGACCGCCACATCCGCCGCACGCGCCGCTGGCACGCCGGTGTGCGGGCGGTGCTGACCCGGATTCTGGAGCCGCTGGCCCCCCGCGCCACGCTGGGCGGCATCGAGGCCGGGTTGCACGTCTGCCTGTTCCTGTCCCCGCCGCTGGACGCGCGGGCCGTGGCCGCCGAACTCTCGGGGCGCGGCGTGCATGTGTCCACGCTGGATACCTACACCTTCGCCGGGGCCGTACCAAACGCCCTGCTGCTGGGGTACGGCGGTCTGACCATTCAGCAGGCGGAAGCGGGCGCGTGGGAGATCGTTCAGGTCATCTCTGGCAGCGGCTAAGCCGGCAGCCTAGCGCCGTCCCTTGACCAGCCAGGCGTGTTCCTCGATGCCTGCGGCCTGATTGGCAGCCCGCGCCATCACGAACAGCAGGTCCGACAGGCGGTTCAGGTAAATCTGCACTTCCCTGTTGGCCTCCTCCACTTCCAGCAGGCGGATCACCTCGCGCTCGGCGCGGCGGGCCACCGTGCGGGCAATGTGCAGCGTGGCGGCGGCGGGCGTGCCGCCGGGATGAACAAAGCCGGTGAACGGCGGCGCGGCCTCCTGATAGCGGTCGATCATCGCCTCCAGAAAGGTGGAATCCTCGGCGTCGATCCGGCTGAGCTTCTTCTCGTAGACCGTGCCGGGGCGGGTGGCGAGGTCCGCGCCCAGGTCAAACAGCGCGTTTTGCAGGTATTCCAGATCGGCGTCCAGGGTGGCATCTGGCTTGTGGCTGCGGGTGTTGTGGGCGCGGGCCAGCCCGATAGCGCTGTTCAGTTCGTCCACGGTGCCGTAAGCCTCCACGCGCGGGTGCGTCTTGCTCACGCGGTCCGCGCCGTACAGTCCGGTGGTGCCGCCGTCGCCTGTCTTGGTGTAGAGCTTCATGGGGCACAGCGTAGTGGGTTTGGGAGCCGTGGGGTGTGGGAACGGCAAAAAAGACCCCTGCAAGAGAGGTCTTCAACGGTTTGGTTTTGATATGGGAGAGAACCGCCTGCCTCTCCCCCACTGCCGACTAGTTGCCCTGTCGCCCGGTTTCCTCGGTCAGCGCCCGCAGGCTGTTCGCCAGATCGGGGCGCAGGTCGCCCGCGTGATAACGCCAGGTCCAGTTGTGGTCCCCGGTGGTGCCGGGCAGATTCATGCGGTCATCGGTGCCCAGGTTGAATACGTCCTGCAAGGGCACGACGGCCAGATTGGCGCGGCTCTCGAAGGCCAGACGCATCATCTGCGGCACGAAGGTGGTCTCGCTGGGGTCTGAAGACGTGTAGGTGCGGAAATTGTGCTTCTCCAGTTCCTCGGCGTGGACCCACCAGCCGCGCGTGGTGTCGTTGTCGTGGGTGCCGGTGTAGACCACCTGATTCTCGCGCAGGTTGTGGGGAAGGAAGTCGTTGACCGCGAAGTCGCCGCCCCCGAAGGCAAATTGCAGCACCGCCATCCCCGGAAACTCGAAGTCGTCGCGCAGCTTTTCCACGTCGGGGGTAATCACACCCAGATCCTCGGCAATGATCGGCAGCACGCCCAGCGCGTCGCGTACGGCCTGGAACATCTCGTGGCCCAGCGCAGGCACCCAGCGCCCGTGCATGGCGGTGTCGGCGGGAAACGGAATCTCCCAGGACGCCGCGAAACCCCGGAAATGGTCAATGCGGATCAGGTCAAACAGTTTGAGACTGCCCTTAAAGCGCTCGACCCACCACGCGAAGTTGTCCTTCTGCATGGCCTTCCAGTCGTACAGCGGATTGCCCCAGAGTTGCCCGGTCTCACTGAAATAATCCGGCGGCACCCCGGCCACCACGGTGGGCTGGCCCTGTTCATCGAAATAGAACAGATCGCGGTTGGCCCAGGCGTCGCTGCTGTCCATCGCCACGAAGATAGGAATATCGCCGATGACCTCGATGCCGCGCTCGCGGGCGTAGGTGCGGACGGCGTCCCACTGCCGGAAGAACAGGAACTGGATAAATTTGGTGCGCTCGATGGTCACGTTCAGGTCGCTCTGTGCCAGTTCCAGCGCTTCCGGCTGGCGGTCCCGCACGGCAGGTTGCCAGGCGTTCCAGGGCAGCCCGCCGTGCGCGGCTTTCAAGGCGGTGAACAGCGCGTAGTCGTCCAGCCACGCCGCTTCCTCGGCCTTGAACGCCCCAAAATCCGGGGTCAGATGTTCGGCGAATCCACCCACGAACGAGATGTAGGCGCGCTCCAGCATCTGGTTACGCCAGATGTATTGCTGGCCAAAATCCACCCGGCCCGGCGTGAACACGGGCGTGGCGGCAAAGTCGGTCTCATGGAGCAGGCCCTCGCTCCGCAGGGTGGCCAGATCGATCAGGTACGGGTTGCCCGCAAAGGCACTGAACGCCTGATAGGGGCTGTCGCCGTAGCCCGTCGGCCCCAGCGGCATGACCTGCCAGTATTTCTGCCCCGCGTCCGCGAGCCAGTCGATGAAGTTGCGCGCATAGACGCCCAGCTCACCGATGCCGTAGGGGCCGGGCAGGCTGGTGGGATGCAGCAGAACGCCGCTGGAGCGGGCCAGAGCTGAAGAAGGCTGCGTTGATGCGGGCTGTGCCGCTGTGGGCTGCGCAGATGCGGTCTGGTTTGAATTGGTCTGGGTCATGTCAGAAAACCTCCTGCGAGGATGAGGGCGTTTGGAAGTGATTCCAACGTGGACGGTCCGGTATCGCAGAGGATAGTACATGGGCTGCGCGTGGGAATCCGCCTCCAAAGGGACGGTCAAGGCAGGCGGCACGAGAAAGCGCGCCCACCTCCTTAGCAGGGTGAGGGCGCGCACTTTTTGAATTTGCGGGAGGTGAGACCGTCTCCTCTCTCACTCTGAACCAGGTCAGGGGTTGCGAACCGCCAGCTTTATTTGGCCCTGGTAATGCGGTCCTGCGCTCCCGCCGCCAGGCCAGGATTGGCCTTGACATAGGACACGGCGGCGTCCACATCCACTAGGTTGGGCAGTTGCAGCACGTTGGTGCCATCCTTGAAGGCCAGGAAGTTGTCGCCGCCGCCCGCCAGGAACGAGTTCATGGTGACGCGGTAGGTCTTGGCGGGGTCCAGCGTCACGCCGCCGAGCTTGATGCTGGCCGCGTCCACCCGGCTGCCCTTGGCGGCGGTGGAGTCGTAGCTGTAGGCAAAGCCCTTGCTGACCTGTAAGACGCGGCTGCTGGTTGCGTCAGGATTCTCGAACTGCTGCTCCAGCAGGGTCTTGATCTGCGCGCCGGTCAGGTCCATGACCACCAGCGTGTTGCCGAAGGGCTGCACGGCGAACACGTCGCCGAAGGTCACCGTGTTGCCTGCTGCGCTGGCGATCAGGTCCGCGCGGATGCCGCCGGGGTTCATGAATGCGATCACGGCCCCCTTGTCGGCGGTGGCGGCCAGTTGCGAGTCGGCGATCACGTCGCCCAGCGCGCTCTCACCCGCCGCGTTGTTGGTGCGGCTGATGCTGGCGCTGGCCAGGGTGCCCACCGGCGCGCCCTTCACGGCGTCGGTCAGCATCTTTGCGCGGGTCAGGATGTCGGTCATGGCCGCCGCCTTGGGCAGAGAGCGGGGGTCCATGACCACATTGGCCGCGCTGATTTCCAGCACCTTGTGGTTGGCCTTGTCCACGGTCAGGTCCAGGCGTTGCAGCAGGTGACCGTAGAAATCGCCCTGAATGACGGGAATGCCCTTTACCACGCAGTTGTAGCCCTGGTGGGTGTGCCCGCTGACCACGGCGCTGATGGCCGGGTCCAGCCTGTTCACGATGTCCACGATGGGGCCGGTCAGGTTGCCGCAGGCCGGGACCGCAAAGCCGTCCTTGGCCAGACCGCCCTGGTGGATCAGCACGACGATGGCGTCCACGTTCAGCTTCTTGAGTTCGGGGACGTACTTGTTGATCGAGGTGGCCTCGTCCAGAAAGTCCAGCGTCTTGACGCCGTCGGGGCTGACGATGCTGGGGGTGCCCTGAAGCACCGCGCCGATAAAGCCGATCTTCACGCCGCCCACTTCCTGCACGCCGTATGGCTCGAAAACGGGCTTTCCGGTGGTCTTGTCGGTCACGTTCGCGCCCAGCCACTTGAAACCGGCTGCGGGGTAGGGGTTCTCGAATTTGCAGGCTTTGGCGGTGTCGTTGCTGTCGCAGCCGCCGTTCTGCATCCGCAGCAGTTCCCCCAGGCCCTGATCGAACTCGTGGTTGCCCAGCGAGCTGAATTTCATGCCCAGTTTGGTCAGGGCGATGGTGCTGGGTTCATCCCGCAGCAGACTGCTGGTAATCGGCGACGCGCCGATCAGGTCGCCCGCCCCCACAAAAATCAGGTTGGGATTCTTGGCCCGCTCCTGATCCAGATAACCGCCGATGACCTCGATGCCTCCGGCCATCAGGCGAATCTGCTTGGTGGGGTCCTTGGGATCGGGAATCATGACCCCGCTGAAGTTGGACGCTTCCAGGTTGCCGTGAAAGTCGTTGAGGCCCACCACCGTCACCGATACCGGTTCTGCGGGTTTGGGACCGGTTTCGGGCGTCACGTTGCACGCGGCCAGGGTCAGGGCTACGCCGATCAGAAGAAGGTTTCGTTTCATGGATCTCCATCATAGACGCCGATCATCCGCGCTGGATCAGCAGACCGGGAAAGACAGGGTTTTTTGGAATGACCGGAGGAATGACTGCACAGGTATTCAGAGCAGCCAGATCAAGTCACCCGCAAACCGGGCCATTTCGGGAGCGCATCAGCGTTTTTGCGGAGATGCGGTTTGCAGGCCCCAGGCCCAGGCTAAAAAGCCCCTCCGCCCAGGAAGAACAACCCTGTACAGCGGAGCGTATGGCTAAGAAATGGAGTTATGGGGTGTCGGCCACTGGTGCAGCGTCCAACTGGTGCAGCGTCCAGCTCAGGCAGGCGCGGCGACGCGGGTCATGCGGTCGATCACGGCCCGCACTGCCAGCCCAAATTCTTCATCGGCATCGTGCTGTCCGCCGCTCAGCACACAGCCCTGACCCAGCGCCGGGCCGGTCTGCGCGTCAGTTGGCCGGGGCTGGAGCTTTTGGGGCTGGAACTTCTGGGGCTGAGGCTGCTCGGACAGGTGCTGCCAGCCGATGGCCAGGGCGTACAGGTGGCGCAGCACGCGCACGGACACTTCCCGCTCCAGCGGCATCAGCGCCAGCAGGCGTTCCAGATGCACGTTCAGGTTCTGATAGAAGCCCTGGAGCAGCTCCGGGCGCACCCGGCGTTCCAGGACCGTTCCCAGCAGCACCAGCAGGCGGCGCACCGAGTGGGAATCCTGCCCGGCCTCCAGCAGCGCGTCGGCCAGTTGCGCTGGCGTGCGCGGACGGCGTTCTTCCAGAAGCGCGGCGGCGCGCGTGATCCAGGCGGCCAGATGGCTGTCCACCAGCGCCAGGAACAGCTCTTCTTTGGTGTCGAAGTACAGGTACAGGGTGCCCTTGGCAAGCTGAGCGGCGCTGGCCACCTGATTCATGCTCAGATCCGCGTAGGGGGTGGTGGTCCAGAGATCTTCGGCGGCGCACAGGATATCGGCCCGGCGCTGCTGTTTTTCCGCCAGACTGCGCGCACGCATGGGGCGGGAGGGATGAGTGGTCATGGGGGCTGAACATAGGCCAAGCACCGCCCCACCGCTGTTAAGTGCTTCACGCGCGGCCTTAACACGGGGGACAGCTCAAGGAAACCGGGAGGTTTGCCCAACGCCGGACGGCAGGCGTGCCCCGAACACACGGCGCAAGCTCCAGCCTTGAGCATGGAGCAGAGATGGTGGGCAAGTCATCTCTCCCGCGTTCCAGCCTGTGTCGAACGCCAGTCTCCGAGTGCCGATCTCTGGACAATTGGCGTTCCGGTGATCCGCACAGAGAGACGCGGCGCTTTGCACTCGGGACGGACAGGCCGCACCGTGTATTCCCATCTGCGTATTCCCATCTGCACGCCGCGCACGATGCGCTCCGCAACACAAATCATCGGCCCTGTCTTTCCGCCCAAATCTTTCAGTCGTGCCAAAGTCGGGAGCCGCCGCGATCCGTATCACTGCATGAAGAGTTGGCGGGACCGCACAGCGGGAAAGGTTTCTCTTCACCGGGGACCGCGCGGGATAGACTGCCGCTCATGATTGGAAAAACCTACACCACCATGCTCGGCGGGCGCGAGCTGAGCATCGAGACCGGCAAACTGGCCAAGCTGGTCAGCGGCAGCGTTCAGTTGCGCTACGGCGACACCATGCTGCTGGTCACCGCCCAGGCCCGCGATGACAAAAGCACGCTGGATTTTCTGCCCCTGACGGTGGAATTCGAGGAACGCCACTACGCCGTGGGCAAGATCCCCGGATCGTTCCACCGCCGCGAGGGCCGCCCCGGCGAGAAGGCCATCCTGGGCGCACGCATCACCGACCGCCAGATTCGCCCGCTGTTTCCCAAGACCTACCGCCACGAAACCCAGGTGATCATCACCGTGATCAGCGCCGACGGCCAGAACTCGCCGGACGTGCTGGGACCGGTGGGCGCTTCTGCCGCCCTGTCCCTGAGTGACATTCCCTGGGCTGGCCCCACGGCCTGCGTGCGCGTGGGCCAGATTGACGGCCAGTACGTCATCAACCCCACCGCCGACCAACTGAAGAACAGCCCCATGGATCTGGTGGTGGCCGGAACGAAGGACGCCGTGATGATGGTGGAGGCCGGGGCGCAGAACGCCAGCGAGGACGATCTGGTGGGGGCCATCGAATTTGCCCACGCCGAGATGCAGGGCGTGATCTCGCTGATCGAGACCATGCGCGAGGAAATGGGCCAGGAAAAGTTCAACTTCCTGGAAGAATCTGACCTGACCACCGATCTGGTGCCCGAATTGACCGAGAAAGCCAAGGCGGGCGGCCTGAAAGACGCCCTCCTGACCGTCAAGAAAAAGGAGCGCAGCGCCCGGACCAAAGCCCTGCGCGACGGCATCATCGCCGGGTACGAGCCGGACCCCGACGCCGACGGCGCAAAGGAGCGCATCACGGCCCTCAAGAACGCCTTCAACAAGGTGGAGAAGAAGGAACTGCGCCGCCTGATTCTGGAAGACGATCTGCGCGCCGATGGCCGCGATTCCAAAACCGTGCGCCCCATCTGGATCGAGGCCCGCCCGCTGCCCCGCGCCCACGGCAGCGCCATCTTCACGCGCGGCGAGACGCAGGTGCTGGGCGTAGCAACGCTGGGCACCGAGCGTGACGAGATTCTGGTGGATGACCTGAGCGCCGAGACCGGCGACAAGTTCATGCTGCACTACAACTTCCCGCCGTACTCCACGGGCGAGGTCAAGCGCATGGGCGGGCAGTCGCGCCGCGAGATCGGCCACGGCAACCTGGCTAAGCGGGCCATTCGCGCCGTGCTGCCCAGCTTTGAAGAGTTCCCCTACGTCATCCGCATCGTGGGTGAGGTGCTGGAATCTAACGGATCGAGCAGCATGGCAACCGTGTGCGCCGGGGTGCTGGCGCTGATGGACGCGGGCGTGCCGATCAAGGCTCCGGTGGCGGGTGTGGCGATGGGTCTGGTCATGGAGGGGGATAAGTACCGCGTCCTGACCGACATCCTGGGCCTGGAGGACGCGCTGGGCGATATGGATTTCAAGGTCTGCGGTACGGCTGAAGGCGTGACCGCCCTGCAAATGGACATCAAGGTGGGCGGCATCACCCCGCAGATCATGCGCGAGGCATTGGCCCAGGCCCGCGACGGACGCCTGCACATCCTGGGCAAGATGGCCGAGGTGCTGGCCGCGCCGCGCCCGGAACTGTCGCCCACTGCGCCGCGCATCATCTCCCTGAAGATCAACCCCGAGCTGATCGGCAAGGTCATCGGCCCGGGCGGCAAGCAGATCCGCGAACTGGAAGCGATGGGCGCACAGATCACGGTGGAAGAGGACGGAACCGTGCGCGTGTTCAGTGCCGAGAGTGCCAGCGCCGAGGCCGTGCGTGACCGCATCATGAGCATCACCCGCGAGGCTAAAGCGGGCGAGGAGTTTGACGGTACGGTGGTCAAGACCACGCCGTTCGGGGCCTTCATCAACCTGTACCCCGGCCAGGACGGCATGCTGCACATCTCGCAGATGAGCGAGGAACGCGTCAACGCTGTGGAAGACGTGATGAACGTGGGCGACAAGCTGCGCGTGAAGATCGTGGCCGTGGATGACCGGGGCAAGATCGACTTGATCCGCCCCGAGCTGGAAGGCAAGATCGCGCCGCGTGAAGCGCGTCCCCCGCGTTCCGGTGGCGGGGACAGGGGCGGACGGCCTCCCCGCCGGGACTGAGGGAAAGAGCCAGGGCTTGCTGGCCTCGCCTGAAAGATAGGAAAGAAAAGAGCCACCTCCAATCACGGAGGTGGCCCTTTTCATGGGTTTGCGAGCTGACCTGTAGAACCTGCACCGCGCCCCATTCTCACCGACTCGCGATCTTCGTCCGCCGCTCCAACTGGTCCGTGAACAGCGTCAGCACGGTGGTCAGGGCCAGATACACCACGGCCACGGTGGTCAGCACCGGAATGGGCTGGAAGCTCTCGGAACTGACGCGTGAACCGGCCAGGGTCAATTCCAGCAGGGCGATGCTAGAGGCCAGCGAGGAATCCTTGAGCAGCGCCACGATGTTGTTGACCAGAGGCGGCACCACGATTCGCAGAGCCTGGGGCAGCACCACGGTGGTCATGGTCTGCGCGCCGCTGAGGCCCAGGCTGCGGGCCGCCTCGGTCTGGCCGCGCGGAATCGCCAGAATCCCGGCGCGAATGACTTCCGCGTTGTACGCGCCCACGTTCAGCGACAGCGCGATCACGGCGGACCAGAATTCGTTGAGTTGCAGGTTGATGCCCACAGCCGCCAGAATGCCCGGCAGCGCGTTGTAGACGAACAGGATCTGCACCAGCAGCGGCGTGCCGCGCACCAGCCAGATAAAGAAGTTGGCGGGCGCACGGACCCAGGCGTTGTCGCTGGTCTTCTGAATCCCCGCGATCATGCCGATCACCAGCCCGATCAACCCGCTGACCACCGTGAGCTGCACGGTGACCCGCGCGCCCTCTGCAAACAGATCGGCGCGCGGGCCAATCGGATCGGGCATCAGGCGCAGCACGAAGGTGATCACGAAAAACAGGGCCAGAAAGGCGGCCACCGCCCCCAGCAGCCACAGGAAGATCGAGGGGCCACCGGGCGAGGGCGGACGGACGGCTTTCGGCGCGGTCATGCGCGGCGCTCTGGCAGCAGGGGCAGCAGCAGGGACAGACAGAGACGAGAGCTGATTTTCATTTCGCCGATGATGCCACAGCTCACGTTCGGAGTCGTGGATTCGTTCAGGCGCGCTGGCATTTGCATGGGCAAGGCCCGAAAAAAGCCGCGCCCCAAGTTGGAGGCGCGGCTGATAAGAAATTCTGTGGGCGAGGCTTAGTTGGGGCGGCGGACGGCGACGTTGGTCACCGGGGCGGTGGCCGCGCTACGCGCACCGAAGATGCTCGCCAGCAGGGTCAGGCCAGCCACCAGCAGCCAGCCCCAGCCTGCCGTGCTGGCAGCGGTACGGGCGGTCTTCTCGGCGTTCTGGAGGGCCTGATCGGTCTGCTTCTGAATGCGGTCCACGGACTGATTGACCTCGGCCTGCACGTCGGTGGCCTCGGCGTTGCTCAGGCCCTGACGCTCCAGACGGGTCACGAACTGCGGGCCGCTCAGGGCCTTCTTGATCGAGTCCACACGGGCCTGGGCAAAGTCGCCGATGTTGTTCAGGTCCACGTCGCCCAGATCGTTGCTGGCGCGGCGCACGATGCCCGAGATCACGTTGGCGGTGGCCGTGACCTGTTCCTGATCCAGATCGGTGTTGTCGGCGATCAGTCCTTCGGCGTCGGCGGGGGTGATGTTGGCAAAGAAGTTCTGGATGCCGGGCACCTGCGCGCCGCCCGCACCAGCAGCGGCGGTGGCGGTGGCTGCCGTGCCCACCAGACCGCCCAGAGCGCTGGTGGCCGTGCCAAGAATGCGCGAGGCGCTGTTAAAGGCGAACAGCGTGGTGATCAGCACCAGCACGCTGCCCATCACCAGACCGGTCAGGGTGGCGTCGCTCCCGGTCATGGCGGCGATCCCATCATCACTGCGGGTGGCGGGGGCGCTGGAGCGCACAGCGGTCAGGCCCGCCAGATACGCGCCCACCAGCGCGGCAATGCCGGTCCAGATGGCAGCGGCGATGCCCACACCGCTCAGGCTCAGGCCGGTCAGGGCCGTGATGACCAGCCCCAGCGCGATAATGGTGAGGGTGGAGACCAGTCCGACGACCAGGCCAGCGATGATGCCGCGCCAGGAAAGACGGTGGGAATTGAAATCACGGTTCAGGGTCATAGTTACTCCTTGCGCGCCGGACTGGGGGGTATGGGGCCAGCCCAGCACTGCGCTCCCGAACCGTCGTGGTTGCGGGGAACGCCTTGCATTCCCCCAACCTAGCCGCCAGTCCACCCATGGTTTCCACCCCTGTGCTTAACTTGCTGCTCATATGAAAATGTAGTGTGGGACAACAAAACACTGTGTTAGGAATGGTTAAAAGAATGGCCCGAAAAAAGGGGATGAGTGTATGCAGCTCTCATCCCCTTTTACTCTCAACCGTTTACACGGGTTTCGTCTGTTCTCTGTTCCGCCTGTTTCATGCAGAAATCGGGACGGCGCAGGGTTCCTGCACTCCACGCCCGGAGGGCTGTTTTTCTCCTGCTCCCTCTCGTCATGAACAGACTGTTTTCGTGGGACAGCACCCGTATGTGGCTCCTCCTCTGCTAGCGCAGCTCTGCGAGTCCCGTTCGGATTTTTAAGTGTTCCCAACGCCTTCCATCGGAGTCTGTATCAGACGAAAGCGCTCAGGCCCGTGATAGCCCGGCCCACCACCAGCGTGTTGATCTCGTTGGTGCCCTCGTAGGAATAGATCGCCTCGGTGTCGGCGAAGTGCTTGGCGACGCCGTATTCCAGCAGGATGCCGTTGCCGCCGAAGGTTTCACGGGCAAAGGCCACCGTTTCGCGGCAACGGGCAGCGGTGAAAACCTTCGCCAGCGCGGCGTGTTCGTCCTTCATATCGCCGCCGTCGGCCATGTGGCTCAGGCGCAGGCACAGCGCGAACATGCTGGTCACGTTGCCCAGCATATGCACCAGATGGTTCTGGATCAGTTGGAACTCGCCGATGCGCTTGCCGAACTGCTCGCGTTCCTGGCTGTATTTCACGGCCAGTTCATATGCGCCCATCGCGCAGCCCACGCCCTGCCACGCCACGCCCGCACGAGTCAGCTTGAGGACTTCCGCCGTGGTGCGCCAGCCCTGCACGTTCTGGAGGCGGTCACTGTCCGGCACGCGGCAGTCGTCCAGGGTGATCAGGCCGTTTTCCACGATCCGCAGGGCAATCTTGCCCTCGATCTTCTCGACGCTGTACCCCGGCGTTCCGGCGCGCACGATGAAGCCGCGCACCTCCTGGGTGTCCACGTCGCGCGCCCACACCACGGTCATGTCGCTGAAGGTGGAGTTGCCGATCCACTTTTTCTGGCCGCGCAGGGTCCAACTGTCGCCGTCGCGCTTGCAGGTGGTCCGCATGCCCTGGCTGACCTGCGAGCCGCCCTCGGGTTCGGTCAGGCCGAACGCGCCGATGGCCTCGAAATCCATCATCTTGGGCAGCCATTCGGCCTTCTGCGCGTCATCGCCGCCCAGCGCGACGCTGGCGAAGGCCAGACCCGCGTGGACGCCAAAGAACACAGCCGTGGACACATCCACCTTGCAGCCTTCCAGCGTGATCAGACCCTCAATCACGGTGGCGTTGGGTTTACGGCTGCCATCCTCGTTCCAGATTTTGCGCAGCAGGTCCAGCTTGCGCAGTTCGGGGATGATCTGCTGCGGGAATTCGTCGCGGCTCCAGTGTTCGTTCATGATGGGGGCGACGTGGTCGTGCATGAACTTGCGCGTCACCATCGCCACCTCGCGCTCCTCGCCGGTCAGGGTGTCCATCTGGCCGTAGAAGTCGCCATTGGCCTCGGGCAATTCCTTCGCCTTGTCCTCTTTGCCGCCCGCCAGCATGCGCGTCAGTTGCTTGAGCTGGCCATCGCTCATGCCGGAAGCGGCGTTCAGCAGGGCGGGCAGGTCCACCTTCTGGCTCAGGCGGCCCAGGGCGTCCATATCGATCTGCGCGAGCAGGGCCATCGGATTGGGAGCAGATTTGGTCATACATCTTTGTACCGCGTTCAGCATTTTCCGACAGGGTGAAAGCGCCCAGCCCCATGTTCACCGATCCTTTAGGGCCAGGGGGCAGGGCGAACGGGTAACATGGGCCTATGACCGCCTCTGCCGAGCGGCCCACCCGCCCGCTGGCCACCAGGCCCGGCGGCTACGTGGAGCTGGCGCGCTATTCCAGCCTGTCGCGTTTCTGGGCGCTACTGGGGGGCGCTGTGCGCTCAGGGCGCAACGTCAGCGCCGTGCGCGGTGACCTGCCGGAAGTCTGCCGCCGCCGCATCACCGGGTACACGCTGCCCAACGCCTCCATTTTTCTGGACACGTCCCGGCTGCTCAAGGAGCTGGAGGACGGCTTCGAGCCGCATCCGGCGCTGGTGGACCTGCTGTCGGGCGATCCCTTTCCGCTGCGCGCCGAGCTGAACGCCCATTTTGAATTGCGCGCCGATTTCGTCATCGCCTTCACCGCCCGCCGTGACCTGATCGCCCGCCCCGAATTCCGTTTCACCCCTATCGTGCAGGGCCTGAGCAGCCTGCCGGATGGCCTGCCACTGGACGCAAGGCGGCTGGGGCGAGATGAGTTGCATTTACTGTTGCAGCGGGCGTGTGGGGTAGCTTGATCATCTCCAGCCGTTCGCCAGCCTGAACCCTACTTCTCTGGCAAAGGCGGCAACTCCGGCGACTCGGCCCACAGCCGCAGCGCAGCCTCTGCCCTCGCTCCAAGAGTGGTGCGGGTGTAGGTCAACAGATCAGCGGTGGTCACGGGGCGATTCTGGAATTCCGAGACCCAGCCGCGCAAGTACGCCTTGAAAGCCGCGTCGTCCACGGTCACACGAACGGCTTGCAGGGCCAGCGCACCCCGGATATACGAGGTGGTGTCGAACAGTTGGGATTCGGTGGTGGCGACGAGCGGACGGGTCTGGTTGCGGCCCGCGCGGGCGTACCAGCCGCGCACCATGTCATCCCCAGTTTCACCCTGCGCCTGCGCCCACAGCAGTTCGGCGTAGGTGGCAAAGCCCTCGTTGAGCCAGACCCCGGACCAGTCGGCCAGCGTCACGCGGTTCCCGAACCACTGGTGGGCCGCCTCGTGAACCACCACGCGCACGTTGCTGGAAGTCACCGGCATGGTGGACAGCGTGGCCGTTTCCAGCGCCGGAACGCGCGGCGTGACGATGGCCGAACCGTAAGCACTGAACGGGTACGGCCCGAACCAGTCGGCCAGCACCTTCAGAATCTCGCCCGTGGAGACATAGGCGTCGCGCGTGCCAGCCGGGATGCCCACAGGAAAATAATCGCGCCGGATCACGTCCGCGCCGCCCTTCCCCACTGGCACGGCGGCAGAATCCACCCGCTCGAAGCGGTTGACATGGATCGCCAGCGTGTAGGTAGGAATCGGCTGCACCTGCTCGAAGGTGAAGGTGCGGCCCCCGTTCGGCGCAGCGACCTCGGAAAGCTGCACGCCGCTGGCCGCTGCCGTGTACCCGGCGGGCACGGTGATGCGGGTGGTGAAGGTGGCCGGGTCAGACGGGTGATCGTTGACGGGTAAAAAGGTGCGCGTGCCGTCCGGTTCGCTGAGGGTGAAGTTTGCGCCCACCCGCTCACCCACTGCCGGGACCGCCTGCCAGCCCACGTTGATCGGCAGGTACGGGTCTGGCCGCACCCCCACCTGTCCGGCAAAGCGCACCGTCACTTCGGCCCGCATGCCAGGAAGCAGCGGCTGGGGCGGCTCAATGGTCAGCTTGCCCACCACCTGATCATGACGGTAAGGGGCAGGCAGGCCGTTCCAGCGCACCTCCATCACCTGCGGCCCCAGAAAATCCAGGCTCAGCACGGGCAGCGGCTGGGTAGAGGTCACCGTCAGAACCACCGTGCCGCGCAGTTCGGAAGTGCCGGGGCGGTCCACGGTCAGGTCCAGATCGTAATTCAGCACGTCCAGCCCGGCCTGTCCCAGCGCCGGGAAGATCGAGTCTCCAATCGGCTTTGCTGCGACTGAAGCCGAGAGCGGCGGCAGCGTGGGAATGACTGTCTGGCCCTGAGCGCCGGCCAGCAAGACCAAAAAGAGCAAGCTGGAACGCTTCCGGGATGATCTGACAGCGGTGCGGGCCATTGCTGCGGGCCTCAGCCTAGATCGGGTAATAGGCGCGCGGCTGGCCCTTCACGAAGTCGCGGGTGGGCACCCAGATCAGGGGGTTGCGCTCCTCGATCTCGGGTGGGGGGCCGTAGCGGACCAGCATCTCCACCTCTTCAAACGGCACCCAGCGGATGCCCACCACTTCGGGATCGGTGGGGTTCAGCTCGCCCGAAAAGGTGGCGGTGAAACGCCCGAAATTGGCATAACACTCGTTGCGGGTGCCGGTCAGCAGTTCGCCTTCCAGCAGGCTCAGGAAGACCAGATCGGTGACGATCAGGCCCGTTTCCACCAGCACCTGCCGCACGGCGGCGTCCCCCAGCGTCTCGCCGGGATGGGCCTTGCCGCCGGGCAGGCCGTAAAAGATGCTGCCGTCGTCCATGCGTTCCTCGACCAGCAGCAGCTTGCCGTCCTGGACCAGATACACGTGCGCGGCGCGCTTGACGGGTAGGGTGCGCGACAGGTGGCTCATGGGCGGACCGGGGCGAAGGGGCGGTGGGGAGGCAGCAGACGGGTCATGTGCAGCGCAGTCTAGCGGAGACCTGCCGCGTGAGGCGGGTCTCAAGGAATTGTCTGTTCTGGAGGGGTGGGGTGGGCACGAAGCGTTACGGTCCCGCTGGCCCGCTTTGAGCCACAATGGGCGGCGATGACAGCAGACGGCGGGAACCAGGAACAGTGGGCGCAAACCGCCATGTTCACCGCCTCGGAGGTGGAGACGCAGACGGGCGTACCCGCCGCCACACTGCGGCAGTGGGAGAGGCGCTACGGCTTTCCGCGCCCGGTCCGTGATGCCAACGGCTACCGCCTATATTCGCCCGGAGACGTGCGCGATATCGGCATCATGCTGGAGCACCAGCGGCGTGGCGTCAGTGCCAAACTGGCGGCGGAACTGACGCTGCGCGGGGTGTCGGTGGGCAGCGCCGGAAAACTGCCGACTGCCCCCACGCCAGACCGCACGCTCCCCCGCCCCCCGGTTGATGTGCCCGAGCTGGCCCACGCGCTGGCACAGGCATTGATTGGCGCTGACAATGCGCGGGCCGGGGACCTGCTGGCCGAGGCGCACGCCCGCCTGCCCGTCGAGGACGTGCTGACGCACGTGATGTCCCCGGCCCTGGTGGAAATCGGCATGCTGTGGGCGGGCGGCGAGATCACCATTGCCCACGAGCGGGCCGCCAGCCATTACCTGCGCTCACGCCTGTCGGCCCTGATGGAAATCGCGGGGGGCGAGGAGGGCGGGGGCGGCAGCTTCGGCCCGCTGGTGGTAGCCGCCTGCGCCCCAGGCGAGCAACACGAACTGGGCCTGATGATGCTCACGCTGGCCCTGCGCCGCCGGGGCGTGCGGGTGGCCTACCTGGGCGCGAACGTGCCGCTGGGCGACCTGACCACCTTTGCCCATGAGCGGCAGGCGCAGGCCATCCTGCTGGGCGTGAACGGCGACTGGGCCTTACAGGGATGGGTGGCCGGGGACTGGAACGGCAAGCGTTGGGTGGCCGACGCCTCCCCGGCAGAAGACCCACCGACGCGCGAAGTGGCGAGGGGACGGGTGCTGAACGGCGCAGGCACAGCAATAAATTCAGGCTCAGCTTCCAGGCGGCCTATCCTGCAACGGCTGGGCCTGCCGGTATTTCTGGGCGGGGCGCTGATGAACGCGCAGCCCGAACTGGCCGCCGAGCTGGGCGGCATCTATGCCGGACCCGACGCCACCGCAGCCACAGCCATTATTTCTGAGGCGCTGGACCACGCCTTGCAGGCCGCACCGGAATCACGCCAGAAGCCCAGGCTAAATTAGAAGCCCAGGCCAGACCAGAAGCCCAGAACAGAAACCGAGAGCAGACACTGAAAGCAAACCAGGAAAGGAGAACAACCATGAAGATACTCGTGACCGGGGGAACCGGATTCGTCGGGCAGGCCATCGTGAAGGAACTCGTCTCGCGCGGCCATCACGTTTGGGCAGGCAGCCGGGAAGGCAAGCAGGGCGGTGCGGGGCAGGCCATAACACTGGACGTGACCGATCCCGCCAGCGTGCTGGCCGCCGTGGCAAAGGTAGACCCCGACGCCGTGGTCCATCTGGTGGGCATCATTGCCGAGAAGGGCGCGCAGACCTTCCAGGCAGTGCATGTGGAGGGCACGCGGCATGTGCTGGCAGCGGTTCCGCGTGGGGCGCGTTATGTCCACATGAGCGCCCTGGGAGCTGACGTGGACAGTGCCAGCGGCTACAGCGCCAGCAAGGGCCGCGCCGAGGCACTGGTCAAGAGCAGCGGCCTGCGCTACACCATCTTTGAACCCAGCCTGATCTTCGGTCTGGGCGACGACTTCTTCGGGCGGGTGCTGCGCGAACTGGTCAGCGTGGCCCCCATCGTGCCGCAGATCGGCGACGGCAGCTTTCCCTTCCGGCCCGTCAGCGTGCAGGATGTGGCGCAGGCATTCGCCGGGGCCGCCGAGTCGGACATCGGCTTGAACGAGACCTACGCCCTGACCGGCCCCGAGGAATACACCTTCCGGCAGTTGCTGGAAATGGAACTGGGCGCACTGGGCAAGAAAAAACCCATCGTGCCTGTGCCGATTGTGCTGATGAATTTGGCCGTGCCGATGATGAACCTGCTGCCCAATCCGCCGATCACCAAAGACCAGTACGCCATGCTCAAGGAGGGCAACACCGCCCCCAACGAGCCAGCGAAAACCGTGTTTAACCTGCCCATGCTGAAGCTGCCTGACCATCTGCCGCAGATCGTGGCGGCGGCGAAGAAATAGGGGCGCGCAGAGCGGCAGCAGACCCGTCATCCGTGCGCTTCTCCGTCCTCTCCCCTCCTGGCATGACGGCTATGCGGTGGGGGTATTCTGCCCCCATTACGCTCCCTGACTTCCGGCTGTTTCGCTATCCGCAGGCCGTTTCAGCGCATAGCATGACAGGCAGATGACCGATCCCGCCGCGCCCCCGAACGACGTTCCGAATCTGGGCCGACATGTTCAAGCTCTGTCCTCCGAAGCTGTTCAATCCGGCCCCGCCACCGTCACCGAATATCCCGTCGGCTTTACCGGCACGGCAGGAGAGTATTTCCGGCTGTGGATCGTGAACATCGCGCTGACCTTCGTGACGCTGGGGCTGTATCTGCCGTGGGCACGCGTTCGCAACCGGCAGTATTTTTATGGGCATACCTGGGTGGACGGCCAGAACTTCGAGTACCGCGCCAATCCGGCGGCGCTGCTGCGCGGTTACCTGATCGTGGCGGCGCTGTTCGTGGCCTACGCGGTTTCGGGGCAATTCGAGCGGACGCAGTGGGTGGCGGTGGTGCTGGCCGTGGTCTATGGGATTGGCTATCCGGTGCTGGTGCGCCAGTCCATGCGCTTTCAGGCGGTCAACACGGTTCACCGGGGCCTGCGCTTCCGCTTTCACGGCACGGCGGGCGGGGCCTACGTGGCCTACATGCTGGCAAACTTCGTGGCAAGCATTTCCTTTGGGCTGGCGCTGCCGTGGGCGTGGTACATGCA
Organism: Deinococcus marmoris DSM 12784; assembly: GCF_000701405.1. Lineage (GTDB taxonomy): Bacteria > Deinococcota > Deinococci > Deinococcales > Deinococcaceae > Deinococcus > Deinococcus marmoris. The sequence goes on from NZ_JNIV01000002.1 coordinate 45,070, forward strand.
GCGGCGCTATCAGGTGGACGGTCTGGCCTACGGCTCGGCGCGTGCCACGTTCCGGGGCGATGTCGGCCCCTTTTACCTGATCGGCCTGACCGCGCTGGGACTGACCATCGCGGGCGGCGTGGTGATCGGCATCCCGCTGGTGGCGCTGGCCGCCACGCTGGTGGGCAGTTTCGATTTCGCCGACATCGACCTGGCGAATCTGGCGGCCTCTGTACCCTTTCTGGCGGCGGCAGCGGCTGGCTATCTGGCGGTACTGGTTCTGTACGTGGTGGGCTGGCAATACGTGCGCGGCGCGACGATGGTTTACGTCCTGAACAACATGGAACTGGGCGGCGTGGTGAGAACGCGGGCGACATTCAGCCCCTGGCGGCTGGTGTGGATCAGCGTGACCAACAGCGCGGCGCGCGTGCTGACATTGGGGCTGGCCTCCCCGTGGGCGGCGGTGCGCCAGAACCGCTACGTGCTGGGCGGCCTGACCGTGCGCGCCATCGCCCCGCTGGACGACTTTGCGGCGGGGGTAAGCGGCGAAACCTCGGCGTTTGGCGAGGCGGCCACCGAACTGCTGGACATTCAGGTGGGCTTCTAGCGATGGCAGAGCAGCATGGGCCGATCATCCTGGAGGGCGTGTACTTCGATGGGCGCAGCAGCCGCGATCAGCCCGCGACATTGACCGTGGACGCGCAGACGGCGTCGCTGAGGGTGGCCGCGAGCGCCGGTCTGGGCCTTCCTGGCACGCTGCCTTTCGCGCAGAGCTGGCCCGCGCGGACGCTGGGCGTGGAGGCCCCGATTCCTGGCGTGCGCCGCGCCATCACCTTCCCCGGCGCAGGCCGTTTCGAGACCCGCGACGACGCGGGCGTGAGTGCCTGGGAACGCGCCACCGGACGCAACCGCGCCCTGAGCGGCGTGCGCGCCCTGGAATCGCGCTGGTGGGCGGCGCTGGCCGCGCTGGGGGTTTCGCTGGCGGCACTGGCCCTGTTCGTCGTCTACGGCATTCCAGCGGTGGCGCGGCAGGCCGCCCTCGCCACGCCCCGCAGTGTGCTGGCCACCTTTGACCGCGAAACCATCGGCGTGCTGGAAAACGGCGATTATTTCGGCCCATCTAAACTCAGTGCGGCGCGGCAGAAGCAACTGAAGGCCGAGTTCCGCAAGGTGGCGGCCTGGGCTGGGGGCGGCTACCCCTACCGCCTGCTGCTGCGCGACGGCGAGGCGGGCGGCGTGAGCGAACTGGGCGCGAACGCCTTCGCCCTGCCCGGCGGCACGGTGGTCATGACCGATCAACTGGTGGCGCTGGCAAAAAGTGACCGCGAATTGATGGGCGTGCTGGCCCACGAAACCGGGCATGTGACCAACCGGCACGGGTTGGCGGGCGTGTATCAGGCGCTGGGGCTGACGCTGGTGACCACCGTGATCACGGGCGATCTGATCAGCGCCGGAACGTTCGCGGCGGCGGTTCCGGCAGCCCTGCTCAGCGGCGGCTACTCGCGCGCGGCGGAAACCCAGGCGGACGAGGCTTCGGGCCGGTACATGCTCAGGACCTACGGCACCACGCGCCCCCTGCAAACCATGCTGGCCCGGTTGGAAAAGGACGACGCGAAGGACGACGCGAAGGATTCGCAGACTTCAACGAAGAAGTCCGGCCCGTCCATTTTCGATCTGCTCAGCACCCATCCGGGCACGCCGGACCGCATCGCGCACCTGAAACGAATTGAGGCAGAGGGCAAACCCGCGACAAAACGCTAGCCTCCTCGTATGAAGTTTGCTGTTCTGTCCACCAGCCTGGACCCCGAGAGCCGCAGCGCGTGGCTGTGTACGCTGGCCGCGCGCCAGCTCCGTGAGGCGGGCCACACGGTCACCCATCTGGACCTGCGCGAGACGCCGCTACCCCCGTTTGACAACGCCACGTGCTACGCCCACCCCAACGCGGACCTGTACCACCGCACCATTCTGGAGGCGGACGGCGTGCTGCTGGGCGTCCCGGTCTACAACTGGGGGCTGGGTTCGGGGGCACGGACGCTGGTGGAACTGACCGGCAGCAGCGACGCGGAGCGCGGTCTGCACGGCGCGTGGTTCGACAAGCCCGTCACTTTTCTGGTGTCCGGCGGGCTGGACCATGGGTATCTCAGCCACGGGGCCTTTGCACTTGGTTTGATGTACGACTTCCGCTGCGTCATCAACCCGCATTTCGTCTACGCCACCTCGGCCCACTGGGACGCGCCGGAGATGCCGGGGGAATGGCTGGCGGAGCGGCTGTCCAGAACAGTAGAGCGGACCGTTGACCTCGCCGAGCGATTGCGTGGGCGCGAATATCAGAGCGTGTGGGAGATTTGACCGCCCCAGCCCCCGAAAAACCGCACATCATCACCGAGCATCCCGACTTCTACATCGTCCACAAGCCCGCGCTGTGGCTGACGCACCGGGTTCACCGTGGTGGGCGCGTGGAGGTGCCGGATGTGCTGGACTGGATGCAGCGCGAAACCGGGGAGCCGGACCTCTCGCCGCCGCACCGGCTGGACCGCGAGACCAGCGGCCTGCTGGTGCTGTCGCGCGACACCGACGCTGCCCGGCGCTTTTTCACGCTGTTCAAGACGCATCTGGTGGGCAAGTCCTACCTGGCCATCGTGCGCGGCACGCCCGACTGGGAGCGCCGCACACTGGACGCCCCGCTGGGCGATCTGGGCCTGGGCGCGGCCAACCGGGTGCTGATGCGGCAGGCGGTGGTTCCGAATGGACGCCCCGCCATCACCGATTTCCGCGTGCTGGAAAAACGAAATGGACATGCGTTGATTGAGGCGCATCCGCGTTCAGGCCGCCTGCACCAGATTCGGGCGCACCTGTTCCATCTGGGGTTGCCGATGGTGGGCGACAAGATCTACGGCCCCGAGCGAGACGCCTTCGTGGAATTCATCGAGACTGGACAGACCCCCGAACTCACCGCCCGACTGGGCCTGGAGCGTCAGGCGCTGCACGCCGCCCGCATCGCCTTTCCCTGGGCCGGGGCACAGATGGTGGCCGAGGCAGCGCTGCCGGGGGATATGCAGGGCTTGTGGGACCGGCTGGACGTCTGACCGGAAAGTGTGATGTAGCCGTTCTGGTCAACCCCCTCAGCCTTCTGGCCACACCAGAGTGAAGTCAGCCGTCTGGGGCCATTCCGCAGGCAGGCTTACGCTCCAGTCCTCTCCCGCAATTTCCCGCACTGGCACGATGCCTACGCCGCTACCACAGATCCACGCACGGGTCACAGTGGGCAGTTCCGAGCAATGGACTTGACGCTCTGACCCTTCCCGGCCTTCCAGAAACGCAGCCCGCGTGATGCTCGGCAATCCACCCGCCGGAACCACCAATCCTCCGTCAATCTCCAGCAGAGGCGCGGTGCGGGAGCCGTCGGCCAGCGTGCCGTCCGGGGCGACGAGCCAGCCCTCAAAAGCGTCCCCAGCCCTCTGCATGGCGAGGCGATACGGCAGATAATTTCCGGTCTTGTGCGCGGCCAGTTGCGGGTGAACCTGAATGTCCGTCAGGCGCACGCGCACGCCGCCTGCCGGACGGGGGCCAGGGGTCAGCGGGCGGTGGCTCCAGAATGTGCCCTCCGCCCCCACCGTGACGCGCAGCAGGCCCCAGGGCCACGGCTCCAGCGCTGGCAGATCGGCGTCCGGGACAGGCAGGCCCAGAAACGCACAGGTCTGGCACAGGCGTTCCAGATGCGCGGGCCACAGCAGCGCTTCGCCCCGGCATGTGCGAACGGTAGTGAACGCCGTCATCCCATGCAACCATGCGGGATGATCCAGTTCAGGGGGCAGAGGCTTCAAACCTCCGGCACCCGCCCCGCCGTTTGCGTGTTCCATGCCCGGCTCAGGCGCAGCCAGTTGCCCAGCAGCACCCGGCCCGCCGGACTCAGGACACTTTCTGGGTGGAACTGCACTCCCCAGGCGGGTTTATTGGGAACAGCCAGCGCCATGATCTCGCCGCCTGCGCCTGTAGCTGTGATGTATTCCGGCGGCAGGTCACGCACCACCAGCGAGTGATAGCGCCCGAATTCTGCGGCGGGCGGCACACCTTCAAAGAGTCCCTCGCCGCCGTGCTGCACCGCTTCCGGGCGGCCATGTACGGGCACGGCCCGTTCCACTGTGCCGCCCAGCACCTGCCCCAGCGCCTGATGGCCCAGGCACACGCCCAGCAGCGGCAGGCCGAGGCGCAGGCATTCGCGCGTCAGTGCCAGCGTGGGATCACTGCTGTCCGGCGTTCCCGGCCCCGGCCCGGTCAAGACGGCATCTGGGGTGCCGCCCAGGATGTCCGACACCTCTGAATCCTGAGAGAAGACCGTGACCGCCGCGCCCAGCGCCCGCAGATCGTGGACCAGATTCCAGGTGAACGAATCGCGGTTGTCCAGCAAATGCACCTGCAAGCCCTGACCCGGTGTGCCGGAAGCAGTTGGAGGGGTCCACACGCGGCCCGGCGTGGGCGGTGCAGGCGGCTGGGCAACGCGCCCAGGCACACCTGCCAGCGCACTCAAAAGCGCCTGGGCCTTATGAACGGTCTCCTCCGATTCATGCCGGGGGTCCGAGTCGATGACCGTGCCGCCGCCTGCGCGAACCTCCACCTCCCAGCCGTTTTCTAGCCGCGTGAAGGCCGCCGTGCGGATCAGGATATTCAGGTCCACCCGCGCGCCGCCGATGATTCCCACACTTCCGGTGTACCAGCCGCGCGGCCCCGGCTCGTGGTCCCGGATGGCGGTCATCACCCGCTGTTTGGGTGCGCCCGTGATCGTTCCACCCGGAAAGGTGGCGGCCAGCACCTCGCGCAGTGTCACGCCGTCTGCCGCCTGTCCCCGCACCTCCGAGACCAGATGCATGACGTGGCTGTAGCGTTCCACCAGCATCAGCTCCGGCACATGCACACTGCCCGCTGCCGCCACCCGGCCCAGGTCATGGCGCACCAGATCCACCAGCATCAGGTGTTCGGCCACCTCCTTATGGCTGGCACGCAATTCGGCTTCCAGCGCGATGTCCTCGGTGGGGGTCTGGCCGCGCCGCCGCGTTCCGGCAATGGGGCGGGCGGAAATCTCACGCCCGGCCCAGTCCACCAGTCGCTCGGGGCTGCACGACACCACCACCTCTGGCCCCATGTCGAGAAAGGCCATGAACGGACTGGGATTGAGTTCCCGCAGGCGCAGGTACGCCGCCAGCGGATCGCCCTGCGCCCGCGCCCGCACCCCCCGCGAGAGGTTGACCTGATAGACCTCGCCCGCCCGGATCAGGGCCTGGATGGCCCGCACACCCGCCGGATAATCCACGTCGTCCGCGCCGAATTCACTCACACTTAACGTCGGGGACGCAGCCGGATCAAGAGCCAGAACTTTCTCCCAGTCCACATGCGGCTGTCCCACCACTTCCAGCGTTCCGGCCTCTCTATCCCAGACCAGTCCCGAGGGATAGAAACCCCACCACCCGGCCTCACCGTGCGCCGGATGCGTATCCAGTCCGAACGCCCCTGCCGCCTCATATTTCAGGCCGCCCAGCCATGCGGGAAAGTGGGAGGTGCCGCTGGGCCGCTCCGGCAGGCTGGACTGCACCCGCGTCGGCCACGCACTCAGGAACGAGTACCGCCCATACGGCACGGCTGGCCCCAGCGATTCCAGCAGGGCTATCCCCGGCGCGTTCGCCCCACGCAGGCGCAGCAGCACGTCGGCAGGCGAGAGGAGGGGCAGGGCCGGGGTCACGCCAGAATTGTACGCACGGCAGCCCCACCCGCGCACCCAATCTTAATCCCTTACAGTTCACCCGGAATTAGCTGATAGACTGCCTCTATGTGGGTGTCTACCAAAGCTCAGTACGGCCTGCGCGCCATGATCGAGATCGGACGGCAGGGGGGCGCTGCCGTGCCGCTCAAGGACGTGTCAGAGCGCCAGGGCCTCAGTCAGCACTATCTGGAGCAGATCGCCAGCAACCTGCGCCGCGCCGGGTTTATCCGCAGCATCCGGGGCGCGCACGGCGGCTACCGTCTGGCCCGTCCGGCGGCAGAAATCAACGCCTACGACGTGGTGACCGCGCTGGAAGGCAGCATCGCCCCGGTGCAGTGCGTCGAGGACGATCATACCTGCGAGAGCCAGAACGTGTGCGGCACCCAGGACCTGTGGTTCCGTGTGGACGCCGCGTTGCGCGACGTGCTGGGCGGCACCACGCTGGCGGACCTGATCGAGCAGAGTGACCGCCAGCAGCACTCGCGTCTGGTGCAGATCGAGGGCAGTTACACAGGCTCAGCCGGGTCTTAACGGCTGAGCGACAGAGAGGGCGGGCCGGGCAATTCGGCACCGCCTCTTTTTATGGCTGCCAGAGTTCTCGTGTCCCGCGTTTGAGAGAGAGACCGCCCCCATCCACCTCCCCAATGCGTATCCTGTTCCCCGATGTACCCTCGCCTTGCCCGCCCGCTGCTGTTCCGCCTGGACGCCGAAGACGCCCATCACCTGACCCTGGGTGTGCTGGAAGCCGCCTCGAAGGTTCCGGCGTGGCCCGCACTGGCCCGCGCCCTCACGTCGCCGGGCGCGGAACTGGCGCAAACGGTCTTCGGCCAGAGTTTCGCCTCCCCTATCGGGCTGGCGGCGGGGCTGGACAAGAATGCGGTGGCGGTTCCCGCTTTCGCGGCGCTGGGCTTCGGGTTTCTGGAAGTCGGCACGGTCACGCCCCGGCCCCAGCCAGGGAACGAGCGGCCCCGCCTGTTCCGGCTGCTGGAAGACGAGGCGCTGATCAACCGCATGGGTTTCAACAATGCCGGGGCAGAGGCGCTGCATGCCCGCCTGAGCGCGCTGCCCACGCAGTCCGCGCCCGTGTGGGTCAACATCGGCAGGAACAAGGACACGCCCAACGAGGAGGCTGCCGGGGATTACCTGAAGTGCGTGCATGCCTTGCAGAACGTGGCCGACGCCTTCGTGATCAACGTCAGCAGCCCCAACACCCCCGGCCTGCGTGCCCTGCAAGCGGCAGACGGTCTGGGCGAGCTGGTCCGCGCCGTGCTGGACGCCACCGAGGCGGGCCGCGTGCGAACCCTGCGCCGCCCCCCGGTGCTGGTCAAACTGGCCCCGGATCTGCATCCCGCCGACTTCGAGGCCAGCGTGGGAGCCGTGCAGGACGCGGGGGCACACGGTCTGATCGTCAGCAACACGACGCTCGGGCGGGATGGCCTGTTCAGCGAGAAGTCGAGCGAGACGGGTGGCCTCAGCGGACGCCCCCTGACCCAGAAATCCACCGCTCTGATCCGCGAGGCGTACCGCCTGACTGGAGGAACACTGCCCATCGTGGGCGTGGGCGGCATTTTCAGCGCTGCCGATGCCTACGCCAAGCTGCGCGCCGGGGCCAGTCTGCTGGAGGTCTACAGCGCCCTGGTCTACGAGGGGCCGGGGCTGGTGCGTCGCCTGAACCGGGGGCTGGCCGATCTGCTGGCCCGCGACGGCGTGGCAAACGTGGCCGGGATCATCGGCGTGGACGCCCGCTGACCGTGCGGGTTGCCGTCCTAAGCGATGTCCACGGCAACGCCTTCGCGCTGGAGGCGGTGCTGGAGGACATCCGCGCTGCATCGCCCGACTTGATATTCAACCTGGGAGACCAGATCGAGGGCAGTGCCGATCCAGCCCGCGCCGCCGCCTTGCAGGCCGAACTGGGGGCCATAGAAGTGCGCGGCAACAACGAGGAAAAACTGTGGCCGGGGGGACGGCGCGCAAAGATTTCAAAGGAGATCGGCGCGTGGCTGGCGACGCAGATGGACGACGCTGCTCTCGCCCGCCTCGCCGCCCTGCCGCTGACGGCCTACGCGCTGGACGGGCGGCTGTTCGCGTGCCACGGCACGCCCACGAGCGCCTGGGACATGCTGCTGTGGCACTGGGAAGACGAGCCTGGGCGTGGACCGGGAGCCGGGTATTACCGTGCCCGTGACCCCCGCGAACTGCGCGCCATCATCGAACCGCTGAATGCTGAAGTGGTGCTGTGCGGCCACACCCACCGCCCCGGCGCAACCTGCGTGGGCGACACGCTGGTGGTCAACACCGGTTCGGTCAGCGATCAGGTGGATGGTGACCCGCGCGCCCGCTGGACGCTGCTGGAAGAACGCGGCGGACACTGGGCGGCGGATTTCCGCGCCGTTGCCTATGACATCGAGGCCGCCGCGCACTGGTCCGGGGCGCATTCCCCATTCGGCGAATTCGAGGCCATGCTGCTGCGAAGCGGCGAGATGGTGGGGCGCGGCGGCTAGCGCGGAGGTCTAGGGCAGCCGCCCGTATCTCTGCCGACTCTGGATCATCCGCCACCCGGACCTTCAGGCGGTCATGCTCATAGGCCGTGATGCCAAAGGCCAAAGCCAGGCGACTCGAACTTCATAGTTCAAGGTCAGACCGTTGGGGATAGAAAAACAGCCGTCCAGATGGCTTTTCACAGGCCAATCTGGACGGCTTTGAAACTCCTTCACCACACTCAGATCACGAATTCGCCCGCCCGCATCACTGGCTCGCGGCTGCCGTCTTTCAGCACGCCGTCCACGTCCATCTCGCCGCTACCGATCATCCAGTCCACATGGGTCAGGCTGTCGTTGCCGCCCCTGGCGTTGAAATCCCCCACGTTCATGTCCACGCCGCCTGTCACGTTGAAGCGGTAGGCGTTGCCGATGGCGATGTGGCTGGCCGCATTCTCGTCGTACAGGGTGTTGAAGAAAAACAGGCCGGACCGCGAGATCGGGCTGCTGTGCGGCACCAGCGCCACCTCGCCCAGACGGTGGCTGCCCTCGTCGGTGTCGATCATTTTTTCCAGGGTGGTCTGCCCCTTGCTGGCCGTGGCCTTTACAACACGCCCTTCCTTGAACTCGATGCGGATGCCGTCCAGCAGTGTGCCGTTGTACGACAGTGGCTTGGTGCTGACCACCACGCCGTCCACGCGCTCGCGGTGCGGGGCCGTCCAGACTTCCTCGGTGGGAATGTTGGCGGTGAAGGTGATGCCGCCGGGGGTATCCGCCGCACCGCCGCCCCACAGGTGATCCTCGGCCAGACCCACGGTCAGATCAGTCTCGCCGCCCTTGAAGTGCAAAGCCGAGTATTGCTTGGCGTTCAAAACTTCGCGGCGGCGCTTGAGGTTCGCCAGATGCTCCTGCCACGCCTCCACCGGATCGGGCTGATCGGCGCGGGTGGCGGCAAAGATGGCGTCCCACTGCTTTTCCACCGCTTCATCCACGCTTGAATCGGGGAACATCAATTCGGCCCAGCCGGGAATCGGGGCGCTGATCAGGTTCCAGTTCAGGCGATTGGTCATGACCTGCTCGGTGTAGGGCTTGCGGTAGGCCGCCAATGCTTTCTGGTGCGTCGCCACGCGTTCGGCGTCCACCCCGCCCAGCAGGTTGGGATTGGTGGCGCGGATGGCGAGGACTGCGCCGCCCGCATTCGCCGTCTCGATCTCGGCGTCCACCCGCCACTTGCTCAGGGTGCCGAAGGTGCCGTCCGGAGCCAGCTCGAAGCGGGCCAACTGAACATCGTCGTCGTCCCAGCGCACGTCCACGAAGGACGCACCCGCCGCATACGCCTCGCGCACCACGGCGCGGGCCAGCGGGGCAGTGTCCACCGGAGCCTGAATCAGCACGCGCTGGCCCTCGCGCAGACCCAGGCCGACGCGGACGGCCAGCCGCGCGTAATTCTGCAACTTCTCCTCGAATGTCAGACTCATAGCGGGGAGGATAACGCGGGGCGGGTACAGGGCAGGGAGATTAAGGAAGGAATGAAAAAAGCTCCCACATGGGGAGCCTGTTTCAGAATGGACTTGCTTAGACGGCCAGCACCTGACGGCCATCGTAATAACCGCAACTGGGGCAGATGTGGTGCGAGAGCTTCTTGGCGTGGCAGTGGGGGCACTCGGACAGGTTGGGCACGGTCAGCGCGTGGTGGCTGCGGCGCATGTCGCGCTTGCTTCTGCTGGTCTTCTTCTTGGGAACGGGATGTTTAGCCATGTTGTGATTTCTCCTCTTGCCGGGCGTTTCCCGCCGCAGCGCATTCTGCCCGCCATATTGCGCCCAGGGACAGACCTGAAGCAGCGGGCGAGACAACAGGCGGGAGTATAGCACGGCCCAGAGTTGAGGCGAACAGTGAGCTTGAGAGGTGGTGACGTGCGGAGTGAAAGGGAGGCTGCCACGACTTTCTCCCTCACTCTGCTTCGCCCCGCACCGCCCGCTCTGCCGCGTCGGCCAGGGCTTCCAGGCTGGCCGTTTCCGCCACGGTCACGTGCGTAAAACCAGCCTCGCGGGCGGCGTCGGCGGTCTGCGGCCCCATCGCGGCGACGGGCATGTTCAGCGGATCGAAGTCCGCATCTGCCAGCTTCGCCAGATGGCGGGCTGCGCTGCCAGAGGCCAGAGTCAGCACGGCGGCGTTCTTCAGGCGCTCCAGCCTGTTCTCATCCGGTGCGGCGGCTTCCGTGCGGTACAACTCGGCCCGCGTATAGCCAATGCCCCGCAACTCCAAAGCCCGTTGCAACTCGTCCTCGGCCAGTTGGGAGGTCAGGTGCAGGGTGGCCTCTCCCACACTGGCGGGCAACTCCGCGCCCAGGTGGCGTGCGCCGGGGGTAGACGGCACAAAGTCGGCGCGCAGGCCACGCTCGGCCAGACTGCGGGCGGTGCTGGGGCCGACGGCGGCAATCCTGACGTGAGCCAGCGCGCGAGAGTCCAGCTCAGCGCCGTCCAGCAGCGAGAACAGCGCCGTCACCGCCTGATTACTGGTCAGCAGCAGCCAGCCCCTGAAGTCGCGCAGGGCGCGCAGGGCCGCCCCTCCCCCATCGGATGCCGCCCCAAAGCGGATCAGCGGCACTTCCAGCACGGATGCGCCACGCGCCCGCAGCACGTCACTGAGGGCGCTGGAGCCGTCGCGGGTGCGGGTCACGGCCACCGTCTTGCCGCTCAGGGGGCCGCCAAAAGTGGGCGCGTTGTCAAACCAGCGCAGCTTGTCGCGCAGCTTGACCACCTCGCCCACCACGGTCACGGCGGGGGCTTCCAGGCCAGCGTCCTTCACCGCCTGCGCGATGGTTTTCAGCGTTCCCACCGCCACGCGCTGCTGGTGGGTGCTGCCCCACTGGACGGTGGCGGCGGGCGTCTGCGGGTCACGCCCGGAGGCGATCAATTCGGCAGCGATGGTGTCCAGATTCCGCACGCCCATCAGCAGCAGCAGCGTATCCACCCCTGACAGGCGTTCGTAGTGCGCGCCGCCCTCGCGGGTGTTGCCCGTCAGCACGGCAAAGGAGCGGGCCACGTCGCGGTGGGTCACGGGAATCCCGGCGTAAGCGGGGGCGGCGATGGCACTGGTCACGCCGGGAACGATCTCGAACCCAACGCCCGCATGGGCGCACGCCTCGGCCTCCTCGCCGCCGCGCCCGAAGACGAAGACATCCCCGCCCTTGAGGCGGGCCACGCGCTGGCCGCCGTTCTGCTGAGCCGTGTTCACGATCAGCGCGTTGATCTGCTCCTGGGTGATGTACTCGCTGAATCCTTTTTTACCCACGTAGATGGTCCGGGCATCCGGGCACCAGCGCAGCAGTTCGGGGTTGGCCAGGTAGTCAAACAGCACCACATCGGCGTTCTGGAGGGCGTGCTGGCCGCGCAGGGTCAGCAGTCCGGGATCGCCCGGCCCGGCCCCGATCAGCGAAACGAAGGCGCGCGAGGAAGTTGAAGCCTGAGTCATGCTGCCTAAGCTAGCGGGCGGAGGCGGGGACAAATGCGGGACGCTACGCCGACAGGGATACGCTGGCGGGATGAATATGGACATTCTGACCCGGCTGGCCCATTCGGAGGCCACGGCACACGCGCGTTATGGACACACTGGCGAGACGGTGCGGTTTGGCCCGCTGGTGGCCGTTCACGCCGGGCCGAATCTGCCAGTGGATACGGGCTGGCATGACGGCACGCGGCTGCCCACGCCGCAGGAACTGGATGAATTCGAGGCGTTCTCCGCGAAACACGGTCAGCCCGCCAGCCTCCATCTGCTCTCGGCCTTTGCTGCCGCAGGTCTGCCCCTGCTGACAGCGCGCGGCTATGGACTGGACTACCTGCTCCACGGCTATGTGCGCGAATTGACAGACCTCCCTGCTTCCCCTGCATTTATCGTTCGGGAGGAAGAGGCGGGTGCGTGGGCGGCGCTGGCCGCGCGGTGTTTCGGGCCGGGAACCGAGGAGATCATGTCGGTGGTGGCGCACGCGCCGGGAACACAGCTCTTCGTGGCAGATGTGGACGGCACGCCCGCCGCGACTGCTGCGCAGAGCATCACCGAGGGCATTGCCGCCTTTCACGGCACGGCCACGCTGCCCGAATTTCAGGGGCGCGGGGTGCAAACTGCGCTGCTGGCCCACCGTCTGAATGTCGCGGCGCAGGCCGGGGCAGACCTCGCCAGCGTGTTCGTCACGCCGGGCGGGGGCAGCGAACGCAACGTGGAACGGGCCGGATTCAGGCTGCTGGGGGCGCGGCTGACGCTGACGCGGCGAAAATGAAGCTCAGTTGAGCTTACTCGATCCTGGCTTTTGCTGGTCCGCCCAGGCCAGCACCCGTTCCAGCGGCAGCCAGTCGCTGCCGTAGCTGTTGTAGTGCGCGGTCTCGATCACGCCGTCCGCACCGATCAGGAACTCGGCGGGCATCCGCAGCAGTTCGCCATCGTCCTTGAGGGCGCTGGCCCCCATCATGCGGAAGCCCTGGATCATGGTGGACAGGTTGCGGGGGTCCAGGGTGCCCCCCAGGCTCATGCGCAGGCCGTAGCGGTCATACGTTTCGTCGTGGGGATCGGCCAGCACCGGGTAGGGCGGGCGCTGTCTGCCGATCCCACTCGACAGGTCTTCCAGCGGGCTGCCCCACACCGACACGATCTGCACGCCGCGCGCACGCAGCCGCTCGTGCATGGTGATGATCTTGGCGTGGTGCGGGTTACACATGGCGCAGGTACTCTGGCGGTTGAACACCAGCCACACCGGCTGCCCGCGCAGCGCACTCAGGCGCACTTCACCCCCGGCCAGATCCGGCAGGCAGAAGTCCGGGGCGGCCTGTCCGGCCTTCAGCGCGTCGGCCACCTCACGCGGCGCGGCGGCGTTCTGCGGGCGCAGCGCACCGTCGCGCAGCAGGCGGCTGACCGTCTGTGCCAGGGTGTCCCAGCGCTGCGGCGTCCGCTGCGACATTTCTCCCAGGCTCAGGCCGCGCATGGCCGCGTGATAGACGCGCTCCTTGCCCTCGTCTCCCAGCAGCGCCGGAGCCGAGAGCGGATTCGCCGCAAAACGGGACGAGGGTTTGAGGGCGCGCTCCTCCCGCGTGAGCAGGGCCGCGTGACGCTCGGCGGTCTCAACGGCCTGACGCGTCTGGGTGCTGTTGAGGGGCAGATCGGCGGGCGCACCGCTCCACGGGGCCGAGCTGGTCATGCTGGTCTGCCACGCCAGCGGCAGCAGGGCCGAGAGTGCCCGCTCCTGCGCCGCCGTGTCCAGTTGAGCGCGGCCCAGATACCCCCGGTCCAGCAGAAACGCCAGCGCACCCTGCAAATTCCCGCCCACCTGCTGCGCCTCGGCAATGGTGGCCGGATGCACGCCCAGCGCGATCAGGGACACGCTCCAGGGCGGCAGCACGCTGCTCCGCAGCCCCACGATCTGCCCCTGCATCAGCCGCAGGGCCGTGTTGAGCTGCTGATCGGCGAACGAGAGGTTCAATACGGTGGGGCTGTCTTTCGCGGCCACCTGAGACACGGCTTGCAGGACGGGAAGCAACATGGACCGAGTGTAAAAAACTTCACCTCACAAAAGCCTTTCGTGAAGATTGCTATAGGGACTGAACCTGTCGTCTCCCTGGGAGAAGAAAATCAGGATGAACGTCTGGCAACTGGACTCCGGGCAGGCAAAGGTCAGCGCACCTGCAAAAGCCCCAGCGCCTCGCCGTCCACCGGGCCGAGTGAGGCGGGCAGATGGTCCAGATTAAAGAAACGGAGTTCGGTGCCTTCCTCGCCGTCTGGGACAGGAACGCCATGCCACTCGCGGACCAGATAGACGGCCACCACCTGATAGAACTCGTCGCCGTTGGGGAGTTTCTGATAGGTCTGCGGCCCGCTGATGACCGTCAGGAATTCAGGATGGATGGGTGTGATGCTCGCCTCCTCCCACAGTTCGCGGCGCAGGGTTTCGGGGAGCGGCTCGCCCAGTTCCGCGATGCCGCCAGGGGTGCCCCAGCCGCCGGTATCGGTGCGGCGTTGCAGCAGGACTTCATTTTCGGCGTTCAGCACCAGTGCGCAGACGCCCACCCAGTTGACAGGCGCGTGGCCGATCAGCGCGCGGAGATCGCGGACATAGTTCACGCCAGCCACGCCTGAGCTTTGAGGCCCAGACGTGTCAGGGGCGGCAGATCATTCAATGAAAAGAATCGCGCCTCTGCGATCTCCATACAGTCCGACACGGGTGTTCCGCTCCAGTCGGTCACGCGAAACAGGGCGGTGTAGCTGTAGAACTGATCGCCGTTCGCCACCTGGGCCAGCGAGACAGGACTGAGCATTTCCAGCAGTTCCACCGCACCGATTCTCAGCCCCGCTTCCTCCAGAGCCTCGCGTCGGAGCGTTTCAGAGAGCGACTCGCCCAGTTCGCTGGTGCCCGTGACCAGTCCCCAGTTCTCTGCTCCTGCACGCCGCAGCAACAACAATTCGCCGTCTCCGTTGACGATGATGCCCGCCGCGCCCACGAGGTTGACGGGCCGCGTACCGATGATCCGCCGCAGACCAGTCACGTAATCGAGTGTACTCACCTGAGTATCTTACGCACCCAAATGATTGGCCTGCCGCACCGCGTCACGCACCGCCGCACAGACGGCTTCCTGCACCAGTGCGCCCAGCAGCAGCGGATCGGCGGGCGGCTTCGCACAACTGCTGAGCATGAAGGCGGCGTCGCCGTCCCAGTAGGTGTGGCTGGGATGGATCACGCGGCCCAGCGCGGTCTGTGCGGCGTCGGCCAGGCGGCGGCAATCGGCCTTGCTCAGCGTGTGTTCGGTCACGACGGCAACCAGCGTGGTGTTCTCCACGTCGCCGGGGGTAAACGACACGGCCCCTGGCCCCGTTCCCGGCCCGGCCAGCACGCCGCCGCGTTCGTCCAGCACGTCGCCAATCGGGTTGACCACTGCCAGTACGCCCACCGAAACGCCGTACCGCTCCAGCATCACGCTGCCCAGGCCACCGGGAACCGCGCCGAGGCCACCCAGGTATTTGCCCGCCGTCGTCCCTGTGCCAGCGCCTACCCGGCCACGCGGTACGGGATCACTGGAGGCGGAACGCGCCGCCAGCTCGCCCTCCCGTTCACCCGGACGTGCCAGAGGATCGCCCATGCCCAGGTCATAGACCACTGCCGCCGGAACAATCGGCACACGGGCAAACGGGGTCTGGTGGCCCACGCCACGCTCCTCCAGCACGCGCACCACGCCGGACGCCGCCGCCAGTCCGAAGGCGCTGCCGCCCGTCAGCAGCAGGGCGTGAATGCGCTCCACCTTCTTCTCGGGCGACAGCAGCACGCCCTCGCGCGTCGCCGGACTCGGCCCCATGAAGGAGGCGGAGGCCACCGCGCCCGCCTCCGGGCAAAGAATCACGGTGCAGCCCGTCATCCCAACTGAATCGGTCCAGTGGCCGACGCGAAAGCCGGGGATGGCGGTCAGGGTGGGGTTAGACATGAAGAGGGCGGGGGAACTTGTTGACAATGGCGGCCTGCCCGGTGGCCCCCTCTCCCAACTTCCCCCGCACGGGGGAAGGAGCTAAAAACCTTAGACCCTCAACCCCTTTGACCCTTAGACCACCGCTCATCCCACCGCCTCCACATAGACGTCGATCTGCCGCCGGATCACGTCCAGGCTGCCTTCCCAGAAGTCCGGGGCGTGCAGATCAATGCCGAAGCGGGCGGCCAGGGTCAGGGGGTCCGCGCGTCCAGTGGAGGCCAGCAATTCGTCGTAACGGGTCTGGAATTCGGCCTCCGTCCCAGCCTCGCGCGCCGCCACATACTGGGCGTACAGGCCCAGGCCGAACAGCAGGCCAAAGGTGTACGGGTAGTTGTAAAAGGCCAGACTGTAGTAGTGCGGCTTCACGGCCCACATGTACGGGTGCAACGTAGCAAGAGCGTCGCCGTAGGTTTCACGCTGCGCCCAGGTCATCAGCTCGCCAAATTCCTGCGGGTTCAGGTCACCCTTCTCGCGCCGCTCGAACACGGCCCGCTCGAACAGAAAGCGGCTGTGGATGTCCACCACCACCTGCGCGTGGCCCATCAGACTGGTTTCCAGCACGTACAGGCGCTCCGGCCCCGTTGCGTCGGCCAGGGCGGCGTTCTGTACCACGGTTTCACAGAAGATGGAGGCGGTCTCGGCCAGGGTCATGGGCGTTTCGCGTTGCAGCGGTTCGGACTGGGCCAGACGGGCGTTGTGGTAGCCGTGGCCCAGCTCGTGCGCCAGGGTGGACACGCTGTCCAGGCTGGGGGTTCATCAGGATGCGGCTCTTGCCGCGCGTCCAGCGCATGCAGAACGCCCCGCTGCGTTTGCCCTCGCGCGGGCCAGCGTCCACCCAGTCGCCGCTAAAAGCCTCGGCGGCGAAGTCGCCCAGCCCGGCGGAATAACCCCGGAACTGCCGCTCCACAAATTCAGCTCCCGCACCGTAGGTCCACTCGGTCTCACTGCTACCCGCCGGGGCGAGGATGTCCCACCAATCCAGCTTTTGCTTGCCCAGCGCCCGCGCCTTGGCCGCAAAATATTGGCGGAAATCGGGGAAGGAACGCACCACCGCCCCCTGCATGGCGTCCAGCGTCTCGCGGTCAATGCCGTGCGTCAGCAGGCTGGGGGCCACCGCGTCCGCGAAGCCGCGCCGCCGCGCCAGCGTGCCTTCCTCGCCCTTGACGCCGTTCAGAGCGGCGGCAAAGACCACCTCCGAGGACTTCCAGGCGGCAATCTCGGCCTCGAAGGCGTCACGGCGCACTGCCTCGTCCGCGTCGCTGGCAAGGGCGCGCAGGGCGGTCACGGGCAGATGCCCACCCCGGAATTCGCCTTTCAGGACGCTACTGATGTTGCCCTGGAGTTTAGACCAGCCCCCGGCCCCGCTGGGACGCAGGCGGGCGGCCAGGTCTTCCTCGGGCGGCGACATCTGATACCGGGCCAGTTGTATGGCACGGCGCAGGAAGTGTTCGTGGTCCCGCGCGGTTTCAGAGGCGGCCAGCAGGTCCGTAAGCTGCGCGTCATCCAGGCCACCCAGCCACGCGGTCAGGCGGGAACGCAGCGGCCCCAGCGGCAGCGTCAGCGTCGTGAAGGCGGCCATGCGGCTCTGGGCCAGCGTATCGCGGCTGTCGGTGGTGAAAAAAGCGTTCAGATAAGCGCCAATCGGACCGGAGCGGTTGCTCAGGGCATTCATAGCGTCCAGCACGCGCCCCAGCGTTTCGGGGGTGGCGGCGGGGCCATCCATACGAACATCCAGCTCGTTAAACAGCCGTTCGAGGTCCGCGATTCCGGCGCGCAGCCCTTCCAGATCCTGTTCCAGCCGGGGGTCACTCAGGCTGGCGTACAGGTCATCGGTGCGCCAGCGGGGCATTTCGGGGGCATTCGCTGCGAAAGTCATGCGCCCAGTTTAGGGCGCGGGAAAGCAACGCCGTGAACAGCTCACTTGATCGTTTCAGTTGCCCGCAGCAACGCAGTCCACACTTGACGGACCTCTTTTGAAAAGGTGCTACTTTAAGCGGACCATTAACTGAGCTGGCGTCAGACGGACGCCTGACCCACACCGGAGGTTCCACCTATGCGTAGCCGCTTGCTGTTGTCCGCTGCCCTCGCCGTATCCGCCGCCCTGACCACCTCGGCCAGTGCCGTGACCACCCTGAACGTCTTCATGGGCAGCCAGCAGCGCCCCGAAGTGTTCCAGCCCCTGTTTGACCGCTTCCAGGCCGCCAACCCCGACATCAAGGTCAAGATCGAGACCGGCGGGGCCACCAGCGAGGCCCAGAATCAGTATCTGACCACCGTGCTGGCCGCCCGCGACGACACCCTGGACATCTTCCTGATCGACGTGGTCCGCACCGCCACCTTCGCCGCCGCCGGGTGGGCCGAGCCGCTCAACGGCTACCTCAGCGGTGTCAACAGCTACCTGGGCAGCTTCCTGCCCGGTCCGGTCAGCGCGGCTACTTACGGCGGCAAGCTGTACGCCATGCCCGCCTTCACCGACGCGCAGTTCCTGTACTACCGCAAGGACCTGCTGACCAAATACAAGGCCAAGGTGCCCACCACCTGGGACGAACTGACCGCCACCGCTGGCAAGATCCAGAAGGGCGAGGGCGGCAAGATGCAGGGCTTCAACTTCCAGGGTGCGCCGATCGAGGGCACCGTGTGCAACTTCCTGGAAACGCTGTGGACCGGAGGCGGCGACGCCAGCAATGTCAACAGCGCGGCGGGCAAACAGGGCCTGAATTTCCTGGTCAACTCGGTCAAGTCCAGATTGTCGCCAGCGGCGAGCGCCGAGATCAAAACCGACGACTCGCGCCAGCAGTTCCAGGCCGGGGACGTGGCGATGGGCCTGAACTGGAGCTACGCCTGGGCACACTTCCAGGGCAACAGCCCGCAGCCCACCACCGTCAAGGGCAATGTGGGCGTGGCCCCGCTGCCTTCGTTCGGCAAGAATGCAAGCGCCACCTGCACCGGCGGCTGGGAATGGGGCGTCAACGCCTACGGCAACAACAAGAAAGAAGCCGTCAAGCTGCTGCAATTCATGTCCAGCGTGAACATCCAGCGCGAGATGGCCGTCAAGGGCGCGTACCTGCCCGTCCGCAAGAGCCTGTACAGCGACAAAGCCGTGCTGGCCGCCAACCCGCACTTCAAGGCGCTGTATCCGGTGGTCCTCAAGGCCCGCCCACGCCCGGTCACGCCCAACTACCCCAGGGTCAGCGAGATCATCCGCAACAACGTATCCGCCGCCGTGGCAGGCAGCAAAACCGTGGACGCGGCCCTGAGCGACATGCAGCGCGATCTGGCCCCGCTGCTGAAGTAGGTTCGCCTTCCTTGCCCCCAAATCTGGAGCTGAACTGGATTTGGGGGCAACTTGTTGGAGGCGGTCTAAGGGTCAAAGGGTCTAAGGCGGGCCGAATCTGTATCTCCCAGTTTGAATGAAAACAAGAGTAACCCCATCCCCGTCCGCGAAGAAGCAAGGCCAAAGCCCTTAGACCTTTTGACCCTCAGACCCTTAGACCGCTCCGAAGGAGATTCCATGACCCAGAAGAACATCGCCGCCCCGCTGCCCAGGCGCAAGGGGCGCAGCCGGGGCGAGGCCAGCGAGGGGCAACTGGCCTTCTGGCTGCTGCTGCCCGCCGCGCTGCTGCTGTGCGGCGTGCTGCTGTTCCCGATGATCACCACCATCCGCGACAGCTTTTACTTCAACAAGCTGACCGAGCCGTTCAACGGGCAGCCCTTCGTGGGCCTCAAGAACTACGTGCAGATGTTCGCTGACCCGCGTTTCGGCACCTCGCTGCGGAACACGCTGTTTTTCGCGGTGCTGACGGTGGGTGGCTCGTTCCTGATCGGCATTCCGATGGCGCTGGCGGCCCACACGCCCAGCAAGGTGCGCGGGCTGGCGCGCGTGGCGCTGCTGCTGCCGTGGGCCATGCCTCCCGTGATGACCGGATTGATCTTCGCGTGGCTGTTCAACGCCCAGTACGGCGTGTTCAACGACATTCTGGTGCGGCTGGGCATCGTCCAGGAGCCGCTGCTGTGGCTCAGCACGCCGGGGCTGGCGGTGCTGGCAATGGTGGTCACGATTGTCTGGAAAACCAGTTCTTTCGTGGCACTGATCGTGCTGGGCGGCCTCCAGGGCATCCCCCGCGAACTCACCGAGGCTTCAGAAGTGGACGGCGCGAGCCGCGTTCAATCCTTCTTCCGCATCATCCTGCCGCTGCTGGCCCCCAGTCTGGCGGTGGCGTTTATCTTCCGCTCCATCAGCGCCGTGCAGGTGTTTGATATTCCGTACACCTTCATTCAACAGGCTCCGGCACAGGGGTTGCTGGAAACCCTGGGGGTCTATATCTACCGCACCAGCATCGAGTTTCTGGACTTCGGATACGCGGCCACCCTCAGCGTGGCGCTGTTCGCGGTGAGCTTGGTGGTCACGGGCGTTTACGTGCGCTTCGTGCGTGACGGGGCCAGCACATGACACGAATTCCGTCTGCTCCATTTGCAAACCGGGAAAGCGCCGATTCACAAATTCCACGCCCGGAATCCGCTCCGCTCCTTCTCGCATCCGCTCGGATTTCATCATTTTCGCAAATGATTCCATCGGAGTTTTTATGAGCGACGAAACGGCAGCTCCCGAGCGCCTGACACTGGGCGACAGGATAGGCCGTTGGGCGGGCCTGACTGCGCTGATCGTTGGCGGTTTCTTCCCCCTGATCTGGATGCTCCTGACCAGCCTCAAGACGGAAGCCGAGTTGCAGAAATTCCCGGTGCAGTACCTGCCAGGGATGCTGAACTTCGCCAATTACGCCCGCGTGTTCACCGAGCAGCCCTTCGCCCGATTCTTCTTCAACTCCATGACCGTCAGCCTGCTAAGTACCGTGCTGTGCATCGTGGTGGCGGTTCCGGCGGCCTACGCGCTGGCCCGGCTGAATATCCGGGGGCGCGGGCTGCTGCTGACCGCCGTGGTGGCCTTTTCCATGTTCCCGGTGGTCAGCCTGCTGGTGCCGCTGTTCCGGTTGTTCCGGGGCCTGAGCCTGCTCAACAGCTATCCCGCGCTGATCCTGCCCTACGCCGCCCTCAGCCTGCCCGTGGCGATTCTGACCCTGGTGGCCTTCTTCAGCGCCATCCCGCGTGATCTGGAGGCGGCGGCCATGATCGACGGCACCTCCCGCGTGGGCGCACTGATGCGAGTGGTGCTGCCGCTCTCGGCCCCCGGTATGGTCACGGCGGCGCTGCTGATCTTCGTCAACTCATGGAACGAATTTCTGCTGGCGCTGAGTTTCAACACCAAACTGGACATGCGAACGGTCAGCGTGGGCGTCACGCTGTATCAGGGTGAATTCGCTTTTCCGTGGCCGCTGATTGCCGCCGCCGTGGTGATTGCCACCATTCCGGTGGTCATGCTGATCGCCGTCTTCCAGCGCAGGTTCGTGGCCGGATTGACGGCGGGGGGGGTGAAGGCTTGAGGTATTGCTCAGCGAGGTTTTTGGGTGGCTGCCACGGTTTGACCCCTCAGTCTGCTTCGCAGCCAGCTCCCCTCAAAGGGAGCCAAGGAGCGCAGAAGATCAAGGCAATTCCGCAACTCTTGCCTCCCTTCTAAGGGGAGGTGGCGCGTAGCGCCGGAGGGGTTGTCTTGGGACCAACCCTTTCACCCCAGCTTAGCTCTCCCTCTTTTTCCCACACCCCACAACCGAGGTACTTATGACCAACCCATCCCAGTCCGAATTCCTGTGGTTCCTGCAACTCTCGCGCGACGGTGAGTTCATCGGCACCAAAAACAAGATGCCGCGCAAGCCCACGCTGCCCTACCTGCAAAGCCTGATTTCCACGGCGGGCGAGGCGGGCTTTGACGCCCTGCTGACCGCCACCAACTACCACAGCGAACACGAGAACTACACGGCGGCGGTGGCAGCGCTGGCCCAGACGGCGGCCACCGATCCGGCGCTGCTGATCGCCGTGCGGCCCGGCATGTTCCAGCCTGCCATGTACGCCAAGATGCTCGCCACCCTGCAAAACCTGTTTCCAGGGCGCGTGCGCCTGAACATCGTGACGGGCAGCAGCCCCGCCGAGAACGCCATGTACGGCGATTTTGAAGACCACGCCAAACGCTACGAGCGCACCCGCGAATTCATGCAGATTCTGCGCCAGTTGTGGACGCAGCTGCCGCCCCAGTCCTTCAAATCGGATATCTACGCCTTCAACGACGCGGTGCTGGACCCCGCCCCAGTGCAACCCATTCCCATCTACTTTGGCGGCGCGTCCCCGGTGGCCCAGCAGATCGCCGCCGAGCTGGCCGACGTGTACCTGATGTGGGGCGAGCGCGAGGACATGATCAAGGAGAGAATGGCGCAGATGCAGGCGCTAGCGGACAAAGCCGGGCGAACTCTCCGCTACGGTCTGCGAACCCACGTCATCGTGCGTGAAACGGAGGCCGAGGCCCGCGCCGCCGCCGAACGCCTGATCAGCCGCGTCGACCCGGAAGTGCGCGCCGCCTTTGTGGCCAGCCATGCGCATGTGGACGGCGTGGGCCAGCAGCGTCAGATTGACATGGTCAAGAATCTGGACGCCGATCTGATGATAGAGCCGGGGCTGTGGGCCGGGGTGGGCATGGCCCGCAGCGGTGTGGGCGTCGCCCTGATCGGTGACCCTGGGCAGGTGGCCGACAAGATTCGCCACTACGAGGACATGGGCTTTTCCTCGTTCATCTTCAGCGGCTACCCGCATCTGGAAGAAGCCCGCCGCTTTGGAGAGTTGGTCATGCCGCTGCTCAAGGGCAAACAGGAAGAGGGCCGCGCCATTCACACGGATAGAGTGGCTCCGGTGGCCTGATCGACAGCCAAAAGAATGGGAGGCGAGCCATAAAGACTCGCCTCCCCCCTTTGCTGCCGTCTACTTGACGGTGGCCCGGATAAAGCAGGTGGCCATGTCGCCGCCCTTCAGATCGGGAAGCTGCCAGCGGACATGGGTGTACTCACTGGGGTTGACCGTCACTTCCTTCTTCACGTCCTGGCCGTTCTCGGTGACGGTTACGAACTTCTTGAGGGGTTCGGCGGCATAAGCTTTGCCGTCGATGCTGAACAGCGCCGTCACGCCGTCCACATTGCACTGCTGCCCTGTAAACGCCGTGGCCGCCGGGACCGCCATATTCAGCTTGAGCTGCTTGACGGGCATTCTGCTGGTGTTCTCCACGCGCTGCTGCAACTGCAACAGATCGCCCGGCGAGACCCCCCGGTTGGCGGTGTCGGTCAACTTCTCCACGGTCTTGCCGTCCGTCTTGACTTCCGTGACCAGCAGGGTGGACGCGGTGACCTTCAGGGGCGACTTCTGCGCGCCCGCGACTGCGGCCAGGGCAGGGGAAACCAGCAGTGCGGTCACCAGGGCCTTCGTGATCTGGATGTTTTTCATGAGAATACCTCCTGTTGCCATTGTGCCGAGAGCGGATGAGAGCCATGCGCGGCGCGGCTGACCGGACTGGTCAGGCACTGGGGGGGGATCACTGACCAGCCACCACGCCACTCAGCCCACGTTCCTCGACGACGGCGGCCAGCACGCGGGCGATCTCATGAATCTCGGCGGCGTCCTGGCCCTCCACCATCACGCGGATCAGGTTCTCGGTGCCGCTGGGGCGCAGGTTGATGCGGCCCCGGCCTTCCAGTTGGGCCTCGGCTTTAGAGACGGCCAGTTGCACCGTCGCGTCGCGGGCAATGGCCTTTTTATCGGCTACGCGCACATTCACCAGCGTCTGCGGATACATGGTCAGCTCGTCGAACAGCACGTCCAGGGTGGTGTCCATCGTTTTCATGCTCGCCAGGGTCAGCAGCGCGGTCAGCACGCCGTCCCCGGTGGGCGAGACATCCAGGAACAGCACATGGCCGCTCTGCTCGCCGCCCAGATGCAGCCCTTTGGAGTGCAGGCGCTCGTGGACATAGCGGTCTCCCACGGCGGTGCGCTCCAGCGAAATTCCAGCCTCTTCCAGCTTCACCTCCAGGGCCATATTGGTCATGATGGTGGCCACCACCGCCGCCGCCGGACGCGCGCGGGCGTTCAGCAGCAGCATGTGATCGCCGTGAACCACGTTGCCGCGCGAGTCCACGAACAGGGCGCGGTCCGCGTCACCGTCGAAGGCCACGCCCAGGTCATAGTCGCCGTTGCGGACAATCGCCTGAAGGTGGTCCATGTGGGTGCTGCCGCAATTGCGGTTGATGTTGCGCCCATCGGGGGTGGTGTACACCGCAAACACGTCGGCCCCCGCCGCCTGGAACACCTTGGGGGCCACCCGGTAGGCCGCCCCGTTGGCACAGTCCAGCGCGATCTTGAGACCGCTCAGGTCCGGCGCGTGCGAGACCAGATACTGGATATAGATGCGCTCGGCCTCGGTGGAGTTGGTCACGCCGCCCAGGTCCACGCCGGTCACGGGGGGCAGACCGTCAACGTCGTCGATGGCCGCCTCGATCTCGTGTTCGGTGGCGTCGCTGAGCTTCTGGCCGTCCGCGCCGAAGAATTTGATGCCGTTGTCCTCATAGGGATTGTGCGAGGCGCTGATGACCACGCCCGCGTCTGCGCCCAGTTGCCGCACCAGGTAACTGACGCCGGGGGTGGGCAGCACGCCCACATGGATCACATTGACGCCGCGTGCCGTCAGGCCCGCTGCCAGGGCCGCTTCCAGCATGTCGCCGCTCTGACGGGTGTCCTTGCCGATCACCACGCTGACCTTGCCTGTTCCACCCTCCTGCGACAGAGAGCGGCGCGTCAGCACCTCGCCCGCCGCCACGCCGAGGTTCATCACCCAGGCGGCGGTCAGGGGAAACTCGCCCGCCACCGCCCGCACACCATCCGTTCCAAAATACTTCCGATCATTGTCACTCATATTGCCGTCAGCATACCGCCCATGAGTGCTTTACACACCTTACTCAAGTCCGTTCACTGAAGAGGCGGTCAGAAATGTACGGTAGCGGTCCAACTCGGCTTCCAACCCTTTGCGGAAGGCAGCAGTCTGCCGGAAGCCAGGAATAAAGCCCAGCTCCGCGTCCAGCTCTCCCCCACCCAGTTTCAGATTGGCCCAGCCCACCGCGCGCCCGGCGGAAAAGACAGGCAGCGCGTAATAGCCCATCGTGCGTCTGGCGGCGGGGGTGTACGCCTCGAAGCGGTAGGGCCAGCCGTGCAAGTGTTCAAAACGGCGGCGGTCCCACACCAGCGGATCGAACGGCCCCACGATCCGCACCCCGCGCGGGGCAGTCGAGTCGGCTGGAGATTGATCCGACGTCCAGACATACTTCACGCCGTCCACCGTTGCGCCCGACAGTTCCTCTTTCACAGCCACCTTGAATGCTGCCTTCAGTTCGCCGCGCAGGTGCGGGAACCCGAAGCCGGACAGGCTGACCAGATAGCGCAGGCTGGCCTCCGGCAGAGGGCCGTACAACGCGGCCAGCAGATGCACCGTGCGGTGCAGACGTTCGGCTTCAGGCAGAGGCGCGGCGCGCAGGGCGGCCAGATGCGTGGCCGGGCCGTAGACGCGCACGCCGCCCACCCGGCGGGTCACGCGGGCCTCGCCCCGGTAGTGCAGTGCGCCCAGAATGCGGGTGGTAGCGCTGGACTGACCGCCCCAGGCATTGACGGTGCGGCCCTTGCCCAGCGCGGCGGCCAGATCGCGGGGGTGCAGTTCCTCGCCCTCGTTCAACTGGGCGCGGACCTCCTCCAGCAACCCTGGATGCTCCAGCTCCACGCGGCCCGGCGCAACCTCACGCGGGTGCAACAATGCCTGCACAGCGCGCGGCACGAAGCCGTAATTGGGAATCATGTCTTCCTCGGCGTCCAGTTCGGCGTAGCGGCGTTCCAGCTCGCCCGCCCGGTAGCCGGGAACGCGGGCCAGCAACGTCAAATCCTGCGCGCGGGCCGGGGCGCGGATCGGATCGGCCTGCAAAAAGCCCATGTGGTCCAGCGCCGCCTGAAGCGAGGGCTGCGGCGTCAGCGTGCGGAAAGCTGCGGCCCGCAGATCGGCGGGCGTGAGGGCCGCCACTTCTACTCCGTCCGCACGGCCCGCCGCTCCAGCTCCTGCAAGATCACCGAGGCGTGGTTGGCCGGATTGGCGCTGCGGTGTTCGTAGGCCAGCACGCCCTGTGGGTCAATAAGGAAGGTGGCACGCGACGCCATGCCCAGCAGACCGCCCAGGCCGCCGATCACGCCGTACGCCCGGCACAGTTCCCGGTCACCGTCTGGAATGAGGGGGTGCGTGAGGCCGCAGGTGTCGCGGAAATGGGCCTGATGGGCCTCGGTGTCGGTGCTGACGCCGATGACCGCCGCGTTCAGGCGCTCGAATTCGGGCAGGGCCGCCTCGAAACGCCGGGCCTCGATGGAACAGCCCGCCGAACTGGCGCGCGGGTAAAAGTACAGCACCACCCACTGCCCGCGCAGGCCGGACAGGCTGACGGTGCGGCCATCGTCGCTGCGGCGCGTGAACTCGGGGGCGGATTTCTGAACGACAGGCTTCATGCCCGCAGTTTAGGGGGTGGATGGATTGATGGAAGAAGGGTGATGGTTGATAGAAGAAACCCAGGGCAACTTGTCTGGGCTGCGGCCTATCTGTAATCCTGACCCCGCCGCCGCCTTCACGTTTCACCGTAGCCTTCAGGGCTGCACCAGTTGCCCGCAAGGGGCAGGGAAGTCAAAGGACCGACACCCCGCCTCCCCCGCCCTCCTTATCTTTCCGTCAACCATCTACCATCAACCTCTACACTGTCCCCATGCTCAGCCGCGCCGATCTGGAGGCCCGCGAGGCGCAGACGCTCGCGCCCTACGCCACCCTGAGCCAGCATTCGCGTGGGCGGGAATACCCGGAAGCCGAGAGCGCCACGCGCACCGCCTTCCAGAAGGACCGGGACCGGGTGCTGCACACCACCGCCTTTCGCCGTCTGGAGGCCAAGACACAGGTGTTCCTGAACGCCAGCGGGGACCACTACCGCACCCGGCTGACGCACACATTGGAGGTGCAGCAGGTGGCCCGCTCGGTAGCCCTGAATCTGGGCCTGAACGAGACGCTGGCCGAGACGGTGGCGCTGGCGCACGATCTGGGCCATCCCCCTTTCGGCCACGCCGGGGAACGCGTGCTGAACGGCCTGATGTCGGAGCATGGCGGCTTTGACCACAACTCTCAGGCCCGGCGCATCGTGTCGGTTCTGGAGCAGCCCAAAGCGGAGTATCCGGGGTTGAACCTGACGCTGGATACGCTGGACGGTCTGAACAAACATGACCGCGCCGGACTGGGCCAGCACTTGAAACAACCCAGTCTGGAAGCCCAACTGGTGGACGCTGCCGACGCTCTGGCCTACACCGCGCACGATCTGGAGGACGGCTTGCGAAGTGGTCTGCTCTCGCACGCGGGGTTGCTGGAGCTGCCGCTGTGGGCCGAACTTTCCAGTCGAATCGGCGTGACGGGCGCGGTCCTCTCGGAAGGCCAGAGGCGGACCCTGCACCGTGAACTGCTCGGCTGGCTAATCGGAGACCTGACAGCGGCCAGCGACGCGGCCATCACAGAGAGCGGCGTGAGCAGCGCCGCCGCCGTTCAAGCCTTGCCCGCCCGCCTGATCACCTACAGCCCTCACCTCCGCGCCTTGCTGCGGGACACGGGCGTCTTTCTGAAGGAAAACCTGTACCGCCACTGGCGCGTGGAGATGCAGGTGGAGCAGGGCAGCCGGGTGCTGACCACGCTGTTTCACGCCCTCATGCAGCGCCCCAGCATGTTGCCTCCGCAGTTCCGGGAACGCACCGAAGCGGAGGAACTGGCCCGCGTGGTCTGCGATTATCTGGCCGGGATGACCGACCGCTACGCGCTGGACATGCACGCCAGCATCGCTCCACCTGCTCAGCACGCACCACATTTCTAGGCCGCGACATGAAGAACACGGCATGAAGAAACAGCCGTACAGCCATTCCCATCAAACTCCACTTGCCCAGCCACACCTCAATCTGATAGCCTGACCTTTAGTGTCTTGCGCTTGGTAGAGCGCGGATCGCCGGGCTGGCACCCGGACACGCACGAAACCTTTCCCCCCGTTAGGCCGGGGCGTGTCGCCGCCAAATCCCACTTCTCTGTACGGAGTTTTACCGTGAAAACCTTTGTTCCTAAAAATGACGAGCAGAACTGGATCGTGGTGGACGCCACCGACATCCCACTGGGCCGCCTGGCCACGGTGGTTGCAAGCCGCATCCGTGGCAAGCACCGCCCCGACTTCACCCCCAACATGATCCAGGGCGACTTCGTGATCGTGGTCAATGCCGACAAGATCGCGCTGACCGGCGGCAAGCTGGACGGCAAGATCTACACCCGCTACAGCGGCTACCAGGGCGGCCTGAAAAAGGAAACCGCCCGCGAGGGTCTGGCCAAGCACCCCGACCGCGTGATCGAACACGCCGTCTTTGGGATGCTGCCCAAGGGCCGCCAGGGCCGTTCCATGCACAACCGCCTGAAGGTTTATGCCGGAGAGCGTCACCCGCACGTCGCGCAGAACCCGCAGGCGCTGGCGATCACCAACACTGCCCGCACCAAGGCGGCGCAGTCCAGAAATAGCGAGGTCAAATAATCATGGCGATCCAGCAACCCGAACAGTTCTACGGCACGGGCCGCCGCAAGACCGCCGTGGCCCGCGTGTTCCTGCGCCCTGGCGAGGGCAAGATCATGGTCAACGGCAAGGAGTTCCAGAGCTACTTCCGTGGCCTGCTGCGCTCCGTCAACGCCCTGCAAGCCTTCCGCGAGACCGGCACGGCGGGACGTTACGACGCCCTGATCACCGTGACCGGCGGTGGCCCCACCGGCCAGGCCGACGCGATCAAGCTGGGCATCGCCCGCGCCCTGCTGAAGGTCAACCCCGACTTCCGCGCCGTCATGAAGCCCTCGGGCCTGCTGACCCGCGATTCCCGCGAAGTCGAGCGCAAGAAGTACGGCCTCAAGAAGGCCCGCCGCGCTCCTCAGTTCAGCAAACGCTGAAGCGAGACCGCCACAAAACAGCTTCAACGAAAAAGCCCCTCCAGAATTTGGAGGGGCTTTTTTTGGTCTGGGGTGGTGATGCAGGTCAGAGAGTCAAATGCTCTACACCCACGTCCCGCTGATCTCGCGCACGGCCAGCGTCGTTCCATCAGCGCTCACGATCAACACCTGAGCGCCTTCAGGGGTGTCGGGGCCAGTCGCGCGCCACTCGCTGTCACCCACGCGCACGCGGCCCGCGCCGTTGTGGATGGCGGCGGTGACGGTCACCGTGCGGCCCACCAGACGGTTCGCCCCGGTGTTCAGGCGGTCTCCCTCCTGGCCGCCCAGCGCCAGGTTACCCACATAGCGTTTGCCCACAAAGACGGCCACGATACTCAGGATGGCAAACAGCGCCAGTTGAAACGGCACGGCCAGCGGCAGCACGAACACCACGAGGCCCAGCGCGAAGGAGGCCAGCGCCAGCCACACGAAAAAGACTCCCGGCGCGGCCACCTCCAGCATCAGCAGCACCGCGCCCAGCACCCACCAGTGGCCGGGCAGGATGCGCTCGAAAGACGGCAGCAGATCGCCCATATCTACCTCTTGGTCCCGCCGAAGGCTTCTTTGGCCACCTCCGCGATGCCTTGCAGGCTGCCCAGGATACTGGTGGCCTCGATGGGCAGAATCAGGGTCTTCTGGTTGGGGGCGGTGGCGATGTCCTTCAGGGCGTCGACGTAGCGCTGCGCGATGAAGTAGTTGATGGCCTGCGCGTTGCCGTTGGCAATGGCGTCGCTGACCATGCGGGTCGCCTCGGCTTCTGCGGCGGCTTCGCGCTCGCGGGCCTCGGCGGTCAGAAAGGCAGCCTGGCGGCGGCCCTCGGCGTTCAGAATCTCGGCCTGCTTCTCGCCCTCGGCCTTAAGGATGGCGGCCTGACGGAAACCCTCGGCGTCCAGGATGTTGGCGCGCTTTTCACGCTCGGCCTTCATCTGCCGGCCCATCGAGGCCACCAGATCGGCGGGCGGCTTGATGTCCTTGACCTCGATACGCGTGACCTTGACCCCCCACGGCTCGGTGGCTTCATCCACCACGGCCAGCAGGCGGGCATTGATGGAATCGCGGTTGCTCAGCAGCTCGTCCAGATCCATGCCGCCCATCACGGTGCGGATGTTGGTCATGGTCAGGTTGAGGGTGGCCTGCTCCAGATTGCGGACCTCATAGCTGGCCTTGGCCGAATCCAGCACCTGATAGAACACCACGCCGTCCACGGTGATCAGGGCGTTGTCGCGGGTGATGACCTCCTGGCTGGGCACGTCGAACACCTGCTCCATCATGTTGACCCTGCGCCCGATGCGGTCGATGTACGGAATGATCAGGTTCAGGCCGGGTTTCAGGCTGCGTTGATACTTGCCGAAGCGTTCCTGCGTCCATTCGTAGCCCTGAGGCACGCTCTTGACGCCCGACAGAAGAGTGATGAGGACCAGCAGAACCAGAACGACGATAACGATGAGTGGACCCATGAATTTCCTCCTGAAAGCAGTACGAGGCGTGGGGGCGGAAGGTTCCCGCACCAGAAGGCTCTAAACTCGCTTGCGATGACGCTGGTGGAACTGCAAAACGTGACTGTGAGAATGGGGGGCCGCACCCTGCTCGAAGGCGTGAATCTGAGCCTGGAAAGTGGGGAAGCCCTGCGGCTTTTCGGCCCCAACGGCGGCGGCAAGACCACGCTGTTGCGGCTGCTCTCGGGAGAGGTTTCACCCATGAGCGGGGGACGGACTTACGTTCTCAACGGCTTCAAACAGACTTCGGCAGTGCGGGCGCGGCGGAGTCTGTCTGTCGTCGGGCCGGATGCCGAAGCGTTCTACCTGACCCGCGACTGGGAACAGACCGTGCGAGACGTGCTGCTGGCCGCCTACGAGGGTGACACCCTGAAACTGTGGGAGGCGACGCCAGAAGCCGAAGCCAGGCTGGCCGAAGTCGTGGAATTGACCGGGCTGGAGCCTTTGCTGGACCGCGATTTCCGCACACTCAGCCACGGGCAAAGGCGGCGGGTGGTGCTGGCGCGGGCGCTGATGCCGCGTCCCGAAGCGCTGCTGCTGGATGAATTTACCGACGGCCTCAGCGTGGGCGCACGGCGTGACCTGGGCCGCGTGCTGTCTGACGTTCACGCTTCCGGCGTTGCCATTGTCCTCGCCACCCACCGCCCGAAGGAAGCGCCCGAATTGCCGTGGCGCACGGTGAGGGTGGAGGGCGGGCGCGTGCAGGAGCGGGAGGCCGCCTCTCCCCCACCCAACGCCGCCCTGACCCTGCCGCTTCCACCGGGAACGGGCGACCTGATCCGATTAAAAGAGGTGGAAGTCTGGCGCAACGGCGCGCGGGCGCTGGGGCCGCTGAGCTGGACGTGGCAGGCCGGGCAACACTGGCTGGTGACGGGCGAGAACGGCAGCGGCAAGAGTACGCTGGCCCGCCTGATCGCCGGGGAACTGCATCCCGCGCTGGGGGGCCATCTTCAGCGCCCGTATCTACAGCGCGACCTGCTGACCGAACGCCGCCGCACCGTGGGCATCGTCGGGGCCGAACTGGGCATCCGGCAGCGGCGCGACTGGACCGGGCAGGACATCATCGGCAGCGCGCTGCACGGGACAGAAGGATTTGCACCGGAGCTGAGCGACAGGGAACTGGAGCAAGTCACCGACCTCGCCGCCCAACTCGATCTGCTGGACCTGCTGCCGCGCCACGCCGAAACGCTGTCGCAGGGGCAGTTGCGCCGGCTGCTGCTGGCCCGCGCCGTGCTGCACGCGCCCACACTGCTGATTCTGGATGAGGGACTGGACTTTCTGGACGCCGACAGCCGCGCCCGCTTCCTGGCCCTGCTGCCCGAACTGGCACGCGGCGGCACCCACATCATGGTGATCGCCCACCGGGGAAGCGACGCGCCAGACGGTTTGACGCACCATCTGCATCTGGACGGGGGGCAGATTGTGGGTGTGTCGCGCCTGCCTGTGGCGTCGGCAAAATAAAGGGGAGAGAACCGACTTTCGGTCCCCTCCCCCTCGTTGAAAACGGCTTACTTGATGGCGATATCCGAGACCGTGAAAGGCGTTTCCGGCGCTTCATTCGCGCTGCGCTTGTTGAATTGCGAGTTGACCACCAGCAATCGGTTGCCCGCCTGCGCGATGGTGGTGGGATAACGCAGGCTGGGGTCACTGAACGGCGTTCCCATCGTGCCTGCGGCGAAATCGGCGGACATCGTGATCGGCACGATGATCACGTCGGCGTTACGCACCACGTACAGCATCTGGCCGTCGAGCAGGATGCCGTCGCCGCTCATCACGGTTGTTCCCCCCACTCCACCCAGCTTGATCTCGGTCACGGACTTGTCGGCCACAGTGATGCGGAACAGTTTTCCGGTGTTGCTCTGAACCACGATCAGTGTCTTGCCGTCCGGCGTGGAAGCAATGCCGTTCAGGTTGAACCCCGGCTTGTACTCCAGCGCTGTACCGGTGAAGTCCAGCCAAGCTTCCATATCGCCCACGCTGCTGTCGGTCCGGGAGGCACGGAACAGAATCGGGCGCTGCGAATCCGTGAAATACGCGGCGTCCGGGGTCAGGGTCACGTCGTTGATGAAGGTGGGGGTGGCCGCAGGCGTGGTCAGCACCTTGAGACGCGTCTTGTTCACCGTGTCGTACACGAACGCCTTGCCGGTGCCGCCGCCCGCGACGTACAGGCGATTCTGGCCGTCGATCTTCATGCCGATGGCGGTGGTGCGCTCAGCGTCGGGCAGGTCAAATTTTTCGGTGGCCTTCTGGCCCAGCGTGCCCTTGAAGATGGTGCCGTCGGTGGTGCTGCCCACGTAAAAGTCCTTGCTTCCCGCCAGATGCGCGATGCCCTCAGGGTAAACCGCCGCGCCGGGCAGGGTATAGCTGGTCACTGCGGGAGAGGTCACGACGGGCGGCTTGGTCTCCGGTCCACATGAGGCGAGGGCAAGAGTCACGGCGGCGGCGGTCAACATTTTTTTCATGCCGTTCTTTATAGGGGCCGGGGGCTGCGCGCGGGTGCGGTTTGCCTTCAAGCCTGTTCACCTACGCTTCAGAAAAAAGTCTGGACTGCATTTTACAGCGGCATTTCTGCACGCGTTCCCGTCAGACTCGCCTCACTTTCAGGCACTAGCCTCCGCGCATGACGCGTTTTGCCCCATCTCTCCCTCTGCTGGCCCTCGCCCTGCTGGCCCTGCCCGCCCTGCCCTCTGCACTGGCGCAGACCGCCCCCGCCCCGGTGACGGCCCCGGTTGCCGCGCCCACCGGGCAGAAGGTCATCGATACCATCACCGTGACCAGCAACAAGGGCTATTCCATCAAGGTACCGAGTGGCTGGACGCCCCTGAAGAACGCGCCGAATGTCGATGTGGCTTTCGTCAACGAAGTGGTCGGTGCGCTGCGCCCCACCGTGACGGTGCAGGTCCGCGATACCCCGCCCGAACTGAAGGTGACGCTGGCCGACATCCGCGATCTGTACGCCTCGCAGATGCCCAAAGACGTGCCCAACCTGAAGATGCTGGGCGAGAAGATCATCAGGATCAGCGGCCAGAACGCCATTCTGTGGAGCTACAGCGGCGACGGCGACGGCGGCAAGGTGCGCTGGACCCAGGTGCTGACCATCAAGAACAACCGCCTGTATACCGCGACGCTGATCACGCCCACCAACACCCCCCAGGACCTGCTGGACAGTGGGCGGGCGATCATCGACAGCTTCGCGCTGACAGCCAAGTAATACGGGCTCCGTTTGTTTCGTGTAGAAATCGGGACAGCGCCGATTCCTACACTCCACGTCCGGCACCCGGTTCTTTCCTTCTCGCTCCGCTCGGATTACGGGTGTTTTCAACACCCTTTAATCGGAGTCCGTATAAGCCCCGCAACTCGCCCCCCTTTCCGTGTGGAGAGGGGATTTTTTAGCTCTGTTCCAGCCGGTCTGCCCAATCGCCCAGGTACGCGCCCAGATCGGTCTGATGGTCCAGGCGGGTGTGGGCGTGGCGGGTCAGCAGGGGCAGTTGGCCCACCTGCACGGCGTAGCCCGCCACTTCCAGCATAATCTCGTCGTTGTCGCTGTCGCCGAAGGCCACCGCGCGGTCATGCGGCACGCCCAGCGCGTCCGCAATCAGGGTCAGGGCCGCGCCCTTGTGCGCCCCCTGCGGCGTGATGGTCAGAAAGCTGAGGTAAGGGGCCTGTGCCCCGGTCACCACCAGATGCGGGTGGGACTGCCGCAGCCGCCCGGCAAAATCGGCCACCTCCGGGTGATAGAACCCGGCTTTCAGGACGTCGCCAGCAGGAGCTTCGGCCAGCGGGCCGGAGTTGCGGGCAATCATCCACGGTTCCGGCTCTGTCCCCTTGGGCAGGTCCACGAACAGGCGATCCGCCGTGAACAGCACGATTCGCGCGCCGCTCAATTCGTGGGCCAGCACCGCCTCCAGGTCTTCCGGCGTGAAACGGGACTCTGTGTGCAGTTCGCCGTTCACCACGATGCGCCCGCCGTTGTTGGTGGCCACTGCGTCGGGCTGCATGGCTTCCAGAACGGCGTCGGGGGCCAGATCCCGCCCGGTGATGATCGCCAGCTTCACCCCCAGCGCACGCAGGCGGGCCAGCGCGCTGGCCGTGGCGGCGTCCGGCTCGCGGCCCTGTTCGGTGATCAGGGTGCCGTCCAGATCAAAGGCCATCAGCAGCGGCAGGCCCGCCGGGGGGGGCAGGGGTGGGCGTCCGGCGAGGGGCTGTCCGGTGGGGGGCTGAGCGTCGCGGGAGGTCACGCGCGGCAGCCTAGCAAAGTCGGGCGGGACCAGGGGGAAAGGGGCGTTACTGACGCCGCCCCCCGTTCCCCATCAGCAGTCACGCTGATTCCGCCTCAGCGGTTCACGTCGATCACCGTCCGCCCCCGAACCTGCCCGGCCAGAATCTGCGGGGCCAGTTCGGGCACTTCAGACAGGCCACGCATCCCGGTGACGCCAGCCAGAACAGAGGCGGGCAGATCGCGCGCCAGCCGTTGCCAGGCGGCCTCGCGGCGGGGCTGCGGGCAGGTCACGCTGTCGATGCCCAGCAGCGAGACGCCGCGCAGAATCAGCGGAAAGACGGTGGTCTTCAGTTCGATGCCGCTGGCAATGCCGCAGACCGCCAGCGCCCCGTGCGTCTTGGTGGAGGCATACGCGCCCGCCAATGTTGCGCCCCCCACACAGTCCACCACCCCCGCCCAGCGTTCCTTTTCCAGCGGGCGCTTTAATGACGGCAGTTCGTCACGGGGGATAATGCTGGAAGCTCCCAGCTCCCGCAGATACGCCTCCTCCTCGGTGCGCCCGGTGCTGGCCGTCACCGTGAATCCGGCGGCGCTCAGCAGGGCAATGGCGACGCTGCCCACGCCGCCCGCCGCGCCCGTCACCAGAATGTCACCCCCATCAGGCCGCACCCCTGCATCTTCCAGCGCCATCACCGACAGCATGGCCGTGAAACCCGCCGTGCCAATGCTCATGGCCCAGGCCGCGTCGGTGCCCGTGGGCTGCGAGACCAGCCAGCCCGCCTTCGCGCGGGCGTGCGTGGCGTAGCCGCCGTCCTGCGCCTCGCCTATGCCCCAGCCCGTCAGAATCACGGGGTCGCCGGGAGCGTAGGTGCCGCTGGTATCAATCAGCACGGTCCCGGCCAGATCGATCCCGGGAGTCATAGGCAGGCGTTTCAGAATCTGGGCCGCCCCGGTGACGGCCAGACCATCTTTGTAGTTCAGACTGGAATGCGACACCTCAATCAGCACCTCGCCCCCCGGCAATTCAGAGACGGGCAGGGTCTGAAACTCGGCGCGCCGGGTTTCGCCGTCCTGAATCACGCGCAGGGCGCGGAAGGTGTCGGGCAGGGTGGGGGTGGTCATGGGTGGAACCTCCAGAGAATCGGGGAAAAGAAGAGGGCGGCTGACGAAGGGCAGGCTAGCGTCTGAACGGCGGCCCGGTCTCCATGCAGGAATCCAGCCAGTATCCATAACGAAATATTCAGGCGGTAGGAGCGGGACGGATGTGTTAAACTCTGCGCT
Organism: Deinococcus marmoris DSM 12784; assembly: GCF_000701405.1. Classification (GTDB taxonomy): domain Bacteria; phylum Deinococcota; class Deinococci; order Deinococcales; family Deinococcaceae; genus Deinococcus; species Deinococcus marmoris. Next base: position 80,771 of record NZ_JNIV01000002.1, read on the forward strand.
GCTATGGAGCCTCCCAGTTTCGGCTCTTCCCCAGTGCCCGGTGAAACCCGCCCAAGGGCGGCGTTTTTGCTGTGGTATCTCATTGGTTTGACGCAACACCACCGGTCGACGACGATCCCTCCACCCGGAGCGGACGGGCAGCATGTGCCACGCGGATGACCGGGGCGCGGTTACGGAGCGCGCCCACACATGAATGACATTCTCGGAATATTCGCGCTGTTCGGTCTGGTCCTGATGAACGGTTTCTTTGTGGCGGCGGAGTTCTCGCTGGTCAGCGTGCGCCGCACCCGCATCGATCAACTGGCCGACGAGGGCGTCGCCGCCGCCAAACTCACCCAGGGCGCACTCAAAAATCTGGATCTGTACATCGCCGCCACGCAGCTCGGAATCACGATGGCCAGCCTGGCGATTGGTTTCGTGGCCGAACCGGCCATCGAGCATCTGGTGGCCCCGCTGCTGTTGGGTACGGCCCTGACCGAGGGACAGATCCGGGGCATTTCCTTTGGGCTGGCCTTTGCCATCAGCACGATTCTGCACATCGTCTTCGGTGAGCTGGCCCCCAAGACCTGGGCCTTGCAGCGGTCCGAACAGGTGTCGCTGCTGGTCACGCGCCCCCTGCTGGTCTTCACGTTCGTTTTCAAGTGGGCCATCATCGTCCTGAACGCGATGGGCAACGGCGTGGTGAGGCTGTTTGGCCTGCGCGGCGTGGCCGGGCATCACACCGCCTACTCCGAAGAGGAAATCCGCATGATCGTCGGCGCGTCCAGCCAGGAGGGCATGCTGGAAGAAAGTGAGCGCGAGCTGGTCTACAACGTCTTTGACCTGTCGGACACCACCGTGCGCGAGATCATGACGCCGCGCGTGGACATGATCGTGGTGGACGGCGCTTCACCTGTCCGCAGGATCCTGGAGCTGAGCGCCGAACACAGCTATTCGCGCGTTCCTGTTTATCAGGACACCCCCGACAACATCGTGGGCATCGTTCACAGCGCCGACGTGCTGCGCCATCTGGACGATCTGGACACGCTGACCGTGGCCGACATCATGCGCAAGGTCTTCTTCGTGCCCGAGAGCATGAAGATCAAGGACCTGCTGGCCAAGATGCGCGAGAAGAAATCCCACCTGAGCGTGGTGGTGGACGAATTCGGCGGCACGGCGGGTCTGGTCACGCTGGAAGACGCCCTGGAAGAGATCGTGGGCGAGATCTACGACGAGACCGACGAGGAAGAACTCCCGATGTTTATAGAAGTGGGCGAGGGCGTGTACCTGATTGACGGGGGCATGATCGTCCACGACGTTGAGCATATTCTGGGCAGCAATCTGGAAGACGGCGAGGGCGAATTCGATACCCTGGGCGGCTTTATGACGGACCGTTTTGGCGACATTCCCGAGGTGGGCTACACCTTTCTCCACGAGGGCTGGGCCTTTACCGTGGAGGAAGCCGATGAGCGCCGCGTCAGCCGCGTGCGGGCCGAACGCGCCGACGAATCCGGCCAGCCCCCCCTGTCTGAAGAAGGTGAAGTATGACCAGAAAGAGTGTGAGTAGAGAAGATGTCAATGCCCTTGGCCTGACGCCGGACCCGGAACTTCTGGCTGCCGCGAAAGCCGCCTTTGCAAAAGCCTACGCCCCCTACAGCAAATTCCATGTCGGCGCGGCCCTGAGAACCCCGGACGGGCAGGTCTTCAGCGGCGCGAACGTGGAGAATGCCAGCTATGGCCTGGGCCGCTGCGCCGAGCAGTCGGCGGTGCAGGCGATGGCGACGGCGGGGGCGCGGACCTTTACCGATCTGGTGGTCTACGCCGATTCCAGCCCGCCGGCCAGTCCGTGTGGCGCGTGTCGTCAGGTGCTGTACGAGTTCGCCCCCGACGCCCGCGTGGTCTGCGTGAATGCTGAGAGCGAGGTGCTGAGCGGTCTGGTGCGCGACTTTCTGCCCCACGGCTTCCGGCTGGAGGAACGCGAGGACGGGCATGGAGTGGGGACCGAGTAGGACCAATTGTCACGGATCAGAAAAGCCCGTCTCTTCCGTGAGACGGGCTTTTTGGGCTTGCCAACCTCCCCCCGTCTAACGTCCCCCCGTTTCCTCCAAACGCTCGTCCAGCAGCGCCGCCTTGCCCAGCGCGTTCCATTCGTCCGGCCCCTCCAGCAGCGGCTCCAGCCCACGCAGGTAGGCGGCCTGGGCGATCAGATAGGCGCTCAGGGGAGTGGTCAGGAACTGAAACAGCAGGACCGCCGCCAGCCGGGTCAGGGCCTCGGTCTGGGCAAATTCCAGCCCCACGCCAATGAAGATGCCCGCCGATCCCAGCGTGATCAGTTTGCTGCTGGCGTGCAGCCGCGAGTACAGATCGGGGAAACGGATCAGGCCAATCGCCGCCGTCAGCACGAAGAAGGCCCCCAGCAGAATGGGAATGTCACGGGCGGCGTTGAAGTCGTTCATGGCTGGCCTGCGGTGAGGATGGTTGATGGTTGACGGTTGATTGAAAAAGCGCAAAGCCAACTGTTTTCCTCAGACCTCTGGATCCCTGGACCGCCCCTCACTTCATCACCCGGCCCAGCAACAGATAGCGGGTCAGGGCCACCGTGCCCAGGAAGCCCAGTAGGCTGAGGACCAGCGCGGCGTCCAGCATCACGATCAGTTTTGTCTTGACGGCAATCAACGCGATCAGCACCACCAGATTGACGCTCAGGAAGTCAAAGGCCATGATCCGGTCCCCCCAGCTTAGGCCGCGCAGCACGCGCACCGTGACCAGCAGGACCGACAGGGTGACGATGCCCAGGGCAAGATCAATGATCATGCGTTTTCCTCCAGTGCAGCGGGGGCGGGAGCAACGCCCTGACCGTAGAGCGGCAGCAGGGCGTCTTCCACTTTCTTGAGGCTGGCGCGGGCGGCTCCCGGACTCTCCAGGCCGATCACATGGGCGTACAGCACGCTTCGTTCGGGGTTAAAGCCCATCGCCACCGAGCCGGGCATCAGGGTAATCGTGGCCGCCAGGACGGTTTGCCCGTTGTCGCCGCGCAGGCGCAGCGGGTAGGCGATGATCATGGGATGCAGCGGCGGACGCGGGCGCAAGGCCCACAGCGCCACCTGAATGTTGGCCACCGTCAGCTCGCGGGCAAAGAACAGCACGAACCGCACCAGCGCCAGCGCGCGCCCCACGTAATTGCCCGTCCCCAACGACAGCGGAAAGATGCTCAGGATGGCAAAGCCCAGCAGCATCCCGATCACCAGTTCGCGCAGGCTGAACTCGCCCACGAACAGTGTCCAGACGATGGCGAGGAGGATGTTGAGGGAAACGCCTCTCATGGCTGCTTCCCGTGAGAAAAGGCAATGGGAAGCAGGTCTAACTGTCTAACAGTCAAACCGTCTAACCGCAAAAAGCCGACTGTCATCCAACCGCCTCCAGCCAACCTGAACCCCCTCACGGTGTTCCCTCCAGTTCCTGCACGTCGTCGCCTTTCGGGCGGGCAGGCAGGTCCAGCGGCCCATCGCCCAGCACGCCCAGGATGTAGGAGCCGTTGCTGCCCAGTTCGTCGGCGGTGCCGCGTGCGTAGCCCAGCAGCGGCCCGGCGAACACCGCCAGCGCCACCACCAGCGCCGAGGCCAGGTAGGCAGGCAGGCGTTCGGGCCAGCGGACCCGGCGCACCGGTTCATCACGCGGGTGGCGGCCCCAGAAAAAGCCGCTCCAGACCCGCAGCAGCGCGTACAGCGTGAGCAGGCTGCTCAGGAGGGCGCTGGCGGTGGCGACATAAGCCAGCACCGTACCGCCCTCCAGCCCGGCGCGGATCAGATCAAATTTCACCACGAAGCCCGCGCTGGGCGGCAGGCCCGCCACCGTCAGGGCGCAGAACAGGAAACAGGCGGCCAGCAGAGGCAGGAATTCAATGAAGCCGCGCGCCCGCACCAACCGCGTTCCGCTGGCCCGTTCGGCCACGGCGGCGATCAGGAACATCGCCAGGGTCACCACGACACTAACCGCCAGATACGCCAGACTGGCGCGCAGGGCGTCCGGCGAGTCCAGCCCCAGCCCGAAGGCCAGGTAGCCCACTGAACCCACCACCGTGAACGACAGGATGCGCCGCCACTCGCGCTGACTGACCGCCCCCAATGCGCCGTACAGCATGGTCACGGCCCCCAGCACCAGCAGCAGCGTATCGGGCAGTTGCGGGTCCTGATTGAACACGGTGGTAAAGACACGGATCAGGGCGTACAGCCCCACCTTGGTCAGCACCGCCGCAAAGAATGCGCCCGTGGCATGGGGCACCGCCGGATAGGTGCCGGGGAGCCAGAAGCCCAGCGGAAAGAGTGCGCCCTTGGCCGCGAACACGATCAGCAGCAGCACGCCCACGGCGGTGACAGTGGTGTTCGGCCCCAGCGCGGCGCTGCGCTGCGCCAGATGCGCGAAGTTCAGCGTGCCCAGCGTGCCGTAAGCCAGGCCACAGGCCACCACCAGCAGCGCCGAAGCCGACAGGTTCATGACGATGTAGCGGAAACCCTCGCGCAGTTGCTCGCGGGTGGACCCCAGCACGGTCAGGGCGTAGCTGGCCACCAGCATGACCTCAAAGGCCACGAACAGGTTGAACAGATCGCCGGTTAAAAAGGACAGTTGCACGCCCGTGAACAGGAAAGAGGTCAGGGCGAACGAATGGTGCCTTTCTCGCACCGGGTCCGGCTGCGCGGCCATCAGCCAGACGGTGAAGACGGCGCACAGGGCCGCCAGGGCGCTCATGAACGATCCCAGACGGTCTGCGGCCATCACGATGCCGAACGGCGCTTTCCAGCCGCCCAGTTCGCTGACCAGCACCCCGCCCAGCGTCGCGTTCATCAGCAGCAGCGTGAAGAGCAGCGTGAGCAGGGACGAGGCCAGCGCCAGCGTCACCCGCCACCCCCGCCGCATGGGGATCAGCAACAGCAGCCCCAGTCCCAGCGGCGTCAGAATCGGCGCGAGGGGCAGGGCGGAAGTGACAACCCCGGTAAGTTCAGAATTCATCTCATGATCCTTCGCAGGCGCTCAAGCTCGGCCATCTGTCTCTCTGTTTCATCGGTGTGGTCCGTTTCCGGCGTATCGGGGCTGAGGTGTTCGGGATCGGCGTGCTGGCCGTCCGGGGCATCGGGATTGCGGGCCAGATTGTCGCCGAAGGCCGCCACGTCGTCGTGTCCGGCCACCTGATAGGCCCGCAGCGCCACGGTCAGCAGCAGCGCCGTGGTCCCAAAGCCGATCACGATGGCGGTCAGCACCAGCGCCTGCGGCAGCGGGTCCACATACGGCCCTTCCAGTGTCAGCAGGGGCGGCGATTCCTGCCGCAGCCCCGACACGGTCAGGATCGCCAGATTGACCCCATAGGCGACGAAGGCCAGACCCAGCACCACCCGGACAATCGTGCGCGACAGCATCAGAAAGACGCCCGCCGCCACGAGAAGGCCGATCAGGACGGCGAAGAGGGTTTCCATCAGTGGGCCGCCTGTGGGGAGGGTTGTGGGTGAATGGTGGATGGATTGGAAGTCCAGGCCGCCCGGTCAAACCGTCTAAATGTCAAACCGTCAAACCGCAGGAAAACGCGGCGGCGCTGCGCCTGAGCGTTCAGACCTTCAGACCTTTGGACATTCAGACCCCTGCGCCTCATGAATCCCCCTCCACCAGTTCCGTCGGCTCCACGTCAATCAGGGCGTAGGCCAGGGCCAGCCCCACGCCCACCACCACCAGAAACACGCCCAGGTCAAACAGCAGGGCGGTGGCCCACTCGAATTCGCCGGTCAGGGCGGTGGTGATGTAGCCGTAATCGGATTTCAGGAAGGGGCGGCCCAGCAGGTACGGCACCAGCCCGGTGGTCAGGGACAGCGCCAGCCCCCACGGAATGAATTTCACAGGGTCCAGCCGCAGGGCGCTGTTGCTGTTGGCGATGCGGTGCAGGATCAGGGCGCATACGGTCATCAGGCCCGCGATGAAGCCGCCGCCGGGGGCGTTGTGGCCGCGCCACAGCAGCAGCAACGCGAACAGGATGACCAGCGCAAAGACGGACCGGCTGATGGTCCTCAGGATCGGGTCGTTGATCAGCAGATCGCCGGGCCGGGGCTGATCTGGCGCGGCCTTGACCGCCTTCTTTGGGGCGCGCTTAGGACTCATACGGACTCCGATTGAATCGCTTGCAAAACGATGAAGATCCGGGCGGATGCGAGAAGGAGAGAGGCGGGTTCCGGGCGTGGAGTTGATGAACCGGAGCTTTCCAGGTTTGTTAACGAAACAGACGGAATCCGTATCATGGCCGCCGCCTGGGAAGGTCCAGCAGTTCCGGCGATGCGGGCGTGGTGTCCTTCTCGCTGCGGGCCTGTCCCCGGCGGCCCAATCTGACCAGACTGCCCACCGCCAGCGCCACCATGCCCACCACCACGATTTCACCCAGGGTATCAAAACCCCGGAAATCCACCAGAATCACGTTGACCACGTTCTTGCCGCCGCCCTCCTTGTAGGCGTTTTCCAGGTAATACGGCGAGATCGGCGGCGACAGAAAACGCAGGCTGGCCAGGACCAGTAGGGTGGCCCCCACACCCGCCGCCCCGGCCAGCCCCACGTCGATGATCCCGCGCGCCCGCCCGCGCGGCAGGCTGCGGAAGCCCGGCAGATAGCGGAAGACCAGCAGAAACAGGATCACCGTGACCGCCTCGATCAGCAGTTGGGTCAGCGCCAGATCGGGGGCGCGCATGGCCAGAAACGCGGTGGCGCTGCCGAAACCGGTCAGGCCGGTCAGGACCACGGCGGTCAGGCGGTTGCGCGACAGCAGCACGCCCAGCGCCCCGGCCACCAGCAGCACGGCGATGGGCAGCGTACTCAGGGGCACGGCCTCCAGCGGCTGAAACACCTGCGGCGCACGCCACACCGCGTAGCCGCCCATCAGTCCGGCGGCGGCCAGCGTGAGGCGCAGCTGGTCCGGCAGCGCTAGACCCTGCGTCCCGGTGATCACGCGTGAGGCGAGAAGATTCAGGCCGTCCAGCAATGCCCGGTAGACCCGGTTGGAACTCAGGGGAAACTCCACATGCACCTGAAGAAAATAAACCCGCGCCGCCTGCCACACCAGCAGCGCAGCCAATCCCCAGGTCAGCAGGGTCAGCAGCAACGCGGGCGTGACCCCATGCCACAGATACAGGTGACCCTCGTAGTCCGCGAACCCCAGCGCGGCCCCGGCCCGGCGGGTCAGCCACTCGGCACTGGCGGGCAGCACGCCGAACAGCAGCGCTGCCCCGGCCAGCAGCGCAGGCGGCAGCAGCAGACCCGGACCCGCCTCGTGAATCTGGGGCTTGAGGGGCTGCCCAGTGTCGTCCTCGGGGGCGCGGAAGTCGCCGAAGAAAATACTGATCAGCCGCACGCAGTAGGCCAGCGTGAAGGCGCTGCCGATCACGGCCACGGCGATAAACCCTGGCCCGGCATGAATCATCGCCTCGTAGAACAGCTCCTTGGAGATAAAGCCCCCCAGCGGCGGCAGCCCGGCCATGCTCAGGGTGGCAAGCAGGGCCACGGCGAAGGTCAGCGGCAACTTGCGCCGCAGTCCCGACAACCGGAAGGTCTCGCGCGTGCCGGTTTCGTGATCGATGATGCCCACCACGAAGAACAGCGCCGCTTTAAAGGCCGCGTGGTTGAGCAGGTGGGTGGTGGCGGCAAAGCGGCCCTCCGCGTCGGCCAGCCCGTACAGCGCCATCAGCAGGCCCAGTTGCGACACGGTGGAAAAGGCCAGCAGCGCCTTGAGGTCCGTCTGCTTCAGCGCCCGCCACGATCCCCAGAACATCGTCGCCACCCCTAGCGGCACGATAATTCCGCTCCACAGGGCACTACTGCCAAAGATCAGCCCGAACTTGGCCACCAGCACCACCCCGGCCTTGACCATCGTGGCCGAGTGCAGAAAAGCGGAAACCGGGGTGGGCGCTTCCATCGCGGTGGGCAGCCACAGATGGAAGGGGAGCTGCGCGCTCTTGGTGAAGGCCGCCAGCAGCGTGAGCAGCAGCGCCGGGATAAACAGGGGCGAGGCCCGCACCGCCTCCAGGTCCAGCCCTGAAAGGGTGGTGCTGCCCCCGGCCACCGACAGCAGGGCCACCGCCGCCAACAGGCCCAGCCCCCCCAGCGCACTGACCAGAAACGCCTTGATCGCGCCGTCACGCGCCTCGCTGCGGGTGTGCCACAGGCCGATCAAGAGGAAGCTGGTCACGCTGGTCATCTCCCAGAAGGCGAACAGGGCGATCATGTTGTCGCTGAGAACCAGTCCCAGCATAGAGCCGCCGAACAGCAGCAGGTACGGGTAGAAGCGCCCGAAGCGTTCGCGCTCCGACAGGTAGGCCACCGAGTACAGCGAGGCCAGCGCCCCGATCACGCCGATCAGGACCGCGAACAGCAGCGAGAAGCCGTCGCCCCGGAAGGCGAAATTCAGGCCCAGTTCCGGCACCCAGCCCGTCACCTGACTCAGCGGAGTGCCGCCCACCTCCACACTGTTTCCGGCCAGTGGCACGGCCAGCAGCAGGGCGGGCACAAAGCCCAGGGCCGCCAGATACCCGGTGCGGCGGCCCAGTTGGCGGGCCATCAGCGCACACACGGCGGCCATGATCAGGGGGAACAGGACGGCGAGGGTCACAGTTTGGGGTCAGTGGCGAACAGAGGGGCGATCATGCGCGCTCTATCAAATCACACCCGGATGAACGGCGCACCGCCGGGGGTTACACGGTTGCACGGCGCGCAGCTTTGCAGCCGTCTCCATTCCCCGCCTAGACCGCCCGCCCTCAGCCTCTCCCCCGCCCCTCTACACTTTCCCCATGCTTTTCAGCAGCGCGTTTTTTTATTGGTTCCGTTTCCACCGGGCCTAGCATCGCGCTGTTTCAATCCCCTGACCGCCCGGTAGACGCCCCACAAAGGCCACCGGGCGGCGTTTTTTGCCCCTGCTCAGACACACAGCCAAAAGGAGAACCGCACATGACCCAGCTCTCAGAAGTTGAACTGCCCACGCCCGAAACACAGACGCCCGCGCCCAGCCGCACCGAGAACCTGAATGTGTCCAGCTTCACGCCGCTGCCCACGCCCCGCGAACTGAAAAGCGCGCTGCCGCTGACGCCAGGGGCCGAGCGCACCGTGCTGGCCGGGCGTCAGGCGGCGCAGGCCATCTTGCGTGGCGAGGACGCCCGCCTGCTGGTGGTGGTGGGGCCGTGCAGCGTCCACGACTCCGGCGCGGCGCTGGAGTACGCCCGCAGGCTGGCCGCACTGCGGGAACAGGTGGCAGGCACACTGGAAGTTCAGATGCGCGTCTACGTGGACAAACCCCGCACGACGGTGGGCTGGCGCGGCTTTCTGATGGACCCCGACATGACCGGCGCAAACGATGTGGGCCGGGGTCTGGCCCTGACCCGCCGCCTGATGCTGGAGGTGGGCGAGCTGGGCCTGCCCGTCGCCACCGAGCTGCTGGACCCCTTCGCGCCGCAGTACCTGTTCGACGCCGTGGCCTGGGCCTGTCTGGGCGCACGCACCACCGAATCGCAGACGCACCGGGTCATGGCGAGCGCGGTGAGCGCCCCGATGGGTTTCAAGAACGGCACGGGGGGCGGCCTCAAGCTGGCGGTGGACGCGATGGTGGCGGCAGCCCACCCGCACGTCTTCTTTACCGTGGACGACGACGGGCGGGCGTGCATCGTGCAGACCGAGGGCAATCCCAACGGCCACATCATTCTGCGCGGCGGCAAGAATGGGCCGAATTACGCTCCGCAGTTCGTCAAGGAAGCCGCCGATCTGATCACGGCGGCAGGACGGCCCCCGGCGGTCATGGTGGACTGCTCTCATGCCAACAGCGGCAGCGATTTCCAGAGGCAGGGCCTGATCTGGCGCGACGTGGTGCAGCAGCGCCTGGGCGGCCAGCATGCCATCCGGGGCCTGATGCTGGAAAGCAATCTGGAGGAGGGCAAGCAGAGTGTCCCCGCCGATCCCAATGACCTGAAGTACGGCGTCAGCGTCACCGATGCTTGCGTGGGCTGGGCCGAAACCGAGGCGCTGCTGCTGGAGGCAGACGCGGCTTTGCGGGGCTGAGATGGAAGGCGAACCCCTCTCCTGCGGAGCTTTGCAAGCCAGTCTGCTTTGCCGCCAGCTCCTCTCAAGGGGAGCCAGGAAAGACGACTGACAGGCAGAGGGCCAGACAGGAATGTCAACGCAAGAGCCGGAGAAATGGGAATCCCCACGTCTCCGGCTCTTGCCCAACTCTGCTTTACTTCGTCTGAGACAGCCGTTCCAGGACCAGACGGCTGACCGTCTTGAGGGTCTCGAACACGCCCACGCCCTTGTCGGACATGGCCTCGAACAGTTGCAGCTCGTTGCGGGGATCGATCACCGCGCGGATCATGCTGGTGGGCAGGGCGTCGGGCAGATCGCGCTTGTTGACCTGCAAGACAATCGGCACGTCACGCACGTTGATCCCGTGTTCAGCCAGGTTCTCGCGCAGGTTGCGCATGCTCTCGGCGTTGGCGCGCAGGCGGTTGGGGGCGCTGTCGGCCACGAAGACGATGCCGTCCACGCCGCGCAGGATCAGCTTGCGGCTGGCGTTGTAGAAGACCTGACCCGGCACGGTGTACAGGTGGAAACGGGTTTTGAAGCCCTGCACGCTGCCCAGATCCAGGGGCAGAAAGTCGAAGAACAGGGTGCGTTCGTCCTCGGTGGCCAGCGAGACCATCTCGCCGCGCAGGTGGCCGGGCACCTTGGCGAACACCTGCTTGAGATTGGTGGTCTTGCCGCTCATGCCGGGGCCGTAGTACACGATCTTGCAGTTGATTTCGCGGGCGGCGAAGTTAATGGTACTCATGCGCTGGTGCCTCCTGTGGGCGGATTCAGTGATGGGAGAAAGTACGGTTCAGCCGGGGCGGAGCCTGTCTTCGGAAGGCTCAGCCCAGCAGATCGTCGAGCAGGGCCGTGGCCCCCGCGCTGAAATCCCCGCCGAGCTGGATTTCGGGAATGTCCTTGAGTTCGTCCAGAATGGCGGCGAGCTGAGGCACGGTCTTCTTGGAATAGACCTTGACCCGGCCCAGCGGCACGCTGGAATCGAAGATCAGCGTGAGCAGCGCGTCCGTTCCCACCGATTCCACGTACAGTGTTCCGTTCTCGCCCTGGTGAATCTGCTCGCTGAACGTCCGCTCGCCCAGCATGTTCGCCAGGGCGGCGGTGGCGGCGGCGTTGCTGGCCACCAGCGTCGCAACGCTGTCCAGCGCGGGCGGGCGCGGTGCCCACAGCGCCTCCTTGTGCGACAGCACAAAGCCCTTGCGGTCCACCAGCAGACCGTAACGCACGCCAGCGGCGTCCAGCAGCTCCTGAATAAGCGCGTCCACGCGGGCATAGGCTTCCCCGTAGAGCGCGAGTGAGGGTTCGATCATGAAATGCAGTATGAACACAGGCCAGCACAAGAACCTGACGGCACTGGAAATGAGTGGCGAAAATGCCGCATTGGTGTGGTGTGCGGCCCATCTCTGGCGTGGTCAGGCGCTAGACTCCGCCGCGTGAAGTTCGGGCAGAGGGTTGGAAAGAAGCGGGCGCTGGGCATATTGCTCATGATCGGGGCCGCGTTGCTGGCCGGAGCGGCGGACGCACGCCCCACCGCCATTGGCGGCATCCGGCAGAGCGCCAGTGTGGACTCCAGAATGCTGGGCGGCAGCGAGATGCTGGCGGTCTGGACCCTGCCGCGCCTGGGCGTCTCGGTCCGCAACGATCCGCAGGACCTGCGGCTGCTGCTGGGCAAAAGGGAACTGCGGTACGCCCCTGGCAAGGGCTGGACGGCGCACGGATTTGCGCTGACGGACACCCTGCCCACGCCCATGATCGAGGGCGGGAGCCTGTATGTGCCGTTGCGAGCGCTGGGGCTGCTGGGCGTCCGGGTGCTGGCCGATACCCCCGGCCTGCTGGCCTTCGCCGCGCCTGCCAGCGTGCCGATGGCGACGCTGCTGCCCTCGGACGGGGGACCGGAACGCCCGGTGATCAGACCGCCCGTAAGCGCGACACCCTCAGCGCCAGCGACCACCGCAGTTCAGCCCGCGCCAGCAGCGCCAGCCTCTCCCCCACCTGCCGTCACTCCATCTCCAGTTTCCCCCGAATCTTTGCCCAACATTCAGCCTGTTCCAGCGCTGCCCACGCCGACGCCCCCCCCACTCGTTCCCAGCCTGACTGTGCCGAGGGTGGCGAATCTGGACACGGTGCGGATCAGCCGGACGCTGTACCGCACGGTGGAAGTTCAGCGGGTGGTGATGGACCTGAGCGCCCCGGCCTCGCAGGAGATTTCGCGGGAGGGCGGTGGCCTGAGTGTCTTTCTCCCCGGTGTCACGGTGACCGGCAGCCAGCAGACGCTGCCGGGGGGCGACACGCTGACCCTTGCACAGACCGGGGCAGGCGCGGCCATCCGGCTGGCAACCGGGGGCGGACGCAGCGAGATCTTCACGCTGGAAGACCCATTCCGGGTGGTCATCGACACCACCACCTACAGGGATTCGAGCGTGCCGCCGCCGATCGACCCCGAGGCCCTGCCCGCCGGAGTGACCTACCGCAACAGGGAACTGCTGCACCTCCTGAGCTTCGATCCGGCCCTCTTCCAGCCGCGCGTGGTGAGTGCGCCCCTGGGCCGCTCGCTGTCGGTGCTGGACCTGGTGAAATCGGCGGGAGGGGTGGCCGGGGTCAACGGTGGATACTTTGACCCGCGCAGCAGCCTGCCCGTCGATCTGGTGGCGGTGGGCGGCCTGATGACGGCGGCCAGCCTGGAAAAACGCGCCACCGTGGGCTTCACGGCGGGAGGTGAAACGCTGTTCGGCTACCCGCGCCCGCGCTATGTCCTCAGCGGACCGTTCGGCAGCGTGACCGTGAACAGCGTGCGCGCCACGCCCAACGCTGCGCTGCTGACCGCCTTCGTGGGAGACGGAAAAACGTTGGTGGGCGGCACGGGTCTGACCACCCTGCTGCTGGCTCCCGGCAGTGTCAGCGTCACCCGCGCCGTGACCGGGCAGGTCATCCCGCCCCCCCGGACGCTGGCCTTCACCTTCGATCCAGCGCGTTTTCCAGCCCTACCCGTTGCGGCGGGCGCACCGCTCATTGTCGCCCTGAACTGGCAGGCCACCGACGCCCCCTGGGGCAGCGCCGTGGACGCCCTGAGCGCCGGGCCGCTGCTGGTGCAGGGCGGCAAGGTGGTGATCGACCCGCGCCGGGAGGGTTTCAACACCGCCGCCGGCGTCTGGCGCTCTACCCGGCAATCCGCGCTGGGCACGCTGGGCGGTCAGCCCACCATCGCCTATTTCGAGTACGGCACCCCCGAAGCCTTCGCTGCGGCCCTGGCCGGGGCAGGCGTGCGCGACGCCGTGCGGATGGACAGCGGCAGCAGCGCCACCGCCTACCTTCAGGGCGGCTACGCGGGGTTGGGCGGCTACCTGAACACGGTCTGGAGCCAGCCGGTGCCGAACGCCATCGTGTTCGTCCCGCGCGGCGTGGCCGGGAAGAAGTAATTCCGCTGATCTGAACTTACATTGATTCGCTGAAAGCAGAATATTCGCATTTTATACGCCTATGAGCAGAATCTGGGCCACGGGTTTAGACTGCCTTCCAGACCCCAGTTCACGGGTCTGGGGGGGACGGCATGAAAAAGGACCGTTTTATCGTGTGGCGGCAGGACGCCAGCATTCAGGCCAGGGCGCAGGAAGGCAGCGCCGCGCCTCCCCGGATGGACGCGGCAGACGCGCCCGTCCCCCTCTCTCAGATGACGCTGAAGGTTGAATCCCTGGATCGCCGTGAACTCCCTGATCTGCTTCAGGAAAGGGGCGTGCAGATGGCCGCCCCCAGCATTCCCATGCGCCTGATCCGCCCGGTCAGTCGTGCGGAGGCCGATGCGAGCGCCACTGGACCCACCTGGGGCGTTCAGGCTGTAAAAGCCGACACCAGCCCGCAAAACGGCAAGGGTGTGACCGTTGCCATCCTGGACACCGGCATCGACCCGGAGCATCCGGCCTTCGCGGGCGTGAATCTGGTGCGGCGCGACTTCACGCTGGCAGAGGGTGACGCCGACGGTGGCATGGATGCCGAGGGCCACGGCACCCACTGCGCCGGAACGGTGTTTGGACGGGATGTGGACGGCCAGCGCATCGGCGTGGCCCCCGGCGTTCAGCGCGCGCTGATCGGGCGGGTGCTGGGCGCGGACGGCAGCGGCAGCAGCGAGGGCATTGCGCGGGCACTGGCCTGGGCGGTGCAGGAGGGCGCACATGTGGTCAGCATGTCGCTGGGCATGGACTTTCCGGGGCTTGTGGCCGAACTGATTAAGCGCGGCCTGCCCGCCGAACTGGCCACCTCACAGGCTCTGCTGGACTACCGCGCCAACCTGGGCCTGTTTGGCGCGCTGGCCGCCTACGCCCGCAGCTACGGCGGAGACGCCACGCCCACGCTGCTGATCGCCGCAGCGGGCAACGAGAGCCGCCGCCAGCAGAACCCCGACTGGGAGGTGGGCGTCGCGCCGCCCGCGACCTCCGACGGGTTTATCTCGGTGGCGGCGGTGGGATTAGGGAGCGGAAACAAACCAGACGCGGGCCTGACCGTCGCACCGTTTTCCAACACGGGGGCTACCCTCAGCGGTCCCGGCGTGAACGTCACCTCGGCCAAACTGGGCGGGGGTCTGGTGGCCTATAGCGGCACCAGCATGGCCACGCCACATGTCGCCGGGGTTGCGGCGCTGTGGTTCCAGTCGCTGATCAACTCGGGTGATCTGACGCGCAACACGGTGGAAACTGCGCTGAAAGGCAGTGCCACGCGCGGACCCCTGGGCGCGGGCGTGGACAAGCTGGATGTGGGATTGGGGTTGGTGCAGGCTCCGCAATAGATAGAAGTGGAGTTGCACGTCTCCCCTCTCTCAAACCCCGAGACGTTCATTTCTCTTCGCCGACTCCACCCTCAGCATTTCCAGCAGCCGCAGATATGCCTGCGCGGTTACCTGCACGTCGCCGTAGCTGCGGTGGCGTCCGCCGGGGGCAAAGTTCAGGCCCAGGCGTTCGGCCAGCACGGTCAGGTTGTGGGCGCGTTCGCGCGGGAAGGCGCGGCGGGAAAGCTGCACGGTGCAATGTTCCGCCGCCGGTTTCCAGACCAGACCCTGGCGTTGGGCATTGGCGCGCATGAAGCCGCTGTCGAAGCCGATGTTGTGCGCCACCACCGCCGAGTCGCCCACGAACTCCAGAAATTCGGGCAGTACCTCGGTCATGGTGGGCGCGTGGCGGACCATCTCGTTGCTGATTCCGTGAATGCGCTCCACACGCCAGGGAATCAGCAGCGGCTGGCCGAAGTCGCCGACGGGCTTGACGAGCGTTTCATATTTCTGCGTTTCCTCGATGCGGCCATCCACCACCCGCACCGCGCCGATTTCCACGATGGCGTCTCGCTCCGGCGAGAGGCCCGTGGTTTCCAGATCGAAGACGACGACGTTCACGCCGCTTAGGCTAGCGCGCGGGACAGGACGGAACTGAAAGACGGTGAGTTGAGGCAGCAATTGCAGATGCTCAAATCGCCCCTCCTCCCATCAGTCCTCCCACCGCCTCCTCCTTGCCCTTGGCCTCCACCTCGATCCAGGGCACATCGGCAAAGGCAGCGGGTAGGTGCGTGATCAGGTGGCTGTGGCGGCGGTCCTGCGGGCTGTCGATGCCGTTGGACAGGTGGACCACCTGCCAGTCGGGCGGGGTCCAGGTGGCGCGGGCTTTCAGCACCCACTCGCGCACGGCGGGATCGTCCTGATCAGGGAGTTTGTCGTGGATGACGTGATGGTGGCCGTCGTAGACCAGCGGCACGCCCGTGGCCTCACAGACGGGCAGCAGATCGGCGGGCCCGTAGGCGTACTCGTCGTTTTCCAGGCCCAGGCGCAGACGGGCAGCGTCGGGCAGATTGGGGATGACCGCCTGCAATTCGGCGGCGCGGCCCCCCTTGCCACCGTGCAGCAGCAGCAGATTCCAGGGACTGCGCTCCAGGCCCAGGCCGTCCATCACGCGGGCGTGCGAGTTCAGGGCGTGGACGCTGCGGACGCGCACATCCGGGGTGTCGCTGTTCAGGACGATGAACTGTTCGGGGTGCATCAGCACGCGAATCTTCCGGTCCACGAACGCCTGCCCCGCCTCTCGCAACTGCCCCGAAAGAGAGGTCAGCACCGCCTCCCCCGTATCGTCACCGATCAGGTCCAGCATGGGAAAGAGGCTGGCGCTCATGCGGTACAGGCGAATACCGCGTGCCGCGCAGAAGTCGGCAGCGCCGCGCAATCTGGAGATGTTGTCGGTGTAGAGGTCCAGCAGTTTGGCCTCGCGCTCAGTCGGTGACAGCGCCCGGTAGCGGCTAAGGGTCACGGTGCGGAATCGAACCTCTGGCCCCACGGTCATGCAGACCAGACCATAAGCAGGGGCGGTCACGATGCCCCCTTTGCTGCCGCCCGACACCTGTCAGAACAGTATTTGACGCTGTCCCAGTCGCGCTCCCACTTCTTGCGCCAGGAAAAGGGCAACCCACAGACCGGGCAAATCTTGCTGGGCCGCTCGGAAGGTTTGCGGCCCCCACCAAACGCTTTCTTCGCGGCCTTAGCGGGCATCGGCAATTCCCAGGGCAGACAGCGTGATGCGTGTCAGATCAGCAGATGAGTCCTGCGCCGTGACATGCAGGGTCAGCACATCAGCCTCTCCCCGGTCCGGCGGCTCCAGCGTCTGCAACTGCGAGGGCAGCAGATCGGCGTGGGCGTAATGTCCACCGCGCTCTTGCAGACGCTCCAGCAGCAGCGACGGTGGCACGTTCAGAAACACGAAACGGGTGTGCGGCACGCGCAGCACGTCGCGGTAGCTATGGCGCAGCGAGGAACACGCCAGGATCACATCGGGCAGCGCCAGCAGTTCGGCACGCAACCGTTCCAGCCACGGCTGACGGTCCTCGTCGCTCAGGCCCAGCCCGGCGGCCATCTTCGCGCGTGCCTCACTGGTATGAAAGTCGTCGCCGTCCAGAAACGGCCAGCCAGTGCGCGCCGCCAGCGCCTGCCCCAGCGTGGTCTTACCACTGCCGGACACGCCCATCAAGATCAGTCTCACTTTGCTTGCCGCCACATCGCTCCCAGTCTGTCGCAACTGGGCCGCGCGTGGACGAGAGCAATGGGGAGGCTCCCTTCATCTGTAGGCAAGACTGGGTTACAGGCAAACCTCAGTCGCCCACGCCGCCCAGCGTCGCCTCTTCCAGCGTGCGGCGCAGCACGGACCAGATCATGAACAGGCCCGCCAGCGACAGCGCAGCTCCCATGATGAAGGCCGCCCCCGGCACGCGCACAGACGCGCCGCCGCCATTGAAATAGGCGAAGACGGCGGTGGCGACAATCGGCCCCACCACACCCACCAGACTGGACAGGCTGGTGATCGCGCCCTGCACGCGGCCCTGCTCGGTCTCGCTGACCTGTCGGCTGATCAGGCCCTGGATGGCCGGTTGCGCCAGCCCGCCCCCCGCGCCCACCACCAATGAGGCGTACAGCACCGGGGAACTGCGCGCCACGCTCAGGAGCAGGAATTCGGCGGTGGACAGCGCCAGCCCCAGCAGGATGGTGCGCCGCTCGCCCAGCTTTTTTATCGCAATGCCGATCAATCCGCCCTGCACCACCGCCGTCAGCAGACCGAAAAAGGCCAGTGCGATTCCGTTTTGCAGCGGCGTCCAGCTCAGCACGCCCTCGGTGTACAGGACCCAGGTGCTGAAGATGACCTGCCCGGCCAGCCCCAGCAGCACAAAGGTCAGCGCCAGACTCCGCAGCAGCGCGTACTCGCCCAGCGCCTTCAAGGGTGTGAGGGGGTTGAGGTCCTTGCGGTTCAGCCGTTTGCCCCGCGCCGAGGCAGGCAGCGATTCGGGCAGCACGAAGTAGCCGTACAGCAGATTTAAGCCGCTGAGGGCCGCCGCCACCAGAAACGGCACCCGCAACCCATACTCGCCCAGCAGCCCGCCCAGCGCTGGCCCCAGGATAAAGCCCAGGCCAAACGTTGCGCCCAGCAGGCCAAAGTTCTTGGCACGGTCCGCAGGAGGCGTCACGTCGGCAATGTAGGCGTTCGCCACCGTCAGGCTGGCCCCGGTGACCCCAGCGATCAGGCGGCCAATCAGCAGCCACCACAGGGTAGGCGCAAAGAACAGCAGCAGGTAATCCAGCGCCATCCCCAGCAGGCTCAGCAGCAGCACGGGCCGCCGCCCGTAGCGGTCACTCAGAGTGCCCAGAATCGGGGCAAAGACGAACTGCATCAGCGCGTAGGCCGCCGTCAGCAGGCCGATGTCGCGCGCCCCTGCCGCCTCCGATCCAGCCAGTTCCTTGACCAGCCCCGGCAGCACCGGGATGATCAGCCCGATGCCCATGATGTCGATCAGTGCAGTGATGAGAATAAAAATCAGGGCGGCGGGGCGTTTGGACATGACAGGACCTTCTTCGGGGAGGGGGGCTTCTTAGGGCAGGAGGGCAGGCATGGGATTTGACGCGACTCACGCAGAGTTTCGGCTTAAATGTAATTCCCCGAACAAATTACGTCAATAGGCAAAGCGGCGGATGTGTTTCGCTGGGCAAAATCACAGCCCGCAAAAACCGCCCCCACTTCGGAGGGCGGCTCAGAATTCAGAACTTCAGTAGAACTTGGTGACGCGCTCGACGTCGTGGCGGTGGTGCGGGAAGCCGTCCTCGGCGCGCTTGCCGATGGGCAGCAGGCCAGCGAACTGAACGTGTTCGGGCAGACCCAGCAGTTCGCGGACCTTGTCGGGCTGGAAGCCCAGCATGGGCACGGTGTCGTAGCCCAGGCCGCGCGCCGCCAGCATCACGAAGCCGAAGGCGATGTTAGCCTGAGACAGACCCCACGCGCCGCGCTGGGCCATGTCCTGACCGCCAAAAGCACCGTCGAAAGTCTTGCGCTGTCCGGCGCGGCCCTCGTCACCCATACCGGGGTGGGCGGTGTCTTCCACGGTGTTCAGGGTGTCTTCCATGTCGCTGTAGACCACGATCACGGCGGGCGCACTGCCGACTGCCGGTTGGCCGTAGGCGGCGGCCATGAGCTGCTCTTTAATCTCGGCGGTCTGGACCACGGCGAAGCGCCAGGTCTGGGCATTCCAGGCGCTGGGGGCCAGGCTGGCGAGGCGCAGGATCTCATGCAGATCGCCCTGATTCATGGGTTCCTGCACGAACTTGCGAATGCTGCGGCGGGTTTCGATGGCCTCGGCAACGGTGAGGGGCGCGACGGTCTGGAGCGGGGTCAGGGTGGCGGTCATGTCCGCTACGCTACGCCCACTAGTTTATAAAGTCAAGCGGTGTAATCCGCGCCTTAATTGGTTTTGCGTTTAGGTGTAGAATCCTACCATGAACACGGAACTTTCCGCTCCCGGACCCTCTGCCCAGGGGGTCGAGAAGGGCTTTTGCCCGGTCTACCGGGCCATCGGCGTGTTGCAGGAGAAGTGGGTGCTGCACATCGTCCGCGCGCTGCTGGACGGCGAAAAGGGCTTCAACGAGCTGGCCCGCGCGGTGGGCGGCTGCAACAGCGCCACACTGACCCAGCGTCTGGAACACCTGGAAACGCTCAAGATCATCGGCAAGCGTACCGAGGATACGCACGGCAAGCTGGCCCGCAGCGTCTACACGCTGACCCCGGTGGGCCGCGAACTCCAGAGCGTCATCGATGCCATCGACACCTGGGGCCGCGCCCACCTGCAAGAAGGGCCTCCGGGCGTGGCGGGCTGCTGAGGTGTGGGCCGCCCTCATCTTTGTCGCGCTTCCCCTTGCCCTGATCGTGCTGGCCTTCAAGATCAAGCCGCTGGTGCCGCCGGACCAGACGCGCGGCGACGCGATGGGCGGAGCGCGGGCGGCGGGCGGGATGTTCGGCAGCCACGGCCTGTCGCCCGACGAGCGCAGCGTGCGCGAAGACACCGAGCGGGTGCGCCTGAATCTGGAGGATGTGAAGACCCGTGGGTAAGCTCGCGATTCCGCTTCAGTTCCCGCTGCACTAAGCTGAACCCATGAGCCTTAAAGACAACTTCACGGCAGACGAGTGGTTCAAGGTCATGACTGGCCCCGGACGGGCAGGGGCGGCGGTGGTGGCCTCCAGCCCCAGCGGCGTGACGGGCCTGCTGGCCGAGGCCCAGGCGATAGCCAACGCCGTGCGCGAAAGCGTGAGCAGGGACAGCCGCACCCCGCTGATGGAGGCGATGGCCGCCGATCTGCTGGGCCAGCCTGCCGCCAGAGCGCCGGAGCAGGAACGCGCCCGCAACGTGGAGGACGTGAAAAACCAGAGCCTGGAAGGCGTGCGGCAAGCCATGTGGCTGGTCAATGCCAAGACCAGCGCAGCGGACGCCGCCGCCTACCGCGAGATGCTGATGCTGGTGGCTCAGCGCACCGCCGAGGCCGCCAAGGAAGGCGGATTCCTGGGCATCGGCGGCGAACGCGTGAACGACAAGGAACGCGCCGTGATCGAGGAGCTGCGCCAGATGATCGGGGGCAGCGAAACAGGCGTCGTTATGCATGAGACGCCCCCAGCCACCTCCCCAGACACGCGGCCCGAGCCGGGACCGGACGGTTCCGGAAACAGTAACTGAAGCTGAATTGAACCGATAACTTTCTTTGACAGACGGCCTCCGTACCCGGTGAGGCCGTCTTTGGTTTTGCGGGGATGCAGGTTGACCTTCTATTGCCGACCTGTTGCCGCCGCTGCCGAAATCATGAAGGCCGCGCCAGGGATGACGCCGCCGCGCCTGCGGGTGTAGCGTCGGAGGCAGAGCAAAACCCAAGGAGGCGTCAACTATGGATTACCGTCATCTGGGCCGCACTGGCCTGAAAGTCAGTCCCCTGTGTCTGGGCACCATGAACTTCGGTCCCGAAACCACTGAGCAGGACAGTCACAAGATCATGGACATGGCGCTGGACAAGGGTGTCGATTTCTTCGACACCGCCGACGTGTATGGCCGCCAGCCCGGCGAGGGCGTGACCGAGCAGATCGTGGGCCGCTGGCTGGAAAGCAACCCCGGCAACCGCGACAAAATCGTGCTGGCCACCAAGGTCTACGGCAAGATGGGCGACGGTCCCAACGATCAGAAACTCTCGGCGTACCACATCCGCAAGGCGTGCGAGGACAGCCTGCGCCGCCTGAAGACCGATCACATCGATCTGTATCAGATGCACCACATTGACCGCGCGACGCCCTGGGAAGAGGTCTGGCAGGCGATGGAACAACTGGTGCGCGAAGGCAAGGTGCTGTACGTGGGCAGCAGCAACTTCGCGGGCTGGAACATCGCGCAGGCCAACACGCTGGCCGCCCAGCGCCACTTCATGGGTCTGGTGTCCGAGCAGAGCCTGTACAACCTGTCGGCGCGCACCATCGAGCTGGAGGTCATTCCGGCCTGTCAGGCGCTGGGGCTGGGCCTGATTCCCTGGAGTCCACTGGGCGGCGGCCTGCTGGGCGGTGCCTTGCAAAAGGCCAGTGAGGGCCGCCGCGCGGGCGAGAACATGCAAAAGCAGATCGACAAACACCGCCCGCAACTGGAGCAGTACGAGGCGCTGTGTAAGGAGCTGGGCGAATCCCCGGCGGACGTGGCGCTGGCGTGGCTGCTGCACCAGCCCGCCGTGACCGCCCCGATCATCGGCCCACGCACGGCAGAGCAACTTGGCGGCGCACTGAAAGCGCTGGACATCAAGCTGAGCGACGAAACGCTGAAAAAGCTGGACGGCATCTGGCCCGGCCCCGGCGGACAGGCCCCCGAAGCCTACGCATGGTAAAGGCCAGCCCCCAGACCCCTCCGGCGGGGCCAGTGGTCCTGACGGGGGCGGCGGGCCGGGCCGGACGCGCGGCCCTGAAACATCTGCTGGAACACGGCCATGAGGTCATTGCCGTGGACACCCAGCCCATCCCAAGGCCAGAGGGCGAATTTTCCGGCTCCTTAAAAGCCGTTCTGCGCGCCGATCTGACTGATCTGGGCCAGACGCTGGAGGTCATGCACGGCGCGGGCAGCGTGGTTCATCTGGCCAATATTCCCGCCCCGGACCTTCAGGCCCCGCACCACACCTTCGTGCAGAACGTGACCATGAACCACAGCGTCTTTACAGCGGCCACCATGCTGGGGCTGGAGCGGGTGGTCTGGGCGTCCAGTGAAACCACGCTGGGCCTGCCCTTCGACGTGCCGCCCCACTACGCCCCGGTGGACGAGGCGCATTACCCACACCCCAAGTCGTCGTATGCCCTGAGTAAAGTGGTCACGGAGACGATGGCGGAGGATTTTGCACGTCACTCGGGCATTCCCTTCGTGGCCCTGCGCTTCTCCAACATTCTGGGGCCGGAGGAGTACCGCCGTTTCCCAGAGCTGGCGTGGCCCGATCCCCACGCGCGCAAGTGGAACCTGTGGGGCTACATTGACGAGCGGGACGCCGCGCTGGCCTGCCGCCTGGCGCTGAGCGCGCCCCTCCAGGGGGCCAGCAGCTTCATCATCGCCGCCGCCGACACCGTCATGCCGCAGCCCTCGCGCACGCTGATGGCGCAGGTGTTTCCGGGCGTACCCCTCCGGGAATCGCTGAAGGACTATGAAACGCTGCTGAGCATCGACCACGCCCGCGAGAAACTGGGGTTCGAGCCACAGCACCGCTGGCGGGACACGCTGGGCGAGGACGGCGCAGCCCACCAGGGAGGACAGGTATGAAGGTTCTGTTTATCGGCGGCACGGGGATCATCAGTTCAGCGTGTTCGGAACTGGCGCTGGCGCAGGGGATGGAGCTGTACCTGCTCAACCGTGGAGAGTCCTCGCGGCCCGTGCCAGACGGCGCGAAGGTCTTGAGAGGCGATATCCGCGATCCGGGCAGTGTGCGCCAAACGCTGGATGATCTGGCGCTGGGCAATCTGGAATTCGACGTGGTGGTGGACTGGGTGGCCTTCACGCCCGAACATATCGAGACCGATCTGGACTTGTTCGCGGGCCGGACCAAGCAGTATGTGTTCATCAGTTCGGCCTCCGCGTACCAGAAGCCGCTGGGGCACCTGCCGATCACGGAATCCACGCCGCTGCACAACCCGTTCTGGCAGTACTCGCGCGACAAGATCGCCTGCGAGGACCGCCTGACCCGCGCCTACCGCGAGGACGGCTTTCCGGTGACTGTCGTGCGGCCCTCGCACACCTATGACCGCACGCTGCTGCCGATGGACGGTGGCTGGACCGTGGTGGACCGCATGCGCCGGGGCAAACCCGTGATCGTTCACGGCGACGGCACCTCGCTGTGGACCCTGACCCACCACCGCGACTTTGCCGTGGGCTTCGTGGGGTTGCTGGGCCGCCCAGCGGTGATCGGCGAGGCGGTGCAGATCACGGGTGACGAATGGCTGACCTGGAACCAGATTTTCGAGCTGGTGGCCGGGGCAGCGGGCGTCAAGGCCCAGCTCGTCCACGTTCCATCCGAGGTCATTGCCGCCTTTGCGCCCGACTGGGGCGCAGGTCTGCTGGGCGACAAGGCCCACAGCGCCGTTTTCGACAACACCAAGATCAAGCGTCTGGTGCCGGAATTCAACGCCACCATCCCCTATGCGCGCGGCGTGCAGGAAGTGTTGGCGTGGTACGACGCGGACCCGGCGCGGCAGGTGGTGGATGGGAAGCTGGACGGGTTGATGGACCGGATTATCGGGCAGATTCAGGCGGTCAGGCCATAGAGGGCAACGCCGTGCGGCGCACACTGGTTCACTCGCCCCGTTCCTCAGGGCAGACGGCCCCGCCAAACAACCTCACCCCCCCGGCCCCGCCAAACGGGTAACGTACAGGCATGACCCGTGATGGTTCCGCACCTGCCGCCGCCGATGCCCTGAGCGCCGCCCAGACCGCCTACGACGCCATTCGCGCCAGGGGGCTGAAACTGAACATGCAGCGCGGCCAGCCTTCCGACGCGGATTTTGACCTGTCTAACGGTCTGTTGGGGACACTGGGCGAGACGGACCTGAGCATGGACGGCATCGATCTGCGGAACTATCCGGGCGGAATTGCCGGGCTGCCCAGCGCACGCAAGATGTTCGCGGATTATCTGGACGTGAAGGCCGAGAACGTGATCGTCTGGAACAACGCCTCTTTGGAATTGCAGGGCTTCGTGCTGACCTTCGCGCTGCTGCACGGCGTACGCGGCAGCAAGGGGCCGTGGGTGAAGGGCGAGAGCAAGCCCAAATTCATCGTGACCATCCCCGGCTATGATCGGCACTTCCTGCTGCTCCAAACCCTGGGCTTCGATCTGGTGACGGTGGACATGCAGCACGACGGCCCCGATCTGGACGCCATTGAGCGGCTGGCGGCAGAGGACGCGAACATCAAAGGACTGCTGTTCGTGCCCACCTACAGCAATCCCGGCGGCGAGACCATCAGCGCCGCGAAGGCACAGCGACTGGCCGCGCTCCAGGCCGCTGCCCCCGATTTCACCATCCTGGCCGACGATGCCTACCGCGCGCACCATCTGGGCACGCCACCCGAAACTGTTAACTTCGTGACGCTGTGCCGGGACGCGGGGCATCCTGACCGGGCTTTCGTGTTTGCCAGCACCAGCAAGATCACGCTGGCGGGGGCGGGGCTGGGGTTCGTGGCCACCAGCGAGGACAATATCAAATGGATGTCCAAGTACCTGAACGCCCAGAGCATCGGCCCCAACAAGCCCGAGCAGGCGCGGCACGTCAAGTTTCTGGGCAGTTATCCCGGTGGCATCGATGGATTGATGCGCGACCACGCCGCCCTGATTGCCCCCAAGTTCCGCGCGGTGGGCGAGACCCTGCGCGCCGAACTGGGCGAGGGCGACGATTTCGCCACCTGGGCCAATCCGCAGGGCGGCTATTTCATCAGCCTGGACACCACCGCCCCCGTGGCCGCCCGCGTGGTGGAACTGGCCGATGCGGCGGGCGTGAGCCTGACCCCCGCCGGGGCCACCTACCCGGACGGCAAGGACCCCGGCAATCGCAACATCCGCATTGCGCCGACGCGCCCGCCCGTGGGCGAGGTCTATATTGCCATGAGCGCCGTCGCCGCGTGCATCCGTCTGGCCACCGAGGAGTACCGCGCCGGGCAGCGGGGGCAGGGCCGATCCTGAACCTCTTAATTCACCGCTTGATTTCCTTGTGGCCTGCGGGCCAGGATGCCCGTCATGCCTAACCATTTCGCAGGCAACGCCGATGAACGCGCGGCGCTGGACGCCTATATCAAGCTGTGGCGGGGCGCGCACGCGGTGGAAGTCGCGGCCAACCGGCATCTGGCAGACCACGGCCTGACCCTCAGCCAGTTCGCGGTGCTGGAGGCGCTGTTTCACCTGGGGCCGCTGAGTCAGCGCCAACTGGCCGACAAGATCCTGCGCTCCAGCGGCAACCTGACGATGGTGATCGACAACCTGGAGCGGGACCAGCAGGTCAGCCGGGAGCGCAATCCAGCAGACCGCCGCGCCTTCCAGATTTCCCTGACAGAGGAAGGGCGCAGCCTGATCGAGCGGATTCTGCCCGGCCATGTGCGCGGCATTCGGGAACTGTTCGGGGTGCTGGAACCGGATGAGTTGCAGCAGCTCACCATTCTGACCCGCAAGATCGGACTGGAAGCCCAGAGGCGGGATGCGGATCGGGGCGAGGCCGCACCGACACGGAGAGCAAAGGTTTAGAAAGCGCTCACCCTGTTTTTCAGACAGACAGAACTGCTCTCTGGCACAAAGAAAACGCACCCCCAGAGAAAATAGTCTCTGGTCTCCCGAGAACAGCCTCTGTCCAGATTCTGCTTGAAAACCGCTTAACGTTAATCTATTATCACCGCATGACTTCCTCCTCTTCCAGCCAGATTTCCCCGGTCCAGGGCCTGCACCATGTCACGGTGATGGCCAGCGATCCGCAGCGCAACATCGACTTCTACACCAACGTGCTGGGGCAGCGCATGGTCAAGGTGACCGTGAATTTCGATGATCCCGGCACCTATCACCTGTATTACGGCGACCGCACCGGGCAGCCGGGCACGATCATGACCCACTTTCCCTGGCCCGGTGCGGCGCGTGGCGTGCGCGGCAACGGCGAAATTGTGGCGACGGCCTACAGCGCCCCGGCGGCCTCGTACGACTACTGGCTGGGCCGCCTGACCGCGCTGGGGCTGGAGGTAAGCGGGGGCATGCGCTTTGGGCAGAAGTTCCTGACGGTAGATGACCCGGACGGAACGTGGGTGGAACTTATCTTCGAGGACGGCGCACCCGTGGAGGAGTGGCCCGCCTCGCCCATCCCGCCCGAACACGCTCTGCGCGGTTTTCACTCGGTCACCGGCTGGGTGGGGGAAACCGGGGCCGTGCGCGATCTGCTGGTGGGTCAACTGGGATTTACCGAAGTGGGCAGCGAGGACGACGCGGAAGGCCAGCGCACCCGCTTCCGGGGCAGCGGCGATGACGACGGTGGCGCGGGCGTGGGCCTGTTCGTGGACGTGGTGGAACGGCCCGGTCAGCCGCGCGGCTCCTTCGGGGCGGGCAGCGTGCATCATGTCGCGCTGCGGACCCGCGACGACGAGCAGCAGACCGCGTACATGGGGCAACTGACGGCAGCGGGCTTCCGGCCCACCCCGGTGCAGGACCGCCAGTATTTCCACAGCATCTATTTCCGGGAAAGCAACGGCATCCTGTTCGAGATCGCCACCGATGCCCCCGGCTTCCCCGACGACGAGCCGGTGGATGAGCTGGGCAAACACCTCAAGCTGCCTGAGTGGTACGAGGCCCGCCGCCCCACCATCGAGGCGCACCTGCCGCGCATCGTCAGTCCCGAATACGGCTTGACGCTGGGAACGCGGGACCTGGGGACAGCTCCGGCCATTCAGGAGGAAGCCGCACCCTCCGGCATTCAGGTTCTCACGGCTGGACGCCCGCTGGGCGAGGCACGCGTGGCCGCCGTTCTGCTGCACGGGCGCGGGGCGACGGCGCAGGACATCCTCTCGCTGGAGGGAGACCTGAACCTGAGCGCCTTCACCTATCTGGCCCCGCAGGCGGACGGCAACAGTTGGTATCCGCAATCGTTCCTGGCCCCGCTGGAACAGAACCAGCCGCATCTGGACGCCGCGCTGGCCACCGTGGACGCCCTGCTGGCCGAACTGGAAGCGCAGGGCATTCCTCCGCAGAACGTGGTGCTGGGCGGCTTCAGCCAGGGCGCGTGTCTGGCGCTGGAATATGCCAGCCGCAGCGGGGTGAAGCTGGGCGGCGTGGTGGCCCTGAGCGGCGCGCTGATCACGCTGGACGGGACGGGCGATCTGGACGGCCTGCCCGTGTTCATGGGCAACGCCCCGGACGACGCGCATATTCCGCTGGACCGTTTTCAGGCCAGCGCGGAACTGCTGCGTTCACGAGGCGCGGCGGTGGATGCCCGCGTTTTTCCGGGGCTGGGCCACTCCATCAACGCCGAGGAACTGGACGCCATGCGGGCGCTGATGCAGGCGGTGGTGGGGCAGGCGTAGGGGTCTTAACGGAGTGTGGCCGCGATAAAAATCGGGGTGGCATCCGGCCCCTCGAAGCCCGGCCCGTAGGCGCGCACGGTCACCAGCACGCGGTTGCCGCGCACGTCCACGCGCTCCAGCGAGTACCGGGCGGCGCACTTGCGGTCTGCGGGCAGGCTCAGATCCTGGTGGATGGTCTGCGTGTTCACGGTCAGGCTGAATCCGGCGGGAACGCTGCCCGGCTCGAGCAGATCGCCATACGGGCAGGCCGAGGGCAGGGCGTACACATTCAGCTTGATCGGCACGGGGACAGACCACAGCGCCACGTTGATGATTCCAGTCTGTCCCGCGCCCAGACCGTCACTCCACTGCGGAAACGGTTGCGGATACACGCGGTTGTATTTCGCGGCGGACACGGCCCCCGGCGTCAGGCCGTAAGCAGACAGCGTGGCCGGGGTGGGCGGCGTGGTCAGCAGATTCCAGCGCAGCGTGTTGGGCAGGGCATCTGCCGTTTTCTGGCGGCTGTAGAGCTGCGCCCCCGTCGCCGTACTGAACACCTTCAGGCTGGCCGTGCCGAAGCCGGAGCCGTCCCGCACCCCCGAACTCAGGACCATCACCCGCGCCGAGGTGGAAGAGAAGCGCACCTGATTGACTGGAATGCGCTCGTTCGCCGCAGCAAAGGTGACGGTGGCGGCCAGGATCAGCGTCAGCAGATGTCTCATGACTGAGCGTACACCCTGGGCAACGTTACAGAACATAAGTCCGAAGAACCCCGCCCCATCCTGACTTCTCCGCTCAGGATGGGGCGTTGAGTTTGTAATAGCGGGGGAATAGAATGGGCTTATTGAGAATTATTCCTGTTAAGAATTCTCGCCCAGGAGGCTTCGTGACTACATCTACCCCGGCCAGTTTTGCCGCCCCCAGCCGCCAGCCCCACTTCAACGTCTCACCCGAACTGCGCTTTGCCGTCACCATGACTGGCCTGACCCTGTTGGGCCTGCTGGTGGGCGCAGCGGGGCAGTATTTAATCAACAACCCTTTCGTGATGTGGGGTGGCTACCTCGTCGCGTACCTAGCGGGGGGCATTCCCGCCGGGCGCGAGGCGCTGCACAGCCTGTTCGTGGAAAGGAAGCTGGACGTCGATTTGCTGATGGTGGTGGCCGCCCTGGGCGCGGCGAGCATCGGGCAGGCGGCGGACGGGGCCATTCTGCTGTTCCTGTTTAGCCTCAGCAACACCCTCCAGGACTGGGCGATGGGCCGCACCAAGAACGCCATCAGCGCCCTGATGGACCTGAACCCGGCGGGGGCCACCGTGCGGCGCGACGGACGCGAACGCTGGTGCGAGCTGGGCGAGATTCAGATTGGCGACGTGCTGATCGTCAAACCCGGCGAGCGCATCGCCGCCGACGCCCGCGTGACGCTAGGGCATACGGCGGTGGACGAGTCGCCCATCACCGGGGAAAGCCTGCCGATTGATAAGACGGTGGGCGCGGAACTGGCCTCCGGCACCATCAACCTGAACGGCAGCGTGGAGGCCGAAGTGGTTCGCCCAGCGGGAGACAGCACGCTGGCCCGGCTGGTGGCGCTGATGGAGCAGGCCCAGACCGCCAAGAGCCGCACTGAGACCATTACCGAGCGCTGGGAAAGCCCCTACGCGACGGTGGTGATCGTGCTGGTGCCGCTGGTGTTCGCGTTGCTGCATTACGGATTCAAGCTGTCGCTGGATGTCTCTTGGTACCGCGCCATGACCTTCATGGTGGTGGCCAGCCCCTGCGCGGTGGTGATCAGCACCCCTGCCGTGATGCTCAGCGCGATGGCGGCGGCGGCGCGCGGCGGCGTGCTGTTCAAGAGCAGCGCGGCGATGGACACCCTGGCCCGCGTGAACACGGTGGCCTTCGACAAGACCGGCACGCTGACTCAGGCAAAAATGACGGTGGCCCGCATAGTGGCCGACGATGAAGCGGGGGCGCTGGCGCTGGCCGCTGGCCTGGAAAGTCACAGCGAACACCCCATCGCGCGGGCGGTGGTGACGCTGGCGCGTGAGCGGGGCGTGTCTCCGGTTGCCGTCCGAAACGCGCAGGCCGTACCCGGAATGGGCATTGAGGCCACGCTGGACAGCGGCGAGTTGGCCTGGGCCGGAAACCTCCGCCTGATGACGCGCGAGGGGGCCAGCCTCTCCCCCATTCAGGACGCCGCCCTGCGTGAGCTGAATACCGAGGGCAGCAGCACCGTGATCGTGGGCGTGGGCAACCGCGTGCTGGCTGTGATGGGCGTGGCCGATACGCTGCGCCCAGGCATCGCTGAAGCCATTTCCAGCCTGCGGGCGGCGGGCGTGGAACATCAGGTGATGCTGACCGGCGACAAGATGGAGGTGGCCCAGGCCGTGGCCGCCCAGATCGGCCTGAGCGAGTACCGCGCCGAGTTGCTACCCGAGGACAAGCTGCGGATCATGGGTGAGTTGCCCGGCCCGCTGGCGATGGTGGGCGACGGCGTGAACGACGCTCCGGCCCTGGCCCGCGCCGATCTCGGCATTGCCGTCGCCAGCGGCACCGACGTGGCCATCGAGAGCGCCGACGTGGTGCTGATGAAAAACGATCTGGGCAAACTGGCCGGAGCCGTGAAACTGGCCAAAGATGCCCGCCGCACCGTCTTCCTGAACCTGGCCTTCGCCTTCGGGGTCATCCTGATCATCGCGCCGCTGGCTGTGGCCGGAAAGATTCCGTTGCCGCTGGGCGTCATCGCACACGAGGGCGGCACCGTGTTCGTGGTGTTCATGGGCCTCCGTTTACTGCGGCACCGACTGTAAAACGCCTGATCACTCAGCAGGCGGAGTCAGAAATTTCTGGTGACTGTAGCGGTGTAAATGAATGCCCCGATAACATAGATAAATGGGGAAACTGCCGCCAGCAACGCCAGCCTGCCGCGCCGCATGATCATCAGCGCCAGCGTGGCGATCAGACAGACGGGATAGACGTACAGCACGGTAAACATCGTCTCTGAGAAATGCGCCCCTATTGGATCCTGAGCGCCACTATCGGTGGCGAAGGCCGCTGCCACAGCGGTAAAAAAGGTCAGCACCGCTCCCAGAATCAGCAGGACGATCAGACCGAAAATAGACCAGGGTTTCATCGTTGCTCCTCTCATAGGGAAGGTTGACCGCACGGGATAGCCAGAAAAGCAAACCCGTGGCGCAGCCTTTTCAGACCAGAAATCAGCGCGAAGGGAGATCAGCCCAGATGGCAGCCAGGATGAACGCCAGCAGGAGATAGAGGAAGGGGAAAGCCGCCGCAGCCAGGGCATGGCCACCCCTTTTTCTGATGGACAGCCACACCGAAGTTGGCAAAGCCACCAGATAGACCAGCGGAACAGTCATGAAAGTCACGAAGAGAGACTGTCCTATCGGGCTTCCCTCGCCACCTGCAAAGATCGCCACGACGACGGCCAGGATGACCAGAGGCACTCCCAGCACCAGCAGGACCACTTGAACAACCACCATCCAGGTTTGCATTGGCCGCAGCTTACGGCAGCAGCCGCTGAAATCTGAGTACCCGCCCAAGCCCCAAAGCTCTGTAAACCCGCCTCGCACCACCGCCCACCCCGCTTCCTCTACCCTGAAACCACTCAAATTCAGGAGGTTCCAATCATGGGAGAAGGCAAACCAGAGACCACCCCGAGCAGCAACCAGACCAACCATCCTGCCCAGGAAGGCCACAGTCCGCAGGGCGGCAGCAAGGACACCAATGATCTGCATGACATCAAGGGTGTGCAGAAGACCGGGATGCAGGAGAAGGCCAGACAGGCCGAGAACCTGCCGGAGAGCGTTATCGGCACCGACACCCTGAAAAACCCCAACCAGCGCTCGTAACCGCAAGCCAGAAAAGGAGTCTATATGGGAGAAGGTAAACCGCAGTCACAGGCCGAAACCAATGTCCAGCAAACCGATGTGCAGACCACCGACAAGTGGGAAACCGGCACCCCCAAGACCCCCAGCGACGCCGAGGCGCAGGCCGTGGTGGACGCCATGAGCGACAAGAATGCTGGGGACGGGGCTGGCACCTCTACGGCACAGCAGGTGTCCAGCACGCTTGACCCCCGCGCCGAGGGGCAGGGCGGCGACGCGATCAACCCGTCCAGCTTCGGTGGCCTGAAAGATGGCCTGCCTGCCAGCGGCGCTCCGGCAGACCCCGACAAGACCGTGGACGCGAACGAGAAAATCTAAACCGTTGGAAGCGAAAAATGGACCGCTGGCAGTTTCGCCACGGTCCATTTTCTATGGCTGGTCAGAGTTCCAGCAGCACATGCTCGGCGCTGAAACCCGGTCCCATCGCGCTTAACAGTGCCTTGCCGCGTGGCCCAGCTTTCAGGGCTTCTTCCAGCACAAACAGAACGGTAACGCTGCTCATGTTGCCGTGGGCGCGCAACACCGCGCGGCTGCTGTCCAGCGCGCCTGACGGGAGGTCCAGCGCTTCCTCATAGGCGCTCAGCACCTTGACGCCGCCAGGATGGACGATGAATGTGCTGATCTCCTCCTGAGTCCAGCCGTGGGCGGCCAGCGCCTCAGCGACATTGCCGCGCATCATGCCACGCACCAGGGCTGGAATATCGCGGCTGAAGCGCACTTTCAGGCCGTCGTCCACCACGTCCCAGCCCATGATGTCCTCGCTGTTCTCGATCAGCGTGCTGTATGCGCCGTGAAGGGACAGCAGGGGCGGTGGGCCGGGAACGTCAGGCGACGTGACCACCAGGGCCGCGCCGCCATCGGAAAACAGCGCCGTGCCCACGAAGTTGCTCTTGGATTCGTCGCCCTTGACCAGCGTCAGGCTGCACAGTTCCACCGCCACGTACAGCACGCGCTTGAAGCCTGCGCGCACCAGATCGGCGGCCCGCGCCAGCCCCGCCGCGCCGCCCGCACAGCCCAGACCCCAGATGGGGAGCCGCGCCGCATGACGGCCCATGCCCAGCGACTCGATCAGCCACGCGTCCAGGCTGGGCGTGCTGAGGCCGCTGGTATTGACCACGATCACCGCGTCGAGCTCGGTGGGGCGAAGCTCGGCGCGGGCCAGGGCTTCCGCCCCCAGCCGGGTGATCAAGGCGCGGGCCTGCTCGATAAAGACGGCGTTCTTCTCGCCAAAGCCGCGCGGCTCCAGATACCAGCCCAGCGGACGTGACAGCGCGCGCAACTCGATCTGGGCATTGCTGAACACGTCAAGTAGGTGCGGGCGCGCGGCCATGCGTGGAAACAGCGTGCGGGCCGCCTCCCTGATCTCGGACTGGGCCACCTGATAGGGCGGCGATCCGGTGACCAGGGAACGCAGGACGGGCAGTGAAACGGCTGAACTCATTCGGCCATTGTGGCGCGGAGTGGTGGGGAAAAACAGGAAACGGGCGGGCTGAATCTCACCCGCCCGCCTCGTCATAACCTGCAACTTATTTCTGGTTCTTTTCCCACTCGGCCCGGCCCACCTCGTCGAGCTTCTTGAAATCCTCGTCGGTCAGGGTCAGGCTGGCGGCGGCCACGTTTTCTTCCAGGTGGCGCACCTTGCCGGTACCGGGAATGGGGAGCATTACCGGGCTGCGCTTCAGCACCCAGGCCAGGGCCACCTGCGAGGGGCTGGCGTTCAGACGCTTGGCAACCTCGTCCAGCACACTGCCGTCCTTTGCCAGACTGCCCGCCGCCAGGGGGAACCACGGCAGAAACCCGATATTTTCCTTCTCGCAGTAGTCCAGCACGTCCTCGGACTTGCGGTTCACGAGGTTGTACAGGTTCTGGACGGTGGACACCGGGAACACCTCACGGGCGGCCTCGATTTCCTCCACACTCACCTCCGAGAGTCCGGCGTGGCGAATCACGCCCTCATCCATCAGTTCACGGATGGCCCCGAACTGCTCGTCTCTCGGGACGTTGGGATCAATCCGGTGCAGTTGCCACAGGTCAATCCGGTCCACGCCCAGGCGGCGGCGCGAGATGTACGCCTGCTGCTTGAGGTACTCGGGGCGGCCTACTGGCGTCCAGACATTGGGGCCGGTGCGGGTCAGTCCGGCCTTGGTGGCGATGACCACCGTGTCGTAGGGGTGCAGCGCCTCGCGGATCAGTTCCTCGCTGACGGCGGGACCATAGCTGTCGGCGGTGTCGATCAGGTTGACGCCCAGCTCAGGCAGGCGGCGCAGGGTTTCCAGCACGCCCTCGGGATCGGCGGGATCGCCCCAGATGCCGTCACCCGTGATCCGCATGGCACCGAAGCCCAGGCGGTTGACGCTCAGGTCTCCGCCGATCTTGAATGTGCCGCTGTCGGCAGCGTTGGGTTGTTCGGTTGTCGTTGATTTATCGGTCATGGGTGGTGCCTCCATTCGGGAAAGTCTGCGCCTCTGAAAAGTGGCAGGGATGGGTCAGGGTTCAGGATGTCCAGAGGTTTGGGAAGGGGTTGCATCGGCCTCTCCCTCCGGGACGCTACAGCTTTCGCGGAACACGAACTGCTCCAGGCGTTTGCGGTGGCGGCTGCTCCAGTCGATGGTGGGGCGGCTCTGGTCTGCGGGCAGGTAGCCCAGGCGGAACAAGGCCATCAATTCCAGATCGTCGGGGACGGCCAGCAATTCCTTGACCTCCTGCCAGTGGCGCGGAATCTCGGCGGGCGTGCTGACGAACTGGATGCCCATGCCCAGCGCCCCCACCGCGTTCCAGATGTTCTCGATGGCCGCGCCCAGCCCGAACACACTGTAAAAGCCCGACAGTTCGCTGGGGCGGTATTCCGTTTTGTCCAGCAGTGCGGCCAGCAGCAACGGGCTTCCGGCCACCAGTTGGCGGTTGTCCTCGCCCAGTTTTTTCGGCACGCCCAGTTGGCGCATCACCTTGAGACCCGCGTCGCTGAATACCTGCCGCGTAAAGGGTTTGAGCGGTCCCGGCAGATGATCGATGTGGATGCCGTCGCGCTTGGCCTCCATCTCGGCCTGCGAGAAGCGGAAATAGCGGCGGTAGCGCTCGAAGAACAGCCCGGCGTCGATCAGCTCGGTCATGCTCTGGCCCGACAGTTCGGCCACCCGCCCGATGGTCTGGGGGCTTTCGATCAGCACAAACCGCCACGGCTGGGAATTGAAATGGCTGGGCGCGGCCTGCGCCACCCGCATCAGCGTGTGCTGGTGTTCAAGGCTGACCGGATCGGGGCGAAAGGGGCCGTTGGTGGTGCGCCGTCCCAGCATCCCCGCGATCACTGCGGGCGTCACCGGAGGCGGCAAGGTGGAAGGAGGAACAACGGGTGGGGAGGTCATGGGGGCAGGCTAGCAGGGGAGCTGAACCGTTGCAGGCAAATTGGCCTGTTCCCCGCGATGTGGTGGCGACTGGAGCCGGATCAGCCAGTGATCGCCGCGCTGATACACCTTGAAAACTCCAGAGTTGGAAATGGAAATGGGCGGAGTTCTGAACGGCATTTTCTCCGTTCGAGACCCCGCACCTGACACTTCATAAACACGCTCTCAGAAAATTGGTTTCCCGGACGTGGGAAGGCGCAGGAAACGGCGCATCCGGGTTATCTGGTGATCAACCTGATGAGACACCCCTTCGGACTGCATTCGCCTTCAGAGGTTTTCGCCGCAGCCCAGCGTCCCGCTTACTCCACGCCGAAGCTGATGAACTTCGTTTCCAGATACTCGTCCAGGCCCCAGTGTCCGCCTTCGCGGCCCACACCGCTGTTTTTCATACCGCCGAAGGGCACATGCGGCGCACCCGCGCTCGGCACACCGTCGTTGATGCCCACGATGCCGTACTCCAGTGCCTCGGCCACCCGGAAGGCGCGGCCCAGATCGCGGGTGTAGGCGTAGGCGGCCAGCCCATATTCCGAATCGTTGGCGAGGCGCAGGCCTTCCTCCTCGGTGTCGAACACCACGACGGGGGCCACCGGGCCGAAGGTTTCCTCACGCAGGATCAGGGAGTCGGGGTGAACGTTCGTCAGCACGGTAGGTTGAAAGAACAGGCCGCCTGCCGCCTCGCCGCCCACGGTGGCCGTCGCGCCCAGTCGCAGGGCGTCCTCCACCTGCGCCCTGACCTTATCCAGCCCGGCCTGCTCCACCACCGGGCCAACCCCCGTGCTGTCCAGCAGCGGATCGCCCAGCACCAGCGCCCGCGTCTTCTCGGTCAGGATGCGGGTGAATTCGTCGGCCACCTCGCGCTGCACGTACACGCGATTGGTGCTGATACACGTTTGCCCGGCGTTGCGGAACTTGCTGCCCACCACTTCGCGGGCGGCTTTGTCCAGATCGGCATCGGCAAACACCAGAAACGGCGCGTGGCCACCGAGTTCCAGGCTGACGCGCTTGATGGTCTTCGCTGCCTGCTGGTACAGCAACCTGCCGACAGCGGTGGACCCCGTGAAGGTCAGCTTCCGCACCCGGCTGTCTTCCATGAACGGCGCAGAAAATTCGGCGGCGGAATTGGTGGGCAGCACCTGCAAGGTGTTGGGCGGGCCGCCCGCTTCCAGCCACAGCTCGGCCAGATACAGCGCGGTCATGGGACTCTGCTCGGCAGGCTTGAGGACCATCACGCAGCCGGCGGCCAGCGCGGGGGCGGCCTTGCGGGTGATCATCCCGGCGGGAAAATTCCAGGGGGTCACGGCATAGACGATGCCCACCGGCCCGCTGGCGGTCAGGCCGCGCTTGTGGTCAAAGCGCATGTTGACGCGCTCGCCGCTGATGTTCCCAGCTTCCCCGGCGCACCATTCAATAAAACTGGCGGCGTAATGCACCTCGCCGCGCGTCTCGGTGATCGGCTTGCCCATTTCCAGCGTCATCAAGCGGGCCAGTTCTTCCTTGTGAACAAACATCAGGTCATTCCATTTCCGCAAAATCAGGCCACGCTGGTACGGGTTGACCCTGCGCCAGCTTTCCAGGGCGACTTCGGCGGCGTCGATGGCCCGCCGCGCGTCGTCTGCCGTGCAGTCGGCCACTGCCCCGATGCTCTGACCGTTGCCGGGATGGAAGACTTCAAATGTTCTGGGGGTGCTGCGCCACTCGCCGTCAAAGTAGGCTTGGCTGCGGGTCACGGGATCGTTCTGAATAGTGGTCATGGGGCCTCACTTTCGGCAACAACTGTTGTGGCGATGGTTGTGCCGCGCACCGGGATGTCCGGCAACAGGGAGAGTTCGGTGGCAAAGGGGTCTGCGCCCAGGCGGGTGAAATCGGCCAGCTTGCCGGGCGTCAGGCTGCCGCGCACGTTGTCGTCACCGTGTGCAACGGCTCCACCGTGAGTGTACGTGCCCAGCGCCTGCGCCAGCGTGACGCCCATGCCTGGCACATCCGGCTGGGCATGGGTCCAGCTCTGGGCCGAAGGATTTTCACCACGCCCACCACGCCCCCAGCCCGTAAGTGAGCGCGCAGGCCAGCGCCAGCCGCCAGTGACCGGCGCGGCCCGGACGGGTGCGCGGCATCAGCAGCAACAGCGCCAGCGCGGGCAGCAGCGCCCACCACCTCTGCCCCGCCGCAAAGGCCAGCGCCAGACAGATCACCACACCCGCGCAGACAGCAAAGAACAACAGGTGATGCGGGCGGCGTGAGGCATTTTTGCGCCAGCCCAGTTGCAGGGACAGGCCCAGCAGGTTGAGTGCCGTTAGTAGCGCTCCGGTCAGCAGCAGGGCAGGGTGATACAGGCTCACCCGGTCAGGATATTCGTCTGCATGGCCTGCCCATTGTGGGGGTATGGTCTGGGGTGATGAAGGTCAAGTCTGTTTCCCTCCTGCTGGCCGCGCTGGCGCTGTGTTCGCTGCCGGGCTGCCGCAAGACTGTGCAGGCGGGCGCAAGTGAGGATCTGGTTTCAAAGGTGCTGTTCACTGCCGCTGGCTCGTATGACGCGCAGGCGGACCTGAAGGAACGTATCCCCGGCGCATTACGGCGCACCACCTGGACGACAAAACCGCCCTTGCCTGTCCAGAAGATCGTTCTCCAGTACGACAGTGACGCCCGGCCCCTGGCGTGGTTCCTCAGTCTCAGCGGCGCGCAGTTCACGGCCCAGTCGCTGGCGGGCGAGGGCGCGGCACAGGTGAATACGCCGCAGGGCCAGGGCTGGCGGCCCATGAAGGGAACACGGCTGGAAGACGTGTTGATCGTGCCGACGGGCCAGGACAGCATGAACATCCTGACCCGCGCTTACGTGACCCAGAACGAGCCTGCCCTGCTGGAGGCGTTCAAGGCCCGTTAAGCCTTCCAGAACAGAGAAAAGAGGGAACAGGACTCAACATCCTGTTCCCCCTCTTCCCAGTCCACAGCCCGGCTACGGTCCCTCGGTGTAGATCCGGCTGGGGTAGTAGTACTTCTGCAAGGACAGTTTGCCCAGTGCCACCAGCGGTACGGCCAGCAGCGCGCCCACGAAGCCCAGCAGGGAGACGCCCACCAGAATGGCCACCAGCACCGTGACTGGATGCAGATCGGTGGTGCGGCTCAGGATGTAAGGGCTAAGGAAATTGCCCTCGATCTGGTTGGCGACCACGAAGACCACGATCACCAGAATCACGGTCAGCAAGACGTTGGGCATGGTCAGCGCCAGCAGAATGGCGGGTGTGGCCCCGATGATCGGCCCCAGGTAAGGCACGATGTTGAAGGCCCCGGCGATAAAGCCGATGGCGGCGGCGCTGGGCACACCGATGAGGGTCAGGCCCAGCCACACGAACACCCCGATAAACAGCGCGATCAGCAGTTGGCCGCGCACATAGCCGCCCACCGCCGTGCCGATCAGGCCGCTGAACTCCAGGGCGCGCGGCTGCCACGGGCGCGGAAACACCGCCAGCAACGTGGCGTTGACCCGGCTGTAATCGACCATCAGATAGATGCTCAGCAGCAAGATCAGCACGACCTGCCCCAGAACGCCGCCCACCTGGATCAGGCTGCTGAACACCGTTCCGGTAGAACTCAGTGCGTTTCTGAGTAGCGGCACAAGATTGTCGCCCAGGTTCTGAACATAGCTCTGGGCCGCCGTGATGATCTGCTCGCGGGCGTTGGTCATGCCGCTCACCCCCCGCTCCGTGAGCCAGCCAGCCAGCCGGTCCAGAATGGTGCCCAGCGTGCCGATCTGGTCCGGCAGCTTCTGCACCAGCATGATGAACTGCCCCGAGACCGTGGCCAGCAGCAGCCCCACCAGCGCAAACAGCCCGAAGAACAGCAACACCACGAAGAACACGCCCAGCCCGCGCGCCACCCGCCCGCGTTGCAGCCAGTTCAGGAGTGGATTGGCCAGGTAGGCGATCAGAAACGCCACCAGAAAGTCCACGATCACGGTGTGGACCTGCCCCGCCACCAGGTACAGCAGGTAGGCGATCAGCGCGAAGACGGCGGCCCGTACCCAGGGAATGCGCCACAGGTACTGGAAGGCGTTGGGCGGCGACGCGTGCAGCGGTGAATTGATCGGCCCACCGGCAGAGGGCAGCAGGGCAGGAGTCGCGCTGGTGGGCAGGGCCGCGTCCTGACCCAGAACAGGCGAGATCAGCACCGAGGGGCCAGAGCTGGGCGGCCCAGTACCGGACGGACCGGAGCTGGAAGGGCCGGAACCAGAGGGTTCAGGGAAAGGATTGGTGGGATTCACTGCCATTCACTGTACGCCACCCGGCACCTGGGCATGATCCGCAGGGCGGTCCACGCTGACCCTGACAGACCCGGACCCGTTACACCCGGCCCCGCTAGAACTGCCGGGTCAGCACCTGCCCGGCCTCACCCAGCGCCGTTTCTGGAGCGCCGCCCACGCTGACCCGCACGGCCCCCGCGTTTCCGGCGCGGACGCTCACGCCCGGCGGGTAGGTCTGAACGCTGCCCATGGGGGGAATGCCCTCGTACAGCACGCGGCCTCCATCGCCCGTCACGCGCGCCCAGGACTGGCCCACGAAGCGCAGGGTCAC
This sequence comes from Deinococcus marmoris DSM 12784, assembly GCF_000701405.1. Taxonomy (GTDB): domain Bacteria; phylum Deinococcota; class Deinococci; order Deinococcales; family Deinococcaceae; genus Deinococcus; species Deinococcus marmoris. Next base: position 120,061 of record NZ_JNIV01000002.1, read on the forward strand.
GGCGTTTGCAGCCGCAGGACCGGGTGCAGAACCGGGTCTGGAAGCAGGCGGAGCGGCAGGCAGCGGGGGCAGCGGCGTCAGCGTGGTGACCCCGGTGTTCAGGTCTGTCAGAACGCTGGGTTGGCGGGTGCCAGACGGCGAGACCGTGGCAGGCAACGTGGCGCGCAGATTGCGGCCCTGCCTCAGATCGATGGTCTGTTTCAGGGGGGTGCGGCCCGCCGCTTCCACGCGCAGTTCGGCCCTGGCGCGGGCGTCCACCGGAAAGGAAAGCACCGGTGCCTGGCCCAGATTGCGGTTGTCCAGGTAAACCACTGCGCCGTCTGGCACGCTCTTGACGCTCAGGCGCACGGTGCCCTGCGGGACAACGGGCGGAGGCGGGACAGCAGGCGGCGTTGGAGGCAGAACTGGTGGGGGCGTCGGAGAAGCCGGAACCGGAATGGGCGGTGGGGGCACAACGGCTGCCGGGGCCGCGCCGCGCAACAGCAACACGCCGACGGTCAGCAGCAGAATCAGCAGAACCGCGATCAGGGCAATACGCGTCGGCCCCAGCGGCGGCGCATATTCCTCCGCAGCTTCTGCGGGCGCGGCCTTTGGCGGTGGAAGGCCGGGCCGGCTCAAGCGGTCAAAATCGGCCAGCAGCGGCGCGGGGTCCAGGCCCAGCTCGCGGGCATAGGTTCGCAGATATGCGCGGGCAAAGGTGGCCTCGGGCAGGACGCCGAGCTGAAGCCGCCCGTCTGCCAGGGGCTGGGCCTCTTCCAGCGCTTGCAGGTAATCGCGGCGGATGGCGGTGGTCTGGGCCAGCTCACGCAGGGTCAGCCCGCGCGCCTCCCGCGCTTCCCGCAGGGCTGGGCCGAAGCGCGTGGACGCGCTGGTTTCCCCATTCCCACTGGCTTCCCCAGGCACGCCGGTTTCCGGGCGCACAGGCTCCGTCACAGGCTTCAACTCACGGTCTCCAGACTAGAAAAGAAATGGCAGGTCCCGCCTATCCCTCATAGGGTTTGCCCAGCGCCTTGGGCGCGCGGCTGCGTCCGGTGAAGATCAGGGCCAGGATGGTGATCAGGTACGGCAGCGCCTGCACCAGCGTCGGCGGCAGCAGGTCCCCGCCGCCCAGGGCGATGGACAGCGCTTGCAGGAAGCCGAACAGCATGGTGGCCCCCAGCACCCCCAGCGGTTTCCACTGCCCGAAGATCAGCGCGGCCAGCGCGATGAAGCCGCCCCCTGCGCTGATGTTGCGGACATAGGAATCCAGGTTGCCGATGCTGAGGAACACCCCTGCCGTCCCCGCCAGCACGCCGGACAGGATCACGGCGGTGTAGCGCATCCGCTTGACGTTGATGCCCATGCTGGCCGCCGCGCCGGGCTGCTCCCCGGTGGCGCGCAGACGCAGGCCGAACGGAGTGCGGTACAGCACGTACCAGGTGATCGCCACTGCCAGGAACGCAAAGTAGACGGGCGGCGAGAAGCGCAGCTCTCCCACACCCCACAGCGGCAGGGCGTTGGCAACCTTGGGACTCTCGGTGGAACTACCGTACATCGCCGTCAGGATCACGGGCGGCACCCCGGTGGCCAGCAGGTTGATAGCGGTGCCGCTGATCACCTGATCGGCGCGGTACTTGATGCTGACCACGGCGTGAATCCACGCGATCAGCCCGCCGACCAGTGCCCCGCCGACCCAGCCGGCCCACGGCGCAGCCGACCCCAGCACGGGTTGCAGCACCAGGGTGGTCACCGCCCCGCCCAGCGCCCCGAAGATGATCAACCCGTCCAGCGCGATATTGACCACGCCGCTACGCTCGCTGAACAGGCCGCCTAGGGCGGTGAGCAGCAGCGGCACCAGACTGCGGATAAAGGTGGCGAGGAATGCCGCCGTGATCAGTTGCGCGAACAGCCCGTCCATTATTTGCCCCCTTCGCGGGTGTTCTCTTCACTGGCCTGACCCACGTTGGGGCTGGGCGTGCTGGCCTGCTGCGCCGCCACGCCGGGCGAGAGTTTACCGCTCTCGTCACTGCCAGTCCTGTCTGTGGCCGCCACCAGTTGCGGAGGCGGGGGGTCCACCAGACGGCGGCTCAGGAAGCCCCCCGCCGCGATGAACAGCACGATCAATGCCTTCAATACGGTCACGATGTCCTTGTTCACGCCGTCGAGCTGCTGATCCACGTCCACGCCGCCGGTGTCCACCGTGCCGAACAGCAGGCTGGCCAGCACCACCCCGGTGGGCGTGTTCTGGCCCATCAGGGCCACCGCGATGCCGTCGAAGCCCACGTTGACGGGCATGTTGCCCTTCAGGCGGTACTCGTCCAGCGCGCCGCCGTTGACGTAGTGGGTGCCCGCCAGCCCGGCGAACATCCCCGCCAGCGTCATGGCCAGGATGGTGCCGCGCGCCACGCTGATGCCGCCGTACTCCGCCGCGCGGGGGGACAGGCCCACCGCCCGCAGCGCGTAGCCGGTGGCCGTGCGCCACATCAGCGTGCCGAACAGGGCCACGCAGGCCAGCGCGATCAGAAAGGACGCGTTGAGCTGGGTGCCCGTCACGTTCGCCGGAACCCCGATGCGCCACGTCAGCGCGCCTAGGGCCACGGCGATCCCGACGGCGATCAGCCCACCGTTCCTGACCGTTTTCAGCAGATAACGCGCCACCAGCAGGGCGACTAGGGCCACCACGATGCCGATGCTCAGGACGTAGCCGCCGCCCACCGGTCCGACGTTGAACAGGTCCAGCAGGGTGGGAAGCTGGGCCGCCTGCTGCAATTCCAGGCTCTTGGCCTCGAAGCCGGGGGCCTTGAAGGGCAGGGGATATTCCTTGCCCAGAAACGGAAAGGTCTCGGAGCCGATCATGAAAATGAAGACCGCCGAGGCCACGTAATTGAGCATGATGGTGTTGATGACCTCGCTGGAGCCGAAACGGGCCTTCAGCACGCCCGGAATCGCACCCCACAGCGCTCCGCCCGCCGCCGCCGCCAGCACCGACAGGGGCAGCAGCGCCCAGCCCAGGCTGGGGGGACCGTAGACGCCCACCAGCATCGCGCCGACGGCCCCCATGGTCAGTTGCCCCGGCGCGCCGATATTGAACAGGCCCGTGCGGAAGGCAAAGGCCACGCTCAGGCCGGTGAAGATCAGCGGGGTGGCCAGCTTGAGGCTCGACAGCAGCGGCGACAGCCGCGTAACGGGGGCAAACAGCGTCGAGTACACGAAATACACCACGTCGCTCTTGGCCAGCCACGCCTGCCAGAGGTTCAATTCCCTGTCGGTGGGATTGACGCTGGGCTGGACCACCAGCACCACCAGCGCGCCCACCAGCACGGCCAGCGTGATGGCCGACACTGGAACCAGCAGCCCGCGCAGGCGGTTGAAACGGTCCAGCACCCAGGGCCGCGCGCTCAGGCCCGCCCCTGCCGCGATCAGCCCGGCCAGCATGGGCAGAAACAGACCCAGGTTCATGCCGCCGCCGTCGTAGAAATTGCGAAGTTGCCGTCTGGCCCCGGCCCGCAGGGTGGTGTCGGCGGCCACGCGCTCGATCTGCACGGCCAGACCGCTGTTCAGGGCCAGCACTGCCGCCACCGCCAGCGCAAAGGCCAGCAGTCCGGTGATCCAGAACCAGCCTGCACGGCGCACGGCCCCGATCAGGGTGGCGATCACTGCCGCCAGCGTGGCCCAGCCCAGGATCAGGGCGCTGCCGACACCCGCCTGCGGGGCCTGCTGGTTGCTGGCGAGATTCAGGACGCTGCCGCTCAGGTGCAGCAGCACGGCGTCGGCGCTGAAGCCACGGCCCAGCGCGGCCAGTGGAAACAGCAGCATCCCGGCGGCGGCCACCGCGCACGCGATCAGCGCGACGCGTGACGCGTCCCCGGATGGACGAGAGTGGGTGTTGTGGGTCACGCGGCCATTGTAAGGGGCAAAAACAGGGTTGTGGGCGGTCCGCACTGGTGTGGTGCGGGGATGCGGGCCGCGCCGCTGCGGCTCAGTGGACGGTCAGCGCATGACGGGCCGCCGCCCGCCCGCGCCAGGGCTACGCGGCGGCGCGGAATGCCCCTACCTTTTTGCTATGCTCGCTGACGCTATGGAACGGACTTTTGCAATGATTAAACCCGACGGCGTACGCCGTGGCCTGACCCCCGAAATTCTCGCCCGCATCGCCCGCAAGGGCTACCGCGTGGTGGGTCTCAAGCAGATGACGATCTCGCGCCAGACCGCCGAGAACCATTACGGCGAACATAAGGAGCGTCCCTTCTTCGGTGAACTGGTGGACTTCATCACGGGCGGTCCCGTGGTGGCCATCGCGCTGGAAGGCAACGAGGCCATCGCGGGCTGGCGGGCCATGATGGGGGCCACCAACCCGGCCAACGCCGCCCCCGGCACCATCCGCGCCGACTTCGCCACCACCACCGGCGAGAACGTGACCCACGGCAGCGACAGCAGCGAGAGTGCTGCGCGCGAACTGGGCCTGTTCTTTGCGGACGGCGAACTGCTGAGCTGATCAAACGGCGCTGCATTGAACGACAACGAATGGAGGGTGGAGCCGCCGGGAAGACAGCATTCCGGCGGCTCCACTCTTCTCCTGTGTCTGCTCTCCCATATCTGCTCTCCTGATATCTGCCAGAAGAGCCGTCCTGCCGGGCGAGGTTGGGGCGTTTCCAGCGACGAAACCACATTAAGGCTCAGAGGGTGGGCGGGCCACAGCAGCGGTCAGCGTCGGAGGGACAGGCCGCCCACCTGCCCCCTCTTAAGACCGCTGTCCGGGCCGTTTCCGGCAGTTCCAGTGGACCGCGCCTGTGGCCCGCAGAGGCAACGCGATCCGTGGGGAGGGCTGAAGCCAGGGGCGCACGCCGCACTGCAACTTTCCTGTCATGCTTCGCCCGTTAGACTGCCCTGAAGTCATGATCAGCCGCGAAAGCACACTTCGACAACGCCTTCTGAAAAGCCAGCAGTACGCGGTGTACGCCGCCAGCCTGACCTACGTCGTGTTCGTGTTGCTGGGGGCGATGGTCGATCCGCCCCACTCCTTTCCACAGGCATTCCAGACGCCGAAATTCGGTTTCACGTTGCTGACGGGCCTGACCTGTCTGGCAGTCTACCTGTGGCCGCTGCAAATTCGCGCGGTGTATCTAGTGGCCTACGTGGGCTGCCTGTTGTCGCTGGCGCTGGAAATTCCGCGCCTGCTGTCGGCTGATCTGAGCGTCATGCAACTGTTCTTGTGGCAGAGCGCCAACGTGATGATCTCGTTTCTGCTGCTGGGATCGCGCTGGGGCCTGGGGGCCAACGTGCTGACCCTGCTGACCATCCTGGTTTCGCTGATGCTGCGGGGGCCGTTCACGGGGGCGCAACTGGCCGACTGGCTGACGGTCTGCCTGACCCTGGGCATCACCGCCTACGTCTCTTATCTGGTCATGACCTTTATCGAGGGCAACCTGCTGACCCACGAGGAAGACCAGGGCAAGCTGCGCGCGGCCCGGCAGGACGCCCTGACCGCTGTCTATGGACGCGGCGCAATCGAGGAGGAACTGGAACGGGCGATGGCCTACTCCCAGAAGAACAACACGCCCATGAGCGTGATCGTGACCGATATCGACCACTTCAAGAGCGTCAACGATCTGTACGGCCACGCCACGGGCGACGACGTGCTGCGGGCAGTGGCCAAGCGGCTGCGGCGCGCGGTGGGCGGCGGCGGCGGCATGGTGGGCCGCTGGGGCGGCGAGGAATTCATCGTGCTGCTGCCGGGTCTGGCCAGGCCCGACGCGCTGGTGGTCGCCGAGCGGCTGCGCCGGGAAATCTGCGATCAGCCACTGGCAGACCTAGACATCACCGCCAGTTTCGGGGTGGCCTCCTACCGGGGCGTCAAGGACACCACCGACCAACTGTTCGGACGCGCCGACCAGTGCATGTACGACGCCAAGAACGCGGGCCGCAACACGGTGCGCTGATCTCACCGCGCCCTTGACATGACATCGGCTCAGCTCAGCCCGGCCTCCAGCAGTTCCACCTGCCGCCCGTCCGGGTCCAGCACGAAGGCCATGTCGCGTCCGCCGGGGCTGGGGGCCAGGTCCCGGCTGACCGTCACGCCCGCCGCCCGGAGCTGCGGCAGCAGGGCGCGCAGGCCCGTGACATGCAGCGCAATGTGTTCGGCCCAGTGGGGGTGCGGGCGCGGCGACTCGCCCAGAATCTGGAAGAACTGGAGGCGGCCTCCCCCATCTCCGCCCAGGCGAACTACACCGCGCAGATAACCTTCCGGGGTGGTCAGTTTCTTCTCGGTCACGCCGCCCAGCCGCGTGTAGAAGACCAGCACAGCGTCCAGATCGGCGGTGAGAAATGAGACGTGTTTAAGCATGTTCATAGCCTAGAGCAGCCGGGGTTAGAGAGTGGATGATCAAGTGCAGCGACTCAGCCCACGAGAGAAGTCGAAATGAAAAACCCGCCCTCTCGGACGGTGATAGGAAAAATATAGTGTGGAATGCAGGCACTGTCAAGTTCATGCGTTGGCAGCCGGAAAGGCTGTGCTTGACGTATTTTTCAGCAGGCAGATCGAAGGCACGACTGCATAAGATCCGGGTGGCAGCCTCTGAACGAGGGCCGCCACCCGGGTCAGGGAATGTCCAGGCGTCAGGGAAACAGACGGACGGTGCTGTCGGCTTCTATGCCCGTGGCCGTGAACTGGGCTGTCGTGGCGATGGTCCGGCGTTCGGCGTCCTGGGTCAGGCCGATCAATGAGCCGGACCCGACCGTTACGTTGCCCCCGGACAGCGCACCCCCCGGCGTGGCCCCGAAGCTCAGGTCCTGCGTCAGGTCTGCGCCGAAGCGTGCAACGAATGTGGCGTCGCCCGCATAACCGCCCAGAACGGCGCGGCCATCCGGCTGGGGCAACAGGGCGGTCACGACGGTCTGGAACAGTTGCGCGTTTTCCGGCACCCTGAACTGGAACCTCACGCCCGCTCCGGCCTCTCCCGCCGGGCTGAAGCGCTGAAGCAGGGCGCTGGTGAAAAAGCGCCCGGTGCCGCCGCCCAGCAGGAGCGCGCCGCCTTCTTCAACAGCCACCGTATGGAAGGTGCTGCGTTCTCCCAGACCGCCCAGCGCAATTCCGTCGCCCGAGAAGGACGGGTCCAGCTTGCCCGTCCCCAGATAACGCGCCACCACGGAACTGTAATTGTTGGCGTCGTACTGGGCCTCGCCGGCCACCACGATCTTGCCGTCCGGTTGCAGGGCCACGCCGTACAGCTTGTCCACGGAGGCGTCACCGCCCGCCAGCAAGGCATTGAGTGGGGTGGTCACGACGCCGCTGTTGCCGAAGGTGAGGTCCAGTTTGCCGTCACCGTTCAGGCGGACCAGCGCGAAGTCGTCATCTGAGAGCGTGACGCCGGGGGCAGGCGAGAAGGGACGCGAGGCGTACCCCGCCAGCACGATCTGGCCGTCCGGCTGCACGGTCACGGCGGTGGCCGCCGAACGCACCGGATCGCTGTCGTACTGGCTGGCCGCCACCCCCAGCCGCAACCGGACCACCCCGCCCACGCCGAAGCCGGGGTCCAGCGTCAGATCGGGCCGGTAGCGCAGTGCCACCATCTGACCGTCCGCGTAGCCCACGGCAAGCAGCGCGCCGTCGGATTGAAGGGCCAGGGCGCTGGCCGCGCCGTTCAGGGTGGCCGCGCCGCTCAGGCTTGCTGTGCCGCGCGCCAGCACCCCGCCGGAGGGCGACAGCCGCGTGAGGTCAAACTGTCCCCCCAGCACCACCAGCGTGCCGCCGTCCTCGGCCACCACGTCCACGCCGCCCACGCCCGAGCGCCCCGCTTCCCCGAAACCGGGATCGAGGGTGCCCGGCTGACCCGTCACCGCCGTTCCACATTCCAGCCGGGCGTCGGCCCAGTCGGCGTGATCGTATTCGGTCCCATCGCCGCCGTCGGTGGCGCTCAGCCGCAGGGTCTGCACGCCGCGCAGGTCCACCACGGCCTGCCGGGCCGGGTCACCGCCGCGCACGGGGCCGCTGTCGTACAGTTTCTGCCCGTCTCCGTAGACCTGGAAGACCACGCTGCCCCGCCCCCCCACCGCCCCATCCAGACCGAGTTGCGCGCTGAAGGCGGTGCAGGTGCGCCCCAGATCGTATTCCAGGGCCGAGGGCGCGTGAACCCCCATGCCCCGGTCAAAGGTGCGGCCAGCAATGGTCAGCGTCCCGCCGTCGCCCAGGCCCTGCTCACCGTTGCTGCGGTCAAACTCCACCGGACCCCAGCCATTGGTGGCCGAGACATACGCCAGCTCGCTCAGCAATACGTCCTTGCCGGGTAGGGCCACCTTGCAGCTCAGGGCGGCGTCAGCCCAGTCGGCCTGATCGTATTCGATGCCGTCGCCGCCGTCATCCACCATCAGCCGCAGTTCCTGGACCCCGGCCACACTCACGTTCACCGGCAAGGCCGGGCCACCGCCGCGCCGGACATCACTGCCGAACAGCAGCCTGCCGTCGCCAAAGACCCTGAACTGCACGCTGCCCAGCTTGCCCACCTCGTCATCCACGCCCACGAAGGCTCTGAAGGTCTTGCACTGCCCGCCCAGCGCGTACCTGATCTCGGACGCGGCGTGGACGCCCAGACCCCTGGCGAAAGTGCGGCCCCCGATGCTGATGGCGCTGCCGTCATCGGCGTTCTGGCTGCCGTTGCTGCGGTCCAGCTCCACGGGTCCCCAGGTGTTGGTGGCCGAGGTCCACGGCAACCCGGACAGAAAATTCTGACCGTCGGCTGGCCCCTGCGGCTTCAAACTGGACGCCGCCGTGGGGGAGAACCACGGATAGCTGCGCCCCGCCGCATAGGGATCGGCCACTGCCGACTCCAGCCGGTCCGTCCAGGGATACCGCTTGCCCCCGGCATAGGGACTGGGGTTGCTGGGGGGGGGCGTGCTGCCTTCCGGGGGCACAGGCGGAGGGGTGGGGGTGGGTGGCCGGGCACCCGAGCAGGACATCAGCAGCAGCGTGCCACAGACGAAAAAAAGTGAGACGAGGGGGGTCTTCATGAAAGCCTCCAGCCAGAGCAGGGATCGGGGTCAACGAAAAGAAAGCGTCCGGCAGATGGGTCCGAAGGTGGATCGGTCTGAAAGGAAGTCCATCTGAGAGTGGGACCGTGGAAATGTGTCTATAAAAAAGGGTACATCCAGGGCAGTGGACCGAATACAGACTTAAGGAGGATGAGGTGGTGGACCAAAGGCGGCCCGCGTTCCACTGCCCCAGCCCAGCCGGACGGCAGAAGAACGGCCCACGCTTCCATACGCCTCATCGATAGGATGCCGCCCCGCCGCTTGGGCGTTCGCGACTCTGACAGCACCCCTGATCAGACCACAGGTTCCTGACCGTGGGCTTTTCTCCCGGCAGTAAAAAGGTTCGCGTCGCTCTCATGAAAGCTGGGGAGAGAACAGACTGAACGGCCCGCTTCAGGTCCGGCTTCCCAAAACAAAATCGAGGCACCGCAGAGTCTTTCTGGGTTACTGACAATCAGCAACGACAAAAACCGCCTGGGAATTAACCCAGACGGCGTGAACTCAGATCGGACAGATGTCGGGCAGGACGGTCAGCGGAACAGGCGGTACGTTGCCTGACCGGTGTCGCTATAGCGGCTGGCCGTGACAACGACGATTTTATCGTCGCTGTTGGCAAGTGAAACGATATTGCCCTGGCCGAGAAGGACGTTTCCACCTGGAAAATTCCCAAAGGCGGAGTCCTGCACCAATGCGGCAGAAAAATGAGCAATATACGCGTCCGCGTCATTGAATCCGCCCACTAGCACGCTACCATCACTTTCCGAAATCAGCGAGGTGACAATGGTTTGACTAAAGGCAGCATTATCAGCGGCACTGAACTGGAAACCTATGGACGGCCCAGCGGTTCCACCTGAACTGAACTTCTGAAGGAATGCGCTGGTGTAAAACCGGGCGTCAGCCCCCCCAGCCACGACTTGACCGTCCGTTTGTACCGTGACGGTGCGGAAGGTGGCGTAGCCACTCATCCCAGCCAGAGCGACGCCATCATCAGAGAACGAAGTGTCGAGTTGTCCGTTCGTCAGGTAACGGGCCAGTGCCGCCGGACCGGAGCCAGCAATCTCAGATGAGCCAGCCGCAATAATTTTCCCGTCGTTCTGAAGAGCAAGACTACAAATTTCATCGTTGTAATAGCTCGTAGCGTTGCTGGAGAAGACTTTCTCGAAGGCGGTGAAGACCATGCCGTTCAGTACCGGACAACTCGATTTCAATAGCGTCCTGAACAGCATTTTTGACATTTGAGCATTTGGTTGTCATCTGGGACGGCGAAAGGCGGCTTCTTGGAGTT
>NZ_KL370780.1:0-50095 GCF_000701405.1 Deinococcus marmoris DSM 12784
TCATTGATGGCGTCCCAGACGCTCTCCTGAATCCTGAGGTGATGGCGACGCTCCTGTTCGTCATGGGCCTGGTGGTGGGCCAGTTCAGCGTCGTAGGGCGAGACGCGGGCCAGTTCGCGCCTGATGGTGGTGCGGTGGAAGCCGAGTTGAGCGGCGATGGCGGGGATGGGTTGCTGGGCCTGGTGAAGTGCCTGGAGCTGATAGCGTAGGGGCAGTGTGAACCGGTGGTAGCACATGCTTTTCTCCTTTGACAGAGAAAGCGTAGCCCCTCCGGGTCACGCTGTGCGCTAGCAACTTGAATCCACCTTTTTTAGCTGTTGACCCAGAACAAGTTACTCATCAGATTCCGTCGACTGAGTGCGGTCAGCCAGCGTTCATGCCCCTCTCTTCACACATCTTTCCAGAACTCCACTCATAAAGATCCGCTAGGGTTCACAGGAGTGTAGAAATCTTTCATTGAAAGGTATCTGTCTTCATAGATATATTCAAAAAATTCTTTTATTCTACGATTTCCGAAAGTAATTCGACTGTATATCTATTATTTTTCTGTCAGAACTCTGACAATTTGCTCTATTAAGATCCATGCGTGAATTTTGTAATATGAAGTTGAATGTAACTGGGCTAAGGTTAACTTATGGAAAGGAACTTGTTAAAAATTACATCCATCTTTATGATCAGTGCCACACTCCTGGCCGCCTGTAGTCAGACTGAGACCACCCCGAACGCAGCGAATTCAGATGTCACGTCTGTGATGGTCCCCGCAGTCTCTAGTACAGCAACCTTTGAAGCAGAGAGCGCAGGCATTGAGACATTGCTGGGGCAAGGTGTAGTTGAAGTTGGCGCGCCCACAGGCGGCGAAATCATTGATGACAAGGCAGCGAGCGGGGGCAAGGCTGTCAACCTCCTCGGAAACGGCAGCACGGTGCAGTTCACGGTTGCCAGCAACTTCGCCACTGGCAATTACGCTGTGAACCTCCGTGGCCGGGGCGTCATGTACGCTGGAAGCCCCATCGTTTCCGTCCGCATCAATGGGACTGAAAAGACCAGGGTGACCCTGACCTCTGAGAGCTACGGTGACTTCACGCTTCCCCCCCTGGACCTCAAGGCAGGGGACCGCGTCAGCGTCACCTTTATCAACGACGCCTACGCAGGCCGTGGCAAGGATCGCAACGCTGTCATCGATTACGTTACCCTGACTCTCCGGGGGTCCGGGACGCCGGTTCCCGCGCCCGCACCAGTTCCGTCTCCCGCACCCACTCCTGCTCCGTCAGGGAATTACACGCGGCTCGCCACGGAAGGTGCGGCCTTCACCGTGTCCGGCACGCAGACCGTCCGCTACGGCCAGGGATCAAGCTGGATTGCGAAATCCGTCACCGGTAGTGGTCAATGTACCAACGACTTCTTTGGTCATGATCCAGCCTATGGAATAAGCAAGGTCTGCGAGGTCCTCGTCACGAACCCCTCGGTCGCCCCTGCCCCCGTCCCTGCTCCTGTGCCCACACCCGTCCCCGCACCCACTCCTGTCCCTCTACCCACTCCTGTTCCCACCGGCTCAAACGCTGTGAGCGTCAAGGACTTCGGTGCAAAGGGTGACGGTGTGACCGACGATACCGCCGCCCTGCGCCGCGCCGCCGCGACGCGCGGAAAAGACATCGTGTTCCCCGCTGGAACGTACCTGACCAGAGGTGTGATTGTCTTCGACGGCCTTCAGAATCAGACTGTCAGCGGGAGCGGGGCCACGCTCCAGGCCGTGGCGGGATTCGTGCGAGACAGGGACAACGCGGTTCTGTACGTCAAGAACAGCCGCAACGTGAAAATGAGCGGCCTCGCCGTCCAGGGCAACCGCGTGAACACCTCCTCGGCTGGGTCCGATATTGATGGCGTGCGTGTGGCTGGCAGCCAGCAGGTCACCCTCAGTCGAATGACCGTGGGCCGCGCGCCCACCAACGGCGTGACCATCGTGGACTCGCAGGGTGTGCAGATCGAGGACTCGGCCATCAGCGCGAACGGACGGCACGGCATCTGGAGCTGGAAAAGCAATGACGTGCGCTTCCTGCGAAACAGCGTGACTGGCCGGGGACAAAATCCCGACGGCGGTATCGGCATTCTCGCCACCGTCGGAACCGGCTTCCTCGCTCAGCAGAACACCATCTCGAATACGGGCGACACGGGCACCAAGACCGAAGCCGTCAACAATGTGGTCTACCGGGACAACACGGTCAATGTCTTCGGGAAAGACGGGATCAAAGTGATGCCCCACCCGCCGTCGGGCGTTACTCAGGTGAGCAATGCGGTCGTGGAAGGCAACACCATTTCTGGCTACCGGGGCTGGGTTCCCGAGGGTTCTGGCAGCATCCTGATGCAGTCGGTCATTGGCGGCACTGTGCGGGGCAACACCGTGACTGGAACGGGCGGGAGCGGCGGCTCACGTGACGAGGATGGCATCCGCGTGAACACCTACGGCTCGGGTCCCCGCTCCAGCAACATTCAGGTCACCGGGAACACCATCCGCAACTCTGTCGTCGGTCTGCGGATGAATGCCGACAACCTGGCGATCTCGGGCAACCGTGTCCAGTCCACCGGGTACGCGGCGGTGCTGGGCGGCAGGGGCATCAGCCTGAGCAGCAATCCCGAACTCAGAAGTGGGGCCAATATCACCGTGCTGTACGACATCGGTACCCAGGCCGACGTGACAGCAAACGTGCTGTCTGGATCCGATGTCGGCATCTATGCCGCGAACAGCGGCAACCAGGGACGCATTTCAGGCAATACCTTCGCAAGCAGCTATCGCCGTCAGGTCGTCGCTGGGTCCAGCGTCACCGTCACACCTTAAGCCGCTTCCGGCACGCGGTGGTTTCAAACAGCGCTCCTCCCGGGAATTCCTGGGAGGAGCGCTGCATGGTGCCGCATGGTCTCAGGGCGGTGCGGGATCGGCCCTCCTGTTCTCTGTGGTCATCCACGCTGCTCCGGTTGGATGGCAGCGCCAGGTACCCGCCCACTGATCCGCTGGTCATAGCGGCGGCGCATCCACTTGCGCGCGGGTTCTTCGATGAACAGGAACGCCAGGGTGGCCACAGTGCCGATGCCTACCGCGAAGGCGAGGAGTACGCCAATCTTGACGGGTGTGGCGGCGTCCACAAAGGCGTCCGGGTTGATCACGCGGGTCAGCAGGCTGCGGGTGAGCAGGTGGGTCAGGTACACGGCGTACGAGACCTGACCCCAGAACACCATGGGCCGTGAGCTGAGCCAGGTGGCGATGGGGCCACGCGCCTGGATCAGCGCATACACCATCACGCCGATGGGCAACGTCGCCCAGTATGAGATCACGCCCAGGGAAGAACACACGGTTGCCACCACAGGCACGGCCAGCAAGGAAACGGCGGCAATGGGTGACCACGGCAGGTGGCGGCCCATCCCTTTTGCATGCATCCAGTAAAGGCAGCAGCCGACAGTAAATTCACAGATGAGGCGGGTGATATTGACGAAGTGCAGCGCTGCGCCAGTTGCGTTCGCCGCCATGATGGGCACCAGGACCAGGGCCATGACCGAACATAGGAGCAGGCCGCCAGGACTCAGCCGGGCCGTCAGGGCGCGCGTCACCGGGAAGGTCAGGTAAGCGAACCACTCTGCGGTGATCGACCAGGCCGGTTTGTTCCAACCCTCGATCTCGAACCCCCACGCCTGAATGAGCAGCAGGTAAGTCAGAAGACTGGAGAGCGTGAAATCTTCAGGATTGTTGACAGTGCCGTATCCACGGGAGGCGATGAACAGCAGCGCAGCGTAGGCGAAGAGCACCGCAAGGTGCAGCGGGTAGATGCGCGCCAGCCGCAGCCAGAGGTAACGGCGGTACGTTTTTCCGTCGAAATTTTTAAAAGTCGTGGCGTAGTTGTAGCTGATCACGAATCCGCTCAGCACGAAAAAAACATCGACGCCCAGACCACCGGTGTTGACAAACTCGAGCAACGGCGCTGGCAGGTGTGGAAACAGTTTGACAATTTCCTCTTTGAAGTGGTAGATCACCACCCAGACGGCGGCCAGTGTCCGGAGGCCGGTCAATGATTCAAAACGCATTTTGCCTGCCTCTGCTGCCGTCTGCACTGCATCGCCCCCATGTTTTTCTGTTTGAACGCGCGATATTGAAAGTCGGGTTTCCCGTGCCGCTGAAGATCAGCCGTGCCCTTTTCAGAACCACGCCACGGTTTGAGGTATGTCCCGCCTCAGGCCATGCAAGCCAGACGTCTGGCTTTTCAGGAGACCACCGAACACTTGACCCTCAGGCGTCGTCCGGCGGTCCTGCTCCATCTCCATACGGATCACCGGCGCAGCCACCTGAATCTCATGGGCAGGAGCCGCCTGTATTGCCACGGCAGTTCTCGCCTGGGTTGATCTGTCCGGCCACGGCCATATTGATCCCGCTTCCGAAGCGGTTGTCTACCACGGCTGTGTCGGGATTCTCGTTGTTAGCGTAGATCGCGGCCTGCTCGTGGTTCTCGAAGGTGTTGCCCTGCACCCGTGTCGCCCGGATGCCCTTGTCCAGAAGAACGCCGACCACTTCACCTTTGAAGGTGTTGTTCAGAATCTGCACCTGCTGGCCGGAGACGATCAGGCCGCTGCGTGACCACGGAGACGTTCCACTGATGGTGTTGCCCCGCACCACCGCGCCGTCACTGGCCAGCCGCACACCACGGCGCGTGTCCCGCAGATCGTTGCCCTCAATGACGATCTGGCTCGACTGGGGGCCGGAGGCATAGGTGTTGACACGCACCGCATCTTCCTGATAAGGCTCTCCCTCACCCTTGCTGCCCTGCACCGTGTTGTTCAGCACCCGGCCACCCTGCACCGATTGCAGCACGATGTACCCGGAGCCGTCCGGACGCCAGGGGTGAATGCCCACAATGGTGTTCTTCTCGATCAGCACGTCACGAATGGACGCCACTTTCGGGGGGTAGGGCATGACCTTGATGCCGTCCTTGCCAAAGGTGTCGATAGTATTCCCACGGTATTCCACCTGGCTCATTCCCTCGGTTTTGGTGGCCGTGTCGCTGCTCTGCTTGAGGATGTTGTCGGTGGCGATGAAGCCGTTACCCAGGGTGCCCAGCAGCGCGATGCCGCCGCCGCGCCGCCGCCGGTCGTCGCTGCCGGTGAAGCCCAGACCGGTCACCGTGTTGCGCCGGTGTACCTGATTGTTGGTCTGGAAAGTCCAGATTCCATGCCGGCCTGTGCCCGTGATCTGATTCCCTTCAGTCAGCACATTGCTGGAGTCCAGCACGGCGATGCCGTCAGCAGTCACGTCCTGAATTTTCAGATCCCTGAAGATCAATGTATCGCTGCCGGTGGCCAGAATCCCCTGGATCAGCAGGGTGTCGTCCTGATCGGGAAGGGTTGATTTGCGCCCGTCGATGCTCAGGCCCTGCACAGTGACGTCCCTAACGCCGCGCAGCCACAGCATGCCGCGCTGCTGTCCGGGAACGCCACGGAACGAGGAGGCGGCGACGAGCTGGGCATTGCCGTCGGCCTTAATGACGCGCTTGTTGCCCTGCACGATCACCGGGGCGCTGACCAGGTACTGGCCTTCGGGGAACACGACGGTGGCCGCGCCGGAAGCCATGGCGCGGTTCAGGGCGGCGGTGTCATCGGTTTTGCCGTTCCCGGTGGCCCCGAAGGAGCGTACGTTTACGGTGGCTGAACCTGCAGCGGGCGCGGCTTTCGCGACGGGGGTTGCAGCCTTCACAAGGGGGGGCTTGGCTGTGGGCGCTTTGACAGCAGAAGCCTTAACGACTGGAGCGGGCGCGCTGGCCGTGGTTTTGAAAGCAGGCGCAGTGCTCTCTGCGCTCAGTTGAACGTAGTCCAGCACGGCGTTGCGGTCCTTGCCCTCGCCGCCGTAGGCGTCGTTGACGAAGCGCAGCTCCAGGACGTCGCCCGGCTTCAGCGACACGCCCCTCAGAGAGGTGGTAGCTCGCGCGGCCCAGTCGAGCGTGACGCGGCTTTTCTGGATGCCGTTGACGAGTACCGCGAGAATCGGGGCACCGTCGAACGCCTGACCATACCCGGTGACGGCCACGGTGTACGTGCCGGCACTCAGGGTGCGCGGCAGCGTGAACCGCACTGCGCCGTCCTGGCCAGCGATCATGACCTCGCGGCCCTGGCTGGCGGCAGGCACGCGGTTGATCCACGCGGGGCCGGAACCGACGCGTTCCTGCATGGGCGCGCCAGTGTTCCCCATTCCTGCTTCGGCTTCCAGACGTAGGGCTGGGTTCGCGACAAGCCCAGCGGTGGCAGGCAGCGCCGCCGCGAGAATGAGGGCGCTCAGCACGCAGCGGGCAGTCATGGGCCTCATGACCGAAGTCCGTGGCGGGCGGCTGTCGCCCGGCCGGTGGTCAGCGCCCGCCTGTACGCGGCGAGCAGCGTCGGGATCTGGTGTGACCACGCCAGGCTGGTGCGCATGCGCTGCAGTCCGGCCTCACCCATCGCGGCGCGCCGCCCGGGATCGTCAAGCAGTTCGGCCATGGCCGTGGCGAGCGCAGCGGGGTCGTTCGGCTGGGCGTAGACCGACGCCTCACCGGCAGACGCGCGGCCCTCCTTGAGGTCGAACTGCACGATGGCCTTGCCGAGCGCCATGTACTCCACGATCTTGTTCATGGAGGACACGTCGTTCAGGGGATTGAGGGGATCTGGATTGACACACAGGTCACAGGCACTCAGGCGCATCAGCAAGTCATCGTCGGGGATGCGTCCGGTGAATTCGACGTGGCGTCCAAGGCCCAGTTGCGCGGCGAGGGCCTTGAGGTCCGCGAGGCTGGAGCCGCCGCCGATCAGCATGAATTTCACGTCGCCCCGCCCAGCGTCGATCAGGTGGCGGATGGCGCGCAGCAGCACGTCGACACCTTCCTGCGGACCCATCACACCCAGGTAACCGACCAGGTGGCGGAAGCCGTCACGGTGGTGTTCGCCGCCGGGGCGGGGGGAGAAGCGCTCGAGGCTGGGGGCGCTGCGCACGACGAACACCTGATCCGCGCGTTTGCGGCCCCGGGTGAGGGCCACCTGCCGGTAGGACTCGTTGGTGGAGATCACGACGTCCGCCAGGGCGAAGGTCAGGCGTTCGGCCAGCACCAGGGCGTGATAGCCCAGGTCGCGGCGGCCAAACTTGGTGATGTACAGTTCCGGGTTCACGTCGTGCTGATCGAACACGAAGCGCGTGCCGAACAGCGCCTTGAAGGGCGCGGCGACCAGAAAGATCAGGTCCGGTGGGTTGCACGCGTGCAGCACGTCGAAGCTCTGCTCACGGCGCACCCGCCACGCCAGGCGAGTCTCGTGGTACAGCGCCACGAGGTACTCGCGGATGAAACCCAGGCCGGCGTTGCTCTCCGGGGGCAGTGGATGGCGGTAGATCTCGATGCCTTCCAGGGTCTCGCGGAGGGCCTCGTGGCCCTTGCCGACCGGGCAGATGACGCTGACGTGGTGTCCGGCGTCGCGCAGGGCGGTGGCCTCCATCCACACGCGGCGGTCAAAGGGCACTGGTAGGTTCTCGACGACGATCAGGACGCGCGGCGCGCGGGCGTGCGCGCTCACCACGCCACGCCGCGCAACTGCACGTGAGCGGGTACAGCCACGCCGCAGACGTCGAAGACCGGCACGCCCTCGCGCACGCCCGCAAGCAGTTTCACGAATTCCGGCTGGTTCTGGGTGACGACGATGGCCTCGGCGTCATGGATGAGCGTTTCCGGGTCGTCTGTCAGCAGGCAAGAGACGTGCGGCAGGCGACGGTCGACGTATTCCTTGTTGGCGCCGACCAGCGTGGCGCTCTGCACGGCGCGGTCCAGAATGCGCACGTCGCAGCCGCGCCCGATCAGGCGCTCGACGAGTTCCACGGCGGGACTCTCGCGCAGGTCGTCGGTGCCGGCCTTGAAGGCCAGGCCGAGCACCGTGACGCGCCGCGCGCCGGTGGCGAGCACCTGCGTGGCGATACGCTCAATCTGGTCGCGGTTACTTTGCGGTAGCGAGGCGAGCAGCGGCACGCTCAGTTCCTCGCGCCGGGCAAGGTGCAGCAGGGCGCTGACGTCTTTGGGCAGGCACGAGCCGCCGTACGCGAAGCCGGGACGCAGATATGCCGGGGAGACGTTGAGTTTGGTGTCCTGGACGATCAATGCCATCACGTCGCGGCCATCGACGCCCATCTGCTTGGCCAGCACGCCGATCTCATTGGCGAACGTGATCTTCAGGGCGTGGAAGGCGTTGGCGGTGTACTTGACCATCTCGGCGACGCGCGGCGCAACGACGTGGAAAGGCGCGTCGATACCGGCGTACACGGCGCGCACGGCCGCCTCTGCGACGGGATCCTCGGTACCGATGACGGTGTAGGCGGGCGCGTCGAAGTCCTTGATGCTGCTGCCTTCCCGCAGGAACTCTGGATTAAAGGCAATGCTCACCTCGGTGCCCTGCGCGGCGTCCTTGAGAATTTGCAGACAGGTCTCGGTGGTGCCAGGCAGTGCGGTGGAGCGCAGCACGACGACGTGTGGGCGGCGGATATCGGCCAGTGCCTCGCCGATCTGCTGGCATACGCGGTAAACATACGACAGGTCCAGCCCGCCGTTCGGAAGGCTGGGCGTCCCGACGGAGATGATGCTGAGATCCGACTCCCGCACGGCGTCGTGGACGCTGGTGGTGGTGCGGATGCGCCCGGCCTTGACGCCCTCAAGCAGCAGGTCGTCGAGGCCGTGTTCGATGATCGGGGAGCGGCCCGACGCGACCAACTCGCATTTGAGGGGGTTGACGTCCACGCCGATCAGGTGGTGGCCACGCTGCGCGAGGCAGGCGGTGGTGACGGCGCCGACGTATCCGAGGCCAAACACGGCGATATTCATGGGGTTCATAGGATCTCCAGGGTGGTGACGAGGGTGATGGGCAGCGTGGCAGTGAGGGTGGCGCGGAAGGAGGGACTCGGCACTTTGAGGCCGTAGCGGGGGGAGTACCAGCCCAGCGGGGTGGCGCCGGAGGCGGGGTCGTGTTCGCCCCGGCCCAGGTGGACACTGAGTTGTGGATCGAAAGTGGCGCGCAGCGCGCCGGTGTCCCAGGTGACCCAGTAACTGCTCTTGGCCTCGGGCTGCACGTCGCAGTCCGGGTGCAGATGCAGGTGGAGGCGCAGGTGGTGTTCGCCCTGCCCGGTCACGCGGTCCGTGATGGTGAGAAAGCGGCCACGCAGTTCAAACTCGCGGGTGTGGACGGGCGCGCCGGGCAGGCGGGTGTAGCCGTCGTGTGCCGCGCCAAGCTGCCCGCCGTCTGGCAGCGGTGTCCAGCTTTTCAGGGTGGCCGCCGCCTTGTCGGCCCACAGGAACGAGCCGGCCTGCACGCTCTGGTCTTGCAGGTCCAGTTCCAGGGTGTTGTGCGCCGCCGTCGAGCGGAAGTAGCTGCGCCACACGCTGTCGGCGTGGTAGGCGTAGACCCCCGGGTCCACGACGACCGGCTGTGCCCCGACGGACAGCGTGAACGCCAGGGCGTCGGCGTGCCCGTGCCCGGCGAGGCTCAGGTATCCCAGTGGGCCGGCGTCGGCCAGCACCCGCACGTTCCGGTGGGGGGGACCGCCGGCGTCCAGCACGAACAGTCCGGCGTCGGGGTACGCGAAGGAGCCGGGGGCGGCGGGTTCGGCGCGCAGCTCGTCTCTTTTTGCGCCCAGCAGCAGCGCGGCGCTCAGATGGCCGCCCGCCGGCTCGGCCACCGGGACGCCCAGCCAGTCGCGGCCCACACGCAGCAGGCCGTCCACACGCGGGCTGTTGCGGGCCTCAAGCTGCGCGGCCAGGCCCTCGTCCTCATCGCCGTAGCGGGGCAGCAGGCCGCCGGGGCCGCGCAGATCACCGATCACGCGCAGAGAGCGGGCCAGCCGGGCCAGGTACGCTGGGGCGAAGGCGTCGCCAGACCGCTCGCCGAGCAGGGCGGGCAGCAACAGCAATTCGGTGGCGAACACGTGGTACCCGAAGCCCATCTCGCGGTTGACGCCGCTCTCGAAGAACTGCAGGGCACTCTCGCGGGTCAGGGCGGCCTTGGACGACTGCTGCCACCCGGTGGATTCCGGGTAGACGGGCCACGTGACGCTCGCGACGTACTGTCCGGCGAGTTCGCCGAGCAGGTGGTTGTTCGCCGATGATCCGCGGGATTCGAAGCCCTCGAGGAAAGTCTGGTGCTGGTACACGCTGGGCCACAGCGGTGAGTCCGGGCCGAACCACGTCGTCCACTGGGGATGGGGGCGAAGCAGCTCATACACCCAGGCCCAGGCCATCAGCCGCAGGCCGACTTCCAGCCCGCTGGCCCAGTTGACGCCGCGCAGCGGGGGGTTGGCGAGGATCCAGTCGGCGACGCGCGCAACGGCCCCCGCAGCGTAGCGGTGCTCGCCGGTCAGGGCATACGCGACGGCCAGCAGGGTGGTGTGGTGGTGGCGGCTTTTCTCCCAGATGATCTTGATGTCGCCTACCACGGTCGGGTCGCGGTAGTCCAGGGTTGGCCCGAAGGCGTCGGGGTTGGCGCGTTTGCCGGTCACGTCGCAGCGGTGCCAGTCGGTCATGCCGTCCGGGGTGGGCGCAGTCGGGGCGTCCGCGAAGGCAAAAAAGCGCCAGCGGCCCTGCAAGATCTCTTCTGCCTCCTGTAAGACGGCGCTGTGGGATGCGTTGCCGGCCAAAGTGCTCAGCTCAGCCGGGGTCAGGGGCAGGCCGAAAAATCCCTGCTGGGGAAGCCGCTCAAACATCACGCGCTCCGGCGCCGGCAGGCCCCTTGCCCGCCACTGTGCCTTGGTGCGCTCCACCGTAACCCGCCACATAACCTCCCTGATCGACATTGCCCTGAGCCGCCTGTAGCGCCAGCGCCAGCGTTGTAACGTTGATTGCTGCTGCCGCGTCATGTCCGCCTCCACTGCACCTGCCGGTAAAGCTGCACGAAGCGCCGGGCAACCAGTTCGAGGTCGTACTCGTGTTCGGCCAGCGCGCGGTTGTGTCCCGCCGCAGCCGCGTAGACTTCGGGGCGCGACAGCAGGTGGCGGGCGACGTCGGCGACGGCGGCGGGCGAGCGGGGCGGCACCAGGCCCCCGCATTCCGGCGTGATCAGGTCTGTGAGCGGTTGCAGGTCGCAGGTGATGACCGGGATGCCCCACGCCAGTGCTTCAAGCAGCACGATCGGCTGCCCCTCTGCGTAGTACGACGGGAACACGAACAGCGACGCGGCGCGCAGCAGCGCCTCCTTGGCCTCTCCGCCGACGTGCCCGTGAAACGTGACGCGCCCGGCGATTCCCAGTTCGGAGGCCAGGGCCTGCGCTGGAGAGAGGGCCGGGCCATCTCCAGCGACGTCCACCTGCACGCCGGGCAGGTGCGCGGCAGCGCGGATCACGTCGAGGACGCCCTTTTCCTCGAGCAGGCGGCCCATATACAGCAGCGTCGGGTTCGCCAGGCGCCCGTCAATGAGCTGGTCGACGTCCACGTCCGGCAGGCACACGCCGTTGGGAATGCGGTGCAGGCGGCCGCGCGCGGCCGGGTAGCGTGCGGCCAGGGCGCGCTCCTGCAGGCGGTTGATGACGACCAGCGCGTCGGCATTCATCAGGACGCGCAGCGCGGCGCGGCCCAGTATCCCGGGTACGTCGTCGGGCATGCCGCCGTGGAATTCGGCGACAGTGGGCGCGCCGGTCACTTTCGCGGCGATCAGCAGGGCCGCGTCGCGCAGGACCGCCTTGGGCGTGAACGACGGGTTGAGGTGAACGAGCTGGCCGCGCGCACGCCGCGCGAAGTTCGGTAGGCCGCGCAGCAGGCTTTGCACACCGCGCAGCTTGGCACCGAGCGTCTGATCCTCGTCGAGGCCGGCGCCGACGTGTACCTGCTGGACGTGCAGGCCCAGGCGCACGAGCGCGTCGCCCAGCGCGCCGCAGTGCGCGACCACGCCGCCGCCCACGCGCGGGTGCGGCCCGGACAGCAGCAGATGCATCTGGGATGGTTGGGCCATGCGGGCAGGCTGGCTCATGCGGGCACGCCCTGGGCGCGCACGGCCAGCAGCCACAGTTCCAGGTTCAGGACCGTCCAGGCCAGCTTCGCGCCGCCGGACTGTGCGAGCGTGGCCGGGGACAGCAGGGTCTCGAGCTGCCGGGCGTCCATCAAGGCGCGCACCTGTGCCTGTGGCGAGAGCAGCAGGTCGCGGGTCATGGCCGAGAGCTGCGGGTCAGTGGTCATCCACTCGCCCAGCGGCAGCCGGAAGCCGCTCTTGGGCCGGTCGAGCACCTCGCGCGGCAGGGCGTGGGCGAAGGCGTCACGCAGCGGGGCCTTGCCCTTCATGCGCCGCACCTTGATCTGCCGGGGCAGCGCGACGGCCCACGGGGTCAGTTCCCGGTCGAGCAGCGGCACCCGCTGCTCGATGGAGGCCTGCATGGTCGTGTAGTCGCCCCGGTGCAGCAGGTTGTTGGGCAGCCAGGCCTCCAGGTCCAGTACCTGCATGCGCTGCATGTCGTCCCAGCCTGCCGGGTAGCGGGCCACGCGGTCTCCCACCCACTGCCGGGCGCGGTCCGGGTGCGCGCCGGCGAGCAGCAGGCCGCTGACCAGGCTGTCCGGCGCGTCGTTGTTGGCAAACCAGCGCATCCACCGCGCGGTGCGGTCAGGCTGGCTCAGGGCGTCGGCGGCGATGCCCAGGCGGTTGCGGCGTCCCAGCCAGCGCTGGCCCAGGCTCAGCGCCGGGCCGAGGGTGCTTGAGAATGCGTCTGCGGCGTATTTGGGGTAGCCGGCAAAGGCCTCGTCGCCGCCCTCGCCAGACAGCACGACCTTGACGTCCTGCGCGGCGCGCTGCGCGAGCTTGAGCATGGCGATGTCCGCCGGTTCAGAAAACGGTCCGTTGAGGCTGCCGGAGAGCTGCGGAGCCAGTTCTCGGAAGTCGCGGGCACCGACCGTGACCGGATGCAGCCGCAGGCCCAGATGCTTGGCGACCAGTTCGGCGTAGGGCAGTTCGCTGCGTTCGCTGCTGGCCCCCTCGAAGCCCACCGAGTACGCGTTGACGGTCTCGCCGCCGGGCTGGGCCAGCAGACTGGCGACGACGCTGGAATCCAGGCCGCCGCTGAGAAAGCAGCCCAGCGGCACGTCTGCCAGGGTATGTCGCTCGACGCTGTCGCGCACCCGCCCACGCACGTCGTCGGTGGTGGCGCTGCGGCCAGTGTGCACCGCACCAGCTTGCCCGGCGACGGCGCGCTCGACTTCCTCGGTGACGCTGCTGAACTGCACGTGAATGGCCGAACTCGCGCGCGGCGCGACGACCAGCGCCGTGCCGGGTTCCAGGCGCTGCACCCCGGCATACAGGGTGTGCAGCCCGAAGGTGTGGCGGTACGTCAGGGTATCGAGGACCGAGGTGTAGTCGAGTTCGGCGCGCAGGCCCGGCAGCGTGAACAGCGCGCCGAGTTCCGAGGCGAAGCCCAGGGAGCCGTCGGCGCTGCGCGCCCAGAACAGCGGCTTGATGCCGAAAGGATCGCGGGCCAGCACGGTGCTGCCGTCGCGGTGGTCATAGACTGCGGCGGCAAACATGCCGCGCAGCCGGGCGAAACCCGCTACGCCCCACGCCAGGTAGGCGGCCACGATGACCTCGGTGTCCGAGCGCGTGGCGAAACGCTGGCCGCGCGCCTGCAACTCGTCATGCAACTCGCGGTGGTTGTAGATCTCGCCGTTGAAGACGATGGTCGCCAGGCCATGAACGTCGCTCATCGGCTGCGCGCCGGCGGCCAGGTCGATGATGCTCAGCCGGGCGTGGCCCAGGCGGGCGCTGCCCACCTGCACGCTGGCCTGGGCGTCCGGGCCACGGTGGCGGATCGCGCCGAGGTGCAGGGCCTCGGGGGGACCGGTCAGCGGCAGACTAGAAACGGTACCAAGGATGCCGCACATAAGATTCGCCTCCTTTCTGGGGCTGCAAGGCAGCCGCGTCGTGAAACGTCTGGGCAAAGGCCTCGGCCATGCTCGCTACAGAGAAATGCCGTGTGGCGTGGGCGCGGCCAGCGTCGCCGTAGCGTGCCCGCAACTCCGGGTCCGTGGCGAGCCGCTTCAGGGCGTGGACCAGGCCGGCCCCGTCGCCGTCGGGAATCAGCAGGCCAGTTTCCCCAGGGACGATCAGCTCGCTGGGGCCGTAGTCGATGTCGAACGCGACGGTGGGCAGGCCGCAGGCCATGGCCTCGGCCAGCACGTTGGCAAAGCCCTCGGAACGGGACGCGAGGACAAAGGCGTCATGCTCCAGCAGGAACGCCAGCGGATCGGGCAAGAAGCCCACAAGACGCACATGGGTGTCCAGGCGCAGCGCGGTGATCCGGGCCATGAGCGCGGCGCGTTCAGGCCCCTCGCCGGCGATGTCGAGCGTAAATTCCGCGCCGCCGTCACGGAGCTGTGCGGCCGCGTCGATCAGCCGGTCAAAGCCCTTGGCGGGCACCAGGCGGCCCATGGCGGCGAAGCGGGCCGCGCCGCCACAGCGCGGGGGCAACGCTGCGGGCAGCGGCGTGGCGTTGTGAATCACGCGTCCCGCCGTGGCCGGCGCACCGGCACCCACGAACTCGCGCAGCAGGCCGTGGGTGGGCACCACCCAGCGGTCCGCCTGCGCGATCACCCGGACGCGCGCCTGCCGTTTGATGGGGCCGGCGTCGTCGAGATTGCTCAGGGCGTTCTCCTCGTTGGCGACGTGCGCGAAGCCGTGCGCGCGGCGGTTCAGGCTGGCGACGGCCACACCGGCGTACCACAGGCGGCTGTACACGACCTGCGGGGCGCTGCGGCGCAGGTGGGCGGCCAGGGCCGAGCGTGCCTGGACGACGTTCCGCACGGCGCGCAGCGCCCCCTGCCCGCTGCCCCCACGCGTCGCGACCGCCAGGTCCGTGTGGCGCAGATGCTCCACGCCCAGCCGCGCGTGCAGATCCGCGTCCACCGGCGCGCTGAGCAGCGTCACCAGCTCGCACTCGATGCCGAAATCCGGCAGGGCGCGCAGCAGTTCGGCCATCTGCACCTCCGCGCCGCCGCCGGCCAGCGCGGGCAGCACCGCCGTAACCCTCAGCGGGCGGCTCACGCCGCACCCCGGCGGCGCAGCGTGACCAGCACGGTTGCCATCAGCAGGGTCAGGTCGAGCCACGGACTCCAGCGCCGGACGTACTGCAAGTCGAGCTGCACGCGCGCCTTGAAGCTGGTGCTGCTGCGCCCGGAAACCTGCCACAGCCCGGTGATGCCGGGCCGGCAGGACAAGATCACCTCGGTGTACGGCTCGATTTCGCTGACTTCCCGTTGCAGGTAGGGGCGCGGCCCCACCAGGCTCATCTCGCCGCGAAAGACGTTGAGGAGCTGCGGGAGTTCATCCAAGCTGGCGCTGCGGAGAAAGCGCCCGGCCCGGGTAATGCGCGGGTCGTCGCGCAGCTTGTGGTAATGCGCGTAGTACGCCCGCGCCTCGGGATCGGCTTGCAGCAGGGCTGCCAGTTTGTCCTCGGCGTCGCCGTGCATGGTGCGGAACTTCAGGCAGTTGAAGGACCGTCCGCCCCGGCCCAGGCGCGGCGCACCGTACAGCACCGGGCCAGGGGAGTCCAGGGCCACCACCACGGCGATGACCAGCAGCAGCGGGGCGATCAGGGGCATGAACAGCACGACCAGCAGCAGGTCCAGCGCGCGTTTCTGGCGCAGGTCGCTGGGTTCCAGGTGCCGGCGGTGGACTTCCATCACGCTGAACGGTCCCAGGTACGACGATCCCGCCCAGCAACTGTCGGAGGCCGGCTGGCTGACCATCACCAGCACCTGCCGGAAGCTGGCGAGCGGCCCGTCGAGCAGGCGGTCGCGCATGGCGTAGGGAATGTTGGGCACTGCGAGGATGGCGAGCTTTGCCATGCCGCTGTCCACCGGCAGGTAACCGAGTTCCCAGTCGTTCCTGAGGACCTCGTTGATGTCGCGGGTGGACTCGCCGGTGCCGATCACGGCGACGTCCACCCCCCAGATGTTCAGGGCGCGCAGCGTGATGCGAACCAGGGTCTTGCCGAGGATCGTGAGCAGCAGGCAGGCGAGCAGGCACAGCAGCAGCGTCCCCAGCCCGGTCATGCCCAGATGCGGGGTCACCAGCGCCGCGATGATCAGGCTGGGCAGCGCCGCACACGCCGAGATCATGCTGCGCCGCAGGCGTTCGCTGACGTCCAGACCGTAGCCGGGATAGGAGCGCAGAACGATGGCGGCGATCAGCCAGGTGCTGGTAAACCCGATCTGACCAGGCAGCGTCGCCTCACGCTCCACCACGAAGCTCAGGACGAGGCCTGACACCAGCCACAGCACCACAAAATCGCTGGCGACCAGGGCGGCCCCGTTCATGGCCGCGCGCCGGCTCAGGCGGTTGGTGTTGATCATGTGGGCGCGGACGACCGGGGTGTCGGCCTGGTCGGCGGTCAGCAGGTCCGGTGGGCGCGCGTCGTTCAGTGGAGCGAGCTGGGTCACGGTCGGTGTCCTCCAGAACGGGGGGGATGGGCGGAGAGCGTCACGCGGGTTGCAGGGCCGCGCCGGCGTACAGCGCGTCCTGCTCGGCGCGCAGGCGCACGGCCAGCGAGCCGGCGGGCAGCGTCACGTCGTCGTAGGTCAGCACGGCGTCTTTGGATACGGCGCGGCGCAGGGTCGCGCCCTCGGCCAGGCCCATCGGCAGCAGGCGCTGGCCGGCGGTCACGTCCGCGCGCTCGCACTGCCCGTAGGTGTGGTAACCGCCCAGACCGTCAATCACGGTGCCGGCCTTCAGGTCACACTTGGCAGTGGCGATCACGTCCACCGTCGGGGCACCGACGGGGCGCAGGGCCGCGTCGCCGAACAGCACGACGCGCGCAACGGTCAGCGGCACCTCGAAGTGGCACAGGTGGTACGGGGTGTAGAACGAGTACAGCGGACCCTCGCCGAGTTTGTACAGGTTGAGGTAATGGCGCTGTTTGGGATCATCGTGCGTGGCGAGGACGAACACCCCCGGCCCCGGCTGGCTGCCCACGGTGTAGTCCACCACGCCGCCCAGTGCCCGCAGCGCCTCCACGTCGTATTCATTCACCAGGCCGTCCACGTGAGCGCGGAAATCCGTGCCGCGCATGCCGCGCTTCTCGATCGTCATGCCAGTGCCGTTGGCGACGATGGCCTGCTCGAAGGAGATCTTGGTGCCGTCCGCAAAGGACGTGACCATGTACGGGTTCTGGCCCCATTTCTCGGCGAAGCCTTGCTGGGTGGTGGGCGTGCGGTAGGGGTCTTGCAGCCCCTTGATGTTGCCGCACACCAGCGGCGTCAGGCCGATGCTTTTCACGAAGCGCCACAGGTTCATCTGCACGCCCGGCTGGTCACCGTCGGCGGCGGTGAGGATTACGCCGGCGGCCTCCGCGCGGCGTTGCAGGATCGCCCCCACCGTGCCGTCGAGTTCCGCGTTCATGGTGATGACGTGCTTGCCGTGCGCGAAGGCCTCCAGCGTGACCCACGCGCCGAACTCCACCGCGCCGGTCATGTCGATCAATGCGTCGATCCCCTCGCAGGCGCACAGCAGGCCGGCGTCCTCGGTCACAGCGGGTGTTCCGGCACGCACGGCGTCTTCCAGCGCGCTTACGCTGCCTACGGTAATCGGCTCAAGCCCGGCCTCCCGGTAAGCGCGCTCGGCCCCGGCCAGGTGGCGGTTCGAGATGGCCACCAGCCGCATGCCCGGCACCGAGTTGATAATCTGGTTGGCGACGCCCCGGCCCATGAAGCCCGCGCCGATCATGCCCACCCGGATGGGCCGCCCCTCCGCCTCACGCCCGGCCAGTGCGGTGTCCACGATGATCATGCCAGTACCTCCCCGGCGCGCATGGACCCAGCATTCACAGCGGCCTGGGTCAACAGCGGCCACGCGGCGTCCTTCTCCGAGATCACACTGACCGGCAGCGGCCACGCGATGCCCAGCAGCGGATCGTCGTAGCGCAGCCCACGCTCGGAGCCGGGGGTGTAGAACTCGCCCACCTGATAACTGACCTCGGCCCCGTCGGTCAGCGCCTGGTAGCCGTGCGCGAACAGTTCGGGCACGTACAGGGCGCGGCGGTTGCCCTCGCTCAGTTCCACAGCGACGTGTTGCAGGTAGGTGTCCGAGCCGGGCCGCAGGTCCACGATCACGTCAAGAATCGCCCCGCGCGTGCAGCGCACCAGTTTGGTCTCGGCGGCGGGGGCGAGCTGATAGTGCATCCCGCGCAGCGTGCCGGCGCGGTGGTTGAAGCTGAGGTTGCACTGCGCCACCTGTGGTTTCAGGCCGTGGGCCTCGAATTCGTTCATGCAAAACGTCCGTGCAAAGCCGCCGCGCTCGTCCTCGCGCAGCTCCAGATCAATGATGAACGCGCCCTTCAATTTGGTTTCGGTGAAGATCATGCGGGGGTTCCTTCGCGGGCGGGCGCGGGGACGGGCAGGGGCCGCCAGTAGAAGTCGTTGTCGATCTGCCCGGTGGAGAGCAGGTATTCGAGCTGCTTGAGGCGCGTGAAGCCGCGTGACTCGAAGATCTCTGCCGTCAGACCAATCTGGGCGAACAGGGCCGCGAGCTGCTGCGCGCCGCGCTCGGCGTTCCACTCGCAACGGAAGCCGGGCAACTGACTGTGGATCTTGTCGAAGTTCACGCGGTACGAGCGGGTGTCCGCGCCGGGTTCACCGAAGCTCAGGCCGCAGCCGGGAAAGGCCCCCGCGACGACCTCGGCAATCTCGCGCACGCGGTAGTTCTGTTCGTTGCTGCCGACGTTGAACACCTGGCCGTGAACGTTTTCCTGCGGCGCGGTCAGCGCGCAGATGATGGCGCGGGCAATATCCAGGCCGTGGACCAGCGGACGCCAGGGGGTGCCGTCGGAGGTCATGCTGATCTGCTTCTGGGTTGCCGCGAGTCCGCTGAGGTTGTTCAGGACGATGTCAAAACGCATGCGGGGGCTTGCGCCGAAGGCGGTGGCGTTGCGCAGGAACACCGGGCTGAAGGTGTCGTCGGCCAGAGGCAGCAGGTCGCGCTCGACCATGACCTTGCACTCCGCGTAGGCGGTCTGCGGATTGACGGGTGAAGTCTCGTCCTTGACGTCTGCGCCGCCGGCGCCATACACGCTGCACGACGACATGTACACGAAGCGCGTCACGCCCGCCGCCTTTGCAAGACGGGCCAGGCGCACCGAACCAGCGTGGTTGATGTCGTAGGTGATGTTCGGCAGCAGTTGCCCCAGCGGATCGTTGGACAGCTCGGCCATGTGGACCACGGCGTCGATGCCCTCCAGGTCGGCGGCCTCGATGTGCCGCAGGTCCTTGGCCAGGGTGCGCGGCGTCTGACCCTCGCCGTGGTACAGCCAGCCGGCCTTGTAGTAGCCGGTATCCACGGCCAGCAGTTCGTGTCCCAGGCGCAGGAGTTCGGGAGCGAGCAGGGAGCCGAGGTAGCCTTCCGTGCCGGTGACCAGGATCTTCATAGCAGTGCTCCTTGTTTTCTTCCGGGGTGGTGGGCGGCGCTGAGGTGTGCCGGAACGGGAACGCGCGCGGCGATGGTGCGGCCAATTTCAAACGACGACGTTGCGGCGGGAGAGGGCGCGTTGCAGACATGCAGCGCCGAGGGGCCATCGACGAGCAGGAAATCGTCGACCAGTTGCCCGCCAGGGGTCAGGGCCTGGGCGCGCACGCCGGCCTTGCTGGGCACGATGTCGTCGGCGGTGACCTCGGGAATCAGGGTCTGGAGGCTGCGCACAAAGGCCGCCTTGGACAGCGAGCGCCACATCTCCATGGCTCCCTCGCGCACGTTCTTGCGGGCGAGCTTCTGAAAGCCGGGGTAGCGCAGCGACTCGCCGAGGTCACGCAGGTTCAGGGCGGTCTTGTGGTAGCCCTCGCGCGCAAAGGCCAGCACAGCGTTCGGACCGGCATGCACCGAGCCGTCGATCATGCGCGTGAAATGCACCCCCAGGAACGGAAAGTCCGGGTTTGGCACCGGGTAGATCAGGTGCTTGACCAGGTGGCGGCGCTCGGGGCGCAGTTCGTAGTACTCCCCCCGGAACGGCACGATCTGGCTCTGTGGATCGGCCCCGGCCATGCGCGCGACGCGGTCGCTGTGCAGGCCCGCACAGTTGACGAGGACGTGCGCGGCTGCCGGGCCGGCGCTGGTCTCCAGTTGGTAGCCGCCGGTGTCCTGACGCACGCCAGTAACCTCGGTCCCAAAGCGCAACTGTCCGCCGCGCGCCAGGATCACGCCCGCCAGGGTCCGGCAGATGGCGGCGTAATCGACGATGCCGGTCATGGACAGGTGCAGCCCGGCGACGGCCTGCACGTGTGGCTCGATCTCACGCACTTCTCCCGCGTCCAGCCGACGCACAGGCAGACCATGTTCGACTGCGCGGGCGTGCAGGCGCTCCAGGCCGGCGCGCTCCTCCGGCCGGGTCGCGACGATCACCTTGCCGCAGCGGTCGTAGGGCAGGCCGTACTCGTCGCAGAACGCGGTGATGGACGCGTTGCCGGCGCGGCACATCCGGGCCTTGAGGCTGCCGGGGGCGTAGTAGATGCCGCTGTGGATCACGCCGGAATTGCGTCCGGTCTGGTGCTGGGCGACATCGTCCTCTTTCTCGATCAGCAGCAGCGTGGCGTCCGGGTGACGGGTGCCCAGCGCGTAGGCGGTGGCCAGGCCCACGATGCCGCCGCCCACGATCACGAAGTCGTGGCGCGTCACCATGCCTTCCAGGGGGCCTTGCCCCCGCGCCACAACTCTTCGAGGTGGTGCTTGTCGCGCAGCGTGTCCATCGGCTGCCAGAAACCCGGATGGCGGTATGCCGACAGCTCGCCGTCGCGGGCGAGGTTGCGGAGCGGCTCGGCCTCCCAGGTGGTGTGGTCTCCTTCGATGTAGTCGATCACGGACGGCTCCAGCACGAAAAAGCCGCCGTTGATCCAGCCGCCGTCGCCGTCGGGTTTCTCCTGGAAGGCCAGCACGCTGCCGTCCTCCTCCATGCCCACTGCCCCGAAGCGTCCGGGCGGCTGCATGACGGTCATGGTGGCCTTGCGGCCCTGGGCGCGGTGGTGTTCGACAGTGGCGGTGATATCGACGTTGCCGACGCCGTCACCGTACGTGAAGCAGAAGGTGTCGTCGCCGAGGTACTGGCGTACGCGCCGCAGCCGCCCGCCAGTCAGGGTGTCCTCGCCGGTGTCGACCAGGGTCACGGTCCACGGCTCGGCGTGATTGCACAGGAACTTTGTGTCGTGGCTGCGCATGTCGAACGTCACGTCGGACATGTGCAGGAAGTAGTTGGCGAAATACTCCTTGATCATGTACTGCTTGTAACCGCACAGGATCACGAAATCGTTGATGCCGTGCGCGGAGTAGATCTTCATGATGTGCCACAGCACTGGGCGGCCGCCGATCTCGATCATCGGTTTGGGCCGGATGGTGCTTTCCTCGCTGATACGCGTGCCGAGTCCACCGGCAAGAATCACGGCCTTCACGGCTGGCTTCCTCGTTGGGCAAGGTTGATGGGTTGGATGAGGTGGCTGGACTGGATCATGATCAGGCTCCTTCAGTCGGATCTCATTAGAGGGAGGTGGGCGCGGCGTGATGGAGGACGGTTCCCTCTGGCTGGTGAGGGCACTATGGAGAAGATGAAAAATGAGCAACGGCTGCTCATTACGAACTCATGGGCAAAATGTGCCTATCCCGCGTGCGGGCAAGGAGTTCCCATGAACAAGATCCTGATGGCCGTCACCGCCCTAATCCTGAGTTCTGCCGCTACCGCTGCGCCCCTCACAGGCCAGGCCCGCACGTACGTCGAGCGGCTGGGCCGGGCCAGCGGCGTGAGCCTCTCAGCCAGCATATTCACTGGCAACGTCGCCAGCAGCAACGTCGCCACTGCCTTCCGCAGCAAGCAAAAGTGCGTCAGTGCGGCCAGTCTCGGGCAGCTCCAGGCGGCTCCGCTGAGCCCCGGCGTCCGCGCCCTGGTCTTGCTGGAGGTGCGCTGCGTGTCCAGCGTGAATGGCCAGCCGCTCACGGCCGCGTCCGCGCTGGCACTCGTCAGGGGCATGGGGCTGAATCTGGCGTCGGATCTCGACGCGCTGCTGGACGATCCGCTGAGCGTCAACCGCCTGCTGCTGGCCGCCGCACAGCCCGTGACGCCCATCACGCCGAAGCGCTGAGCGGCAGTGGTGCCTCCGACCATTCCGGTGCTTGCCAGCGCGGCCCTGTGCGCTGCGCTGGGCATTACGGCGCTCCAGGGCTTCACGGTGGGCCGCGCGCGTACCGAGGCGACGTTGGCGCGGCAGGATGGCCGCTACGACGACGCGCGCCGCGTGCTCACGGCAGCCCTGCGCGCCGCGCCGGACGCGTGGCAGGCGTGGTCGGACCTGGCGCTGACTGCCCGCTCCGCGTGGGTCTTCCAGCAGCAGCCCGGGCAGCTTGCCCAGTCTCTGGACGCGTACCGGCGCGCCGCAGCCCTCAACCCAGACAGCGCGGTGCCCCGCGCGGAACTGGCCCGCACCCTCATGGTCGCGGGCCGCTTCGGCGAGGCTGGATCGGCGTACCGTGACGCCCTGAGCCGCGATCCGCACAGCCCGGGCCTGCACGTTGCCTACGCGCAGACCCTCGAGGCCGCTCAAGACGTGCCGGGCGCGCTCGCGCAGTACCGGGCCGCCGGGGCCATTGACGCCAACGAGTACTCACAGGACGCAGAGCGTCGCCTGGGCACGCCATGACGCGCCCCCACATCGGCCACGGCTGGTCGCGGCTGGGCATGGCCGCACTGGGTGCCACGGCCGCGTGGGCACCGCTGGCGCAGGGCAGCGCCTTCGACGGTGGCCGCGCCGGCCTGGTCATCCTGGCCGCCGTGACGTTCTTCGCTACCACGCTGGCGGCGCGGCGCGGTGCCGTGACATGGGGCCGCGTGAACCTGTGGCTCGCCGCAGCCATCACCCTGGCCGCGTGGACCGTGCTGAGCGCCGCGCAGGCACCTGAACACTTCGGTGCCCGGCAGCAGGGCGCGCTGATGGTTGCCACCATCCTGAGCGCCGTCAGCGCGCGCGCCCTGCTCGCGGACGCCCGGCGGCGGCGGGTCTTCGCGCAGGGCCTGGTCGTGGTGGTGGCCATCATGGCGGCGTATGTCGCGCTCCAGCACTTCACCGGGGGCTTCACACTGCGCTCGGATCCGGGCGCACTGACCGGGCTGTACTACCATCCCAGCCATTACGCCGGCTTCGTCACGCTGGCTGTGCCCGTCGCCGTGTGGGGCGTGGGCTTCGCCGCGCGGCCGTTCAAGGTCCTCGGCGCGGTATCGGCGCTGATCCTCGTGGCGTCCCTGCCGTTCACCAACTCCTCGAGCATGCCGACAGCGCTGCTGGCCGGTGCCCTGGCTGCCTGCGCCGCGCTGTGGCACTGGCGCCGCGTGACGGGCGCGCTCGCACTTGCCGCCGTCATGCTGGCGCTGGCCGGCAGCGTGTGGCTGCTCGGTAGCGATCCAGGCCGCGCCACGCTGGACGCCGTGATGCGCGGCACACAGACCAAATCCGTCGACCGCTTCATCCTGGAGCGCCAGGCCCTGTGGACGATGGATCAGCAGGCCGCCGAACATGCCGGCGTGTTCGGCGTCGGCCCCGGCGGCTTCGTCAACACCGTGCCGAGGTACCGCCCAGCCGTGGCGGACGGCACCAATGACCACGCCTTCGGTTTTGTGAATTACGCCCACAACGACTACTACCAGATGGCCATCGAACTCGGCGCGGTGGGCCTGGGGCTGTACGTATTGGCCATGCTCGGCGCGGCGCTGCCGCTGCGCAGGCTCGACCCGCTGGGCTGGTGCCTGCTCAGCGGCCTCGTCCCGCTGTGGACCGCCGGCATCTGGGACGGCAACGCCACGGCCGTACCCGGCACCGCCCTGTGGATGTGGGTGTGCGTGGGCGTCGTCGCGGCCAGCCAGCCAGCCACGGCGCCGCGCCCGCGGCCTCTACCTGTCCTGATGCCCACCCCGCTTCGTTTCACCGATCAGACCCCGGACAGGAGGACGCCTTTACATGCCACCGACGACTGAAGACCTTGACCTGAGCCAATCGTTCCGGGCGCTGCGCCGCAGCGCGGCGCTGCTCGTGGTGTTGTCGGTGCTGGCCGCAGTGGCCACGTACTCGCTCTTCAAGAACCAGAAGCCGCTGTATGAGGGCGAGATCATGATCCTCTCGGCCGGTACCCAGACCGGCAACCAGCGGGTGAATGACACGCTCGTCAGCGCGCCGCCGCTGCCGCCCGGTGCCATCAAAGGCGTACTCAACAGCAAGGGCGTGCAAGGCGTCGTGATTGGACGCTTGAATGAAATCTCAGAGCTGGACACCACGCAGCGAGAGGCGCTGAAGGCTGCGCTGTACAAGTCGATCGCCAGCGGCAAGAGCACTGTCCTGAGCATCTCGGGGCAGTCCGACCTCTTCGGCAACGGCACCTTCGTACTCAGCGCCGTGCATGAGAACCCGGTTGTGGCGGCGCAGCTCGCCAACCTGGCAGGCGACTCCCTGCTGGCGTGGGACGCCCGGCGCGGCCTGGTGAAGGTCACGTCGGCAGCCGAAGTCCTCAGGCTCGAGGTCGCCGACATCCAGCGGCGCCTGGATCTGAGTGGCCTGGTGGGCTTAACGCGGACCCCCACCCAGCAGGGGCTGCTTGCCCAGCGCTCGGACCGGCTGGACGCGCTTAACCGCTTGATGGCCCTGCAAAAGGCCGTGGTGGGCTCGCTGACTATCGTTGCGCCAGCCGCCACGCCGATCACTGCCATCGCTCCCAAACCCCTGCGCAACGGCGTGCTGGTCGGCGCATTCACCTTCGTGCTGCTTTCTGCGGGCGTGATGGTGTGGGCGTCCCTGAACCGGCGTGTCACGTCCGACAACGACATCAAAGGTCTGGGCCTGCGCCTGATCGGCGAGGTACCACGGCTGCGCACCCAGCGGCGCGGACGCTCACTGCTGGTTACGCTTCGTCAGAGCCGCTGGTCAGACAGCGTGTCATTCCTGTCTGCGGGCCTGCGCAGCGTGCTGCCGCCGCAGGACGGGCGCGCGTCGGTGGTGCTGGTCACGTCGGTGTTCAGCGGGGACGGCAAGTCCAGTGTCGCGGCTGCCATTGCCGACGCGCGCGCCACGCATGGCGACCGCGTGCTGCTGATCGACGCGGATCTGCGCCGCCCAACACAGGTGGGGCTGTGGCAGATGGCGGCGCACGCCGCAGACTGGGTCAATCTTCCCGGTGCCAATCCCTTTCCGAACGAGGAAAGCCGCGACGTGGTCACCTCGCTCGCGACGCCGGACATCGCCCAAGCGCGTCGCCTGCGCGAACACCTTCACCTGATCGCTCCCAAGGCCACGTCAAGCGTGCCGGGCCAGATCAGCAGCGCGAGCTTTTGCAAGGCCATCGAGCGCTGGCGGGGCAGCTATGACCTGATCCTGGTGGACTGCCCTCCGGCCCTCGCGATGGCCGACACCCTGACGCTGGCCCCGCATGTAGACGGCGTGCTGTTGGTCTTGGAAGCGGGCCGCGCACCCGTAGCAAGCGTGCAGCGGCTGATGGACGCCCTGCTGTTGGTGGATGCCAACGTCGTCGGTGTGGCCCTGAACAAGGTCAACCCCAGAGACACCGTGGCCCGCTACGGATACGGCTATGACCAGCGCTACGACGCGAACGCCCACAGGATGCCCGCCAAAGTGAGGTCCTGAGTGCAGTTGCTGTTGCCCCAGGTCATCCGCAACATGACGGCGCTTTACGGCGTGCATCTGGTCACGTACGCGCTGCCGCTGCTGACCACGCCCTTTCTGGCACGCACGCTCGGGCCAGCCGCGTGGGGCACGCTGGCGGTCGCGCAGGCCTTCGCGCTGCTGCTCGCCTTGCTGATCGAGTACGGCTTTGAGCTGAGCGGCACGCGCGAGGCGGCCCGGGTGCAGGGGGACCGCGCGGCGCTGGGCACCCTGCTCTCAGGTGTGGTGACTGCCAAGGTCATGCTGACTGTGGCGGCGGCACTGCTCGCGCTGGGCGCGCAACTGGCTGTGCCGGCGTTCCGCGCCCACCCGGCGCTGCTGTGGATCAGCTTCGGGTGGGCCGCCTCGCAGGCCCTGAACGTGATGTGGTTTTTTCAGGGCCTGGAGGATCTGCCGCGTGTGTCGGGCATCGACATCGCCCTCAAGGCGGTCGGCACTGGTCTGATCTTCGTGGTTGTGGCCGGCCCTGACGACGCGTGGCGGGTGCCAGCCGTACAGGGCGCAGCAGCGCTCGCGTCGGCTGTGGTGTGCCTGCGCCTGGCCACGCGGCGGGCACCGCTGTCGTGGCCAAGCGCTGCGGCGATCATGCAGACGCTGCGGCTCGGCGCGAGCATGTTCATTTTCCGGGCCGCGTCAAGTCTGTACGCCACCAGCGGCGTGTTCCTGCTCGGGCTGTTCGTCGGCCCGCAACTGGTCGGGTACTACACCGGCGCGGAGCGCATCGCCCGGGCCTTCCAGGGCCTGCTCACCCCCATGTACCGCTCGCTGTTTCCGCGCTACAGCCGCCTCGGCAAAGCGCCGCTGCCCGAAGCGCGCGCCGCGCTGGGCACCGGCATGCGGCTGATGCTGGGGGCCGGCGCGGCACTTACTGCCGTGTCGGTGCTGGGCGCGCCGCTGCTCGTGCGGCTTCTGCTCGGTCCGGGGTACGAACCGGCCATCCCGCTGCTCCAGGTGCTGGGGCTGCTCCCGGCGGTCATCGCGGTGAACATGGTGCTGGGGCTGTTCTGGCTGCTGCCGCGCGGCATGGACAGCACCTTCAACCTCACCATCCTGGGCGCTGCCAGTCTGAACGCCGGACTGGTGGTGTGGCTGGTGCCGCGCGGCGGCCCGCTGGCGATGGCCGGTGCCGTGGTCGTGACCGAGGTGGCCGTGATGCTTGCCCTCAGCGCTGCGTACTACTTGACCCAGCGTGACGTGCCCGCCACGCTGAAGCGGGCGTAACGTGCGGATTCCGCGCATCCAACTGGACTTCT
This sequence comes from Deinococcus marmoris DSM 12784, assembly GCF_000701405.1. Lineage (GTDB taxonomy): Bacteria > Deinococcota > Deinococci > Deinococcales > Deinococcaceae > Deinococcus > Deinococcus marmoris. The sequence goes on from NZ_KL370780.1 coordinate 26,942, forward strand.
GGGGACACGCCGCGCTGTTCAGTCTGTACCTCGGCACCGTGTCGGTGTTCGGGAACCTGTCGCGGATCGCGCCGGGCGTGGCGAGCGCGGCGCTGCTCGGGTGGCTGGGCCTGACTTGGGCGTGGGCCGCGTGGGCGCTGCTGAAGATGCCGCGAATTCCGCTGCCTGGTGTACTGCTGCTGGTGCTGGGCCTGCTGCCCTACGGGTACTTCATCTTCCTGTACACCACTGGCCAGCCGCTGGTGGGGGCATTCAGCTATTTCTACAAGTTTGCCCCACTGCTGCTGTTTCCGGCGCTGTACCGCTGGTGCCTGCACCACAACGACACCTGGATCGAGCGGACCCTGCTGATCCTCGCCACGGTCATCGCCCTGCGCACCCTGATCGCCTTTGTAATTCCCGGCGTGTTTCCGGGCCGCTCCGGCTCGGGTGCCGCGAGTCTGTGGGACGACGTGGTCATTTACGAGAAGATTGGCCCGCTGGCCCGCGTGTTCTACCCGGGAGTCGCTCTGGTGTTCTGGGGCCTGGTCATGTCCGTCGACCGGGCCTTGACGCGCGGGATGGGCGTCCGCCTGGAAGTGGCGCGCGCGCTGATGTTCCTGGCGGCACTGGGCGTGAGTCTCACGCGCGGCTTTCTGCTCACCACCTTCGCCCTGCTGGCGCTGTACATCGCTGGGCGCTGGGTCACCACGCACGTCACGGTGCAGCGACGCTTCCGGGCGCTGCTCAGCGCGGCGCTGCTGGTGCTCGCCGCAGCAGTTGGCCTGGCGACCACGCCTGCTGGCCTCGCGGTGGGCCGCACCGTGGAGCAGTACAGCGGGCAGGAACGCTTCAGCCTCGACACCAAGAACATCGACTGGCGGGCCGAGCAGGCGCAGCTCGCCTTCACACTGATCCAGAGCAGTGAGCAGCGCTGGCTGGGCATCGGCACAAACGTCTCCATTCCTGAGGACATCAAGTCGCCCAATCCATGGGAGGTGACGAATGAACTGCACTACTCTTACCACTCCATCCAGTGGACGTTCGGTTACCTAGGCCTGACACTGCTGACCGCAGGCGGGCTGGCGCTGCCAGCACTCACGGCCCTGCGCTGGCGCCTGAGATCCACGCTCGCGCTGTCTCTCGGCCTGACGCTGGTGTTCATTGCCGTGATCGGCAGTTATACCATCGTGTTCACCAATGCTGACTGGAATTTCATGATGACCCTCTGCGGGGCCTTCCTGCTCGCCCGCTCCCGTCAGGCCGCCGCCCGCACCTATGCCGCCGCCCGCAGTCCATTTCTCCTTCCACAGCCAGAGGGTCACTTCACGCTGCCCCCCGTTCCCGCCCCACGCCGCCCGGTTCCGTAGGCGACTTCAAGGAGGCCCATGACTGAACTGCATTCGCCCACCGTCACTGTGGTGGTCATCAACTACAACCAGACGGATCTCACGCTGGCATGTCTGGCGTCTCTGAGCGCCCTGCACACCCCGCTGGCGCGCGTCGTGGTGGTCGACAACGGGTCCTTCGACGATTCCGTCGCGCGCCTGCAAGGGCATGTGCCCGCCGCCGACCTGCTGGTTTTGCCGGTCAACGTGGGGTTCACGGCTGCGAACAACGCCGGCTGCCGCTTTGCGTTGCAGACGGGCGAGCCAGCGTACGTGTGGTTTCTGAACAATGACACCCTAGTCGATCCGGGCGCGCTGGACGCGCTGGTGAACATTCTGCGGGCACGTCCGCAGGTCGGTGCCGCCGCGTCGGTGCTGTACGACATGGGCACGGATCGGGTCCAGGCGTACGGCGGCGGCTGGATCGACCTGTGGGCTGGCCGGGCGCAGATGTTCACTGCGCCCGTGCCCGAGGAACGCTTCGATTTCGTTGCCGGCACCAGCCTGCTCGTGCGGGTCACGGCGATTGCGCAGGTAGGACTCCTTGACGAGCGCTTCTTCATGTACTGGGAAGATGCGGACTTCAGTTTCCGCCTGCGCCGGGCCGGATGGACGCTGACTGTGGCCCCGGAATCCACCGTGTGGCACCTGGGCGGGGCGAGCACCGGCGTGAACACCGTGAAGCGCAAGTCCGTCACCTTCGAGCGGTACTTTTCGCAGAGCACCGTGGTGTTTTACCGCAAGCACAGCCGCATCCCCGCCGTTCCGCTGTTGCGCGGCCTGGGGTGGTACTTCGTCAAGCGGCTGATCAAGCGGGAGTGGCCGCAGGCACGCGCCATCGTGCAGGGCACCCTGCATGCCCTGCGGGTTACGGCTGCCCACCGGGCCACTCTGGTCGGCCCCGCAGCCCCGTCCAGTACGGCGGTTACGTCGGGACACGCGCCGAACTGAGCTGGCCCACGCAACGCGGGAGCATCGGTCCCAGGAGGACATGACCATGACTACCAACACCCCCTGCCACGTGGCCGATGCCCAGATGGACACGGCGGCCCCCGAGCAGACGCCCGTCGCGTTGGCCAGTGCGCCGCCCCCGCTCAAACCGTACGATTCCGTCATCTGAGCGCTGGTCTATGAGATACGGCTCTGGGTCGTCTTCAGTGCACTTCTGGCCGTCATGACCCGCTTCGGATGGAAAGTTAGCGCGGCCCTTTCTGTATTCCCTGGGGCGTATCATATCTTCTACAGCCTGTCCCTGATTCAGCCCCTCAGATGGATATTCGTGATCCATCTGCTGCATCGGCATCTGCTGCTCCCTGAGACGCACCCTGTTCTCGACAATACCTCTAGTTGCCGTTCCATACGGTAAAAAACTGAGTCCATCAGTTGTGAGTGCCCGGAGAAAGTCTTTGCTCCCGCAGGTTTCATGGGACTGATCACGGTCTGATCACGCCTCATGAAGATGATGCACTGAGACGCAAGTGAGTTGGCCATAAGAAGGGTTAAAACAACGCGGCTGTCCTCGCCACTTTATGCGCTCAGGGGGAACATGAAAAAATCAATTTCCAACCGCGATCTCATAAGAATTGCTGGAAATGCCGGGCTGACTCCAGAGCAGGTGAGATCCGCCCTGGCCATGAGGAATAACCTTGACGCTGACATAACATCCCTGGTCAACACCAGTGCGCATGAATTGCAGTACAGCATCACCATGCGTGACCGCGTGGCGATGGCTGCCAACACGTCTGTCGCCACGGTCAATCGCGCTTACCGGCCAGACGCCCGGCACCTCGTGCGTCCAGAAATCCTTGATGCCATCAACCGTGAAGCGGCCCGCCTCGGGTACAAGCCGGACATGGTGGCCCGTTGCAGACGCACCAGCCGGGGCAACGTGGTTGCCATCTGCCCGGAGATGCACCACCTTGCTAACCCGTACTACACTTCCCTGATCCACGTCCTCAGCGAGGCCGTCAGCGCGCGTGGCCTGCACCCCGTTATCGCGCCTGTTCCCACCGACTGGCTGCTGCCCGACATCGCACAGTCGAGCATCACCAACCTGGTCATCCTGTGGGAAAGTGACCGCATCGACAAGCAGGTCGCGTCGCTGAATGCTGCTGGCCGCCGGGTCGTGGTCGTCGGCCACCACCAGCAGGCCGCGAGCGTTGCGCCGGATTGGGTGGACGCCTACGAGCAGCTCACCCTGCGGGCGATGGACCAGTCCTACAGCGCAATGCACCTGGGGTACTTCACCGAGGGACGCTGGATCGCCTGCGCACGCCTTGAGGGGGTTGCGCGGGCCCTAGCGCGGCGCGGCGAGCAACCGGATCTGAAGCTCTGGCTTGCTCCAGACGTCGACGTACACCGCACCGCTGAGTGGCTTGCCGATCACGGCATGCACAATGCGGCCACGCTGCTTGTAAACCTTGACTCGGTGCCTGGTGCCCTGGAACACCGGCACTCCTGCGGTCTGCAAGGCGTCGTGAGCGACCTGTGGACCGAGGTCTGTGGCCAGCCCGCAGGTCAGCGCATGGCGCTGCTCGGGTATTCGGACGTGGTGCTGCGCCAACTGATGCAGCAACTGTACGAGACTGGCGATAACCAGCACGTTCAGGATGATCTGGGCCTCGCGGGGTACGACAACGTGGAGTCGCTACTCCACCACGTGAGGCCCTTTCTGACGACCATCTCCTACAGCATGGAAAGCATGGCCGACACCCTCCTGAGTGTCGCGGACGATCCAGAGGACGTGTCCCTCACGCTCCTCGAAACCGAAGTCGTTCTGCGCCGCTCACTCTGAGGCGCGCGTCCTGCTGACCCTGGCGGCCCGACAGATTTGATCGGGGAGATCGAAATTCCAGCACCCAGCCGGGTTAATGGACACCGTATCGCTGACTTGAGAGCGTTCTTCATGGCTTTTTTCCTACGGTGGCAAAATCGGTAGAAGGCTGGAATCATAATCGACACGGGTTCGACAGGACCACGGTGCTGAGCAGGCGCAGCACGCTCCACACCGTGTCCGTGATCCCGACGGCCATTGCCGACGTCCGTTGTGCATATTGACGACGCCCCACCGGTTCATTCAACTTGACTCGCAGGCTCCAGTTCACCCGACAGATGTTATAAACCCCACCCACCAGATCGCTGACCGTCTGACGGACGTGGGGAAGCCTCGCGAACGCGAGGCTTCTGCGGATCTGGTGCGGATTCATGCGTCGGGCTGTACCGTTGTGCCGTTCCACTGCCGAGGTGTTGGGGGTGTTGTCGCCGAGAGAGGCCAGCTCCTGATTGACGCGCTGCTGGGAGCCAGCGACGCGTTCGATGCGGATGTCCACTACGCGCTTGCCTTGATACATCTTGATGATGCGCACGTGCCCTGAAGTCCGGGGAATGCGGTACTGAAGTTTGGGGAAGCGTCCACGCTTCCCTTGACGTTGGGGCTGGTCAGGCCGACCAAAGACCGCAGGGAACAGCGATTCGTAGGGGAGCCAGCCATCTGTGAAGAGTAGGGTCCCATGTGGCTCGCGCAGCCGGGAACGTGCGCCGAACAGCAACCTCACCGCCAGATCGGTCGTTCGTGTCCCCAGCGCGTTCTGCACGATGAATTTCGAGCGTGGGTCGATGACCGTAGCCTCCCAGCACGGCTGATTCTTACGCCCCACGAAGCCGTGCCGTTCATCGGCCTGGAGGCTCGTCACGTGTAGATCCTGGGCGTGTTGATCGTGAACACGCGCAGCGTGTTCGCCTGCGATGCACGCCAGCCGGGAGACGGTGGTGCAGTGGGTGTGGGTGAGTTCAGCGGTCTGCTTGAAGCTGTTCCCGCGCGTCACGTGCTCCACGATGCTCTCCACCCGCTCACAGGGGAGCTTCACGTTCCACAGGGCGGTGCCTTTGCGTTCACTGAATTCCTGAGCGCAGGTCGAGCAGCGGAGCAACTGGCGCGGCCCTGAGCGCGTGTCGTACCACTTGCGGTGACGAATATTCCCGAGACCTGACTGTCCAGCGGCTGGACAGGCGGGGTTGAGGCAGCGGAAACTGTCGAGTGAGGGTGATTGCATACGTCCGGGGGTACGCCCCGGACGCCCCTCATGTCAGGCATGTCAGTTATGATTCCAGCCTTCTACTGCTGTGTACAGGGCACGTATTTTGGACTTTCGGCTCCGTTCCGCTACACCGCTGGTGGTCAACGCATGGCAGGCTACCCTGCAGCGTCGGTGCTGAGCTGCTGTGCGGTGAGCGATAGGCGGCGGTCCAGTTGGAAGCCGAAGCCGGTCCAGCTCCACTCGCTCAGGGCCACCGACGGGGCGTCCCGTCCGCTGGCGTAGCGGCCCTCCAGCGTTACCAGCCATCCATCCGGCAACACGGTCAGGGCCGTAACGGGTTGAAGCAGCGCGCTGCCCACCCAGACGTCACGGAAGGTGCCGCCCGGCCCAGGCTTGAGGACCGCAATGTGGGCGCTGTCGCCGCGCGCGTCGTGGTTGGTGGTAATGGGTGAGCCAGACGTTGACCAGCGCGTGATCGGCCAGTCACGCCAGGGCCGCCACACCGCCAGAATGCATTCGGGGCTGCCGTCGCCGGTCACGTCGGCGTAGACCTGCGAGCGTACGTCCCAGGACGCAGGCAGGCGCAGAGGAGGACAGGGCGCAGGAGATCGCAGCGCCCCGGCGGGAATCAGGGTGCCGTCTGCGCGCAGCGTGCGCCAGCCGCCCGCGCCTCCCCCAGCCAACGCAACACCGCCCAGCGCGACACCCGCGAGGAGCAGGGCAGGCAGCCAGAGCTTCACGCGCACGCGTCCAGCCCCAGCCGGGCAAGAATCCGGGGGCGCTCCTGTCTGTTGGCGGGCGAGACGCGTCCTGCCCGGTAGCGGGTGGGCACGGCGCAGGCGCTCCAACCCGTCGTTTCGCGCGTGACCCGCACCACCGCCCCCACGCGCGCGTCCGGGTAGGGCTGATCCAGTAGCAGGTTGCCCAGGCTGTACAGCGCCAGCGCCGTGCCTATCCGCTCGTGGCCTTGCAGGACGTGCGGCCCGCTGCCCACGATCAGGTCCGCCCCCGCTGCGGCTAGGGTGCGGGCCAACTGGCGCTGCCGCGCCGTGACCGGCCCGTATTCTGTTCCCCAGTGGACGCCGACCACCACCACCTGTGTCTGCCGCGCACCCTCCCGGACGGCCGCCAGGGGAGGCGGCGTGTGGCCGTCATCGAAAAACGCAACCCAGGCGACAGGAACACCGCGCACCCGCGTGATGCTCAGCCCGCGCGTGACTGGGGTTACGCCGCTTGACCGCAGAACCTGCCGCGTCTGTGTCTGTCCCTCCACGCCGCCGTCCAGCGTGTGGTTGTTCTCCAGGCCGAGGTGGGTGAAGACGCTCAGTGCGGCTACCCCGGCGGGCGGTCCGCGCAGGTCCAGGCCGCGCCCCTGATGGGCCTGCGTGGTCAGCGGCGATTCCAGGTTGCCGAAGGTGGCGTCGGCCCTGAGCGCCGCCCGCACGTCTGAGAGAGCCACGTTCCAGTCTGTGGCGTTCTTCTGGGCCACGCCGCGCCCCACGCTCACGTCTCCTACCAGCGCGAACGTCAGTGGCGCGGTTTCCTCTCGCCCGCCAGAAGTCAGGGCCAGCAGACCGAGGACTGGCAGCAGCGCGGCGCTGGCCTTCACGTCCTGACCCTCACTTCACCACGATGCCGTCCAGCCACGGATGCAGCGGGGGCAGCTTGCCCGCCTTCAGCCGCGCGCGCCACGCCTCGTCGGTCAGGCGCTGCGAGACAGGAACCGTGAACTCGTACTGCGAGTACACGCCGCCGCGCGCGATCTGCTGCCCGCCGCGCCCGTCCGGCACCACGGCGTACACCTCGTGGATGGTGCCGGTGGCCTCCTCCAGCGCGAGGCCACCCGCCGTCGCCACATCCGCCACCACGCCCGCGTAGGGTTGCTCATCGAAGGAAGGGGCGCCGCCCTCGTCCCCACCCTCGGGATCGGTGCTGGCAATCTTGAGCTGCTCCAGCCAGCCGCCGAAGAAGTGGATACGGTCATAACTGTCACGGCTCAAGGGCTGCCCGGCCAGTTGTTTGGCGCTGACGGTCTTCAGAAACGCCAGCATGTCGCGCAGTTGCGTCAGGTTGTTGTCGGTGCGCTCGGAAAGAATGTTCTGATCGGTGAGGACGCGGCGGGTCAGGGCCTCCAGCGCCAGCAGCCGCGTCCAGACCTGGGCATTCGGCTCCACATAGCCGCGCGGGTGTTCGGGTTCCTCGCCCCCACCCATCTCCACCATGACCTGTTTGGCGTACAGCAGTGTGTCGTGGCGTAGCTCGGTCCACGATCCCAGCGCGGTGAGCATTTCCTTGCGCGTCCACGCGGGCGTCCGCATGAAGGCCGGATAGCGGCTGTCACGCGCTTCGGGTGCGGCCAGCGCCTGCAACACGTACAACCAGCCGCTGTAGACGTTGGTGTTCCAGTCGGCGGGTTTCAGGGCCGCGAACTGCGTGCGGGTCTTGGTCATCTGCGGGCCGTAGTTGGCGTAGGCGGTGTCGCCCAGCTTTCCCAGCTCGTTCAGCGCGGCGCCGCTGCCCAGGGCGGCGAGCAGGTCCAGGCCACGCGGCAGGGCACGCGGCTTCTGTTGGGTGCCCACCTCGCGGTAGACGAGTTGTTGCAGGGCCGCGCCGTCCAGCGTGAAGCGCTGTCCCAGCAACCGGAAGCCCAGCGTCTCGCGCTGGCGGACGTCTGCGCCCTCGCCGGGTTTTGCCACCACGAAAACACTGTTGACGCGGGGCGGCGGCAGCTTGGAAAGGGCCGCCTGAAATGCTGTCAGGGTGCTTGCCTCGCCCAGCTTGCGAATGTTGCCACCCGTCGCCGTCTGAAGGGCCGTGGCGTACTGCCGGTAGTTCAGATCGTCACTCGCGCCGATCAGCAGCGCGGTGGGATCGTACAGGCGCGCCCACAGCTTCTGCGCCTGAGCGTCTCCGGTCAGCAGGTTCGTGATCAGCGCCGCCGTGCGCGTCTCGTCAGGCTTCGTGACCCGCAGGTTGATGCGGCCCAGCCAGGTCAGCGTGCGAAAGTAGCGTTTCAGTGTCTCGGAACGGGTGTAGTGTCCGCGCGGCACATACTGCGAATAGTCTTCCAGCATCTCCGAGGCCGCGAAGATGGGTGAGGGCGCGGCTCCAGCGTGGGCGTCGATCAGTTTCAACTCTGCGGCCACCAGCGGTGCGACTTCTGCCGGCACCGGGGCTGCCGGGTCCGCCAGTTTCTGCGCGACGGCCAGGTAAGCCAGCGCCCGCCGCGCGTCGGCTTCCAGTGGCGTGCTGCGCAGCGCCTTCAACTGTTTCTGTGCGCCTCCCACCAGCCGCGCCGTGAGCTGCTGGGCCGCCGGCGCGAGGGTCTCGCGTTCCAGATCGCGCAGCATTTTGTCGAAGACCAGATGGTAGATGTGCAGCACCGAGTCCGTGGTCACGAAGACCGGTTGCTCGGCGTACCGGGTGGCCTCGTACACCGCGTCGAACTGCCGCCACCCAGCAGGGGCGATCACGAAACCTTGCCGGGCGAGGGCCGCGCGCTGCGCCGCGTTCAGGGCAGGAAAATCCAGGTCCGGGTTGCCCCTGAGCAGGCCGGGGTTGCTGAGGGCGTTGAAGTTGACCGGCAGCGTGGACGCCGCCCCCACACCGGCAGAAAGGGTCATGAAACAGGACAGGGCCAGCGTCGGGCGACAGGTCATCATGATGTCCATACAGTACACAGCGGGGGCAGGACAGTGGGAGACAGGTCAACCGATCTGCTGACGCAGGGCGCTGACTTCGCTGAAGTCGTTGTCGGTAGACAGGTGGAGATGTCGCGACTACATGGAACCCACACAGCCATTCTTCACAGAATGATGGCGCTGGTGCCTAGTGCAGCGTTCTTTAAGTTCTGATACCAGGGAATCTGAATCATTAGAATTTGGCAAATCAGTTTTCTGCCTTGAAATCGGCTGGCTTCAAAAACGCATCTCGCCTCGCACACTCCATCGAGATATTAGAATTATCAGAACGCTGCACTGGGCCGACCGCTCTCTTGACCCGATTCGTCTTAGCTGGGGCTTTCGCTGAGCAGCAACTCGGCCAGCGCTCCGCTGTAAGCATCAATGTCGGCCACCTTGACCGATTCCTTGGTGGTGTGGGCCAGGCCCTCGTTGCCGGGTCCCCAGCCCACCGTGGGCCAGCCCGCGTTGGCGGTGTAACGGCCATCGGTAGCAAAGCGCCAGACGCCCGGCTCGGCGTGAAAGCGCGCGGCGTAGGGCAGCACCTTGAGGGCCAGCGGATCATTCGGCTCGGTCACGAAACCCGGCGTGTATTCCGGGGTCCACAGCGCCGAGAGTTCACCCTGAGCGGGCAGACCCTCCAGCAACTTCGCCAGCGTCTGCCGGTTGGAGGCGTCGTCCTCGTTGAAGCGCCAGTCGAGAATTGCCGTCACGGTGTTGGGCGTCAGGTTCTCGCTGCCGGAGTCGGTAAAGAGTTGCGTGACCGTCAGGGTCGAGGCACCGGTCACCGGGAAGTCGGGAAAGGTCAGGGCCTCGATACGCCTCAGCAGTTCGGCCAGCGCGAAGATGGGGTTCTCGTCCTTGATCGCCAGGCTGGCATGGTGGGCGCGGCCCTGAAGCTGCACCCGCACCCGCGCCGCGCCCCGGTGCCCCAGCATCAACTGGTTGCTCGACGGCTCGGCCACGATCACCGCGCCAATCTCGCCGGGTGGGTGGGCCACCAGATACGCCGCGCCGGGGCCGCCGATTTCCTCCTCGGCCGCCGCCACGATCCAGACGTCACTGCGCGGGCGCTCACCCTTTTCCAGCAGTGCGGCCAGCGCGTAGGTCTGGGCCGCCAGCGGACCCTTGATGTCCACCGCGCCGCGCCCGTGAATCACGCCCTTCTCCAGCACTGCCTCGTAGGGGGGGTGTTCCCACAGCGCCGGGTCGCCCTCGTGGACGTGGTCGAGGTGGGTCAGCAGGAGCCAGGCCGCTCCCGGCTCGCGGCCCCGCACCCGCGCCAGAGCGTTGCCGCCCGCGTCGGCCTGCACGTCCTCGAAGCCGAGCTGACGCCACTCCTGCAAGACCCGCTCGCGCAGCGTTTCTTCTTGCCCTGGCAGCGCCTGAATACGGATCAGGTCGCGCAGGAAATCGGTGGCACTCATGTCGGCCACCCGCTGGCGACTGTGCCGGGCAGGAAGGAAATCTGGCGCGCGGCGCTGGCCTGCGGACCTGCGGGAAAGAGGGGAGTGGACCGTGCGGCCAACCTGGAAGCGGCGTTTTGCCTCATGCTGTGCAGTCTACAGAAAGGAGGCTCGGGCGGCGGCTTCACTCAGGAGTGGCCCAATCAATGACAGTGAGGGCACACTCCTCTTTCTCCTTACGGATAGGCGACAGGACTGGATTGCTGGCAATCCGCTTTACGTTCGCCTTGAAGCTGGGGTCGGCGGCCTTCCTGCCAACTCGGTGGTGCTGCTGGATCAGGTGCGCGCCCTGGATGTGACCCGCATGGCCCGTTTATTGGGGAGGTTGAGCGTCACTGAATATGCACCCATCCAACAGGGCCTGAAGGGGCTGCTGAAGTTGTGACCTGCTACCAGAAATTCCCGACGGTGAACGAAAAAGTGAATCTGATTGGCAATTGTGCCAGCACGTCGTGTGTGCCGGTACAACCACTGCCCACCCCCTCGGCCTTCACCCCCCTTGACGCCCAACACAATTGCTAATCAAGTACGTTTGAACTGGGCAGGACGCAGGTGGGGAATGTCTTGGCCGCCCATGCTCCAGTCCGGCAGCACCCAGTCGCCCCTCTGATCGTTGGCCGCGTTGTCCCTGTGCCCACGCACTTCTGCCAGCACGGGCTTGCGCGCCACAAACAGTTCGCCCATGGCGCGGGTCCCGGGCTTGCGGCGGGCAACCCGCTGTTCGCTCTGGAATACTTCCGCTTTCTGACCCGCCTGGGAGCGCTGTGGAACGATGGGCAGAGCTGGCATTTCCGGGCACCTGTTTCGCTCGCACACGCTGCCGTCCACTGTTGAGGCGCTGATCGAGTTGGCGCTACAGGGCGCAGCAGATACACCCTCCCTGCAAGCCATCCTCGCGGCGTGGGGGCTGCTGGGTGCGGGCCGCCCGCCCTGTGGGTGCGGGTGGTGGGTGATCCAGCCGCCTTCGGAGCGGCGCGGGGCGAGCTGACCCGGCGCGGCGTCTTGCTACGGGAAGACTTCGTGCATCCGCTCTACCGGGAGATGACCCCCGCGTCTGTTGCCCGCTTCCGTTTTGCGGGCAGCCGCGCGGCGGGCCGTGGTGGTTCTGAGAGACGAGCCGCTGGCAGCGTCGCACTCGCTGGGCTTGGGCTGACCTGAGCGGCGCCCAGACCCTGAAGTGGCTGATCTGGGCCGCAGAACGGCTGGAGGCGGCTGGACAGGTTGTCGGTGCGGCGCGTCAGTGGGCGCGGGCCGGCGAGTACGCGGATGGGGAAACGGCGTCCGGGCTGGCTTTGCGGGCGGCCCGACTGCTGCGCGAGGTGGACGTGGTGGAGGCGCCCCGGCTCGCGCAGCGTGCGTCCAGCAACCTGGCCCAGTTCGAGGCGGCCACCTGACTGGAGGCCGAACTGCTGGCGGCGCAGTGCAGGGCCGGTGAGGCTGAAGGGTTGCTGGCCCGTCTGCCCGCAGGCGCGCGCGGCGGTCAGGTCTGGTTCGGACGGCTGCTGTCGCTGCGCGGCAGCGGCCAGGACCACACGGGCGTGCTGGATTTGTTGCGCCAACACCCCGAGTGGTGGGAAAGCCTGGACCCGGACAGCGCGCGGCACGCGGCGTGGTCCCTGGCCCAGAGTGGGCGGGCAGACGAGGCTGACGCCCTACTGGCGCAGGTGACGGCAGGCACCTTCAAGGGTAGGCCCTGCCGTTCCTCTTTTGCACCCAGTCAAACGGTACAACTGCCGAGAGCCTATGCTGAAGATTCAGATGGATGTTCCCCTGTCAGTGCTGGGCCAGCGACTGCGCGCCTTAACCGCACGGCGGGTTGGTCTGGCCGCGTTTTTGTGGGGCGAGGCTGGCATCGGTAAGTCCTATACCAGTCGGGCGCTGCTGCGCGAGACACCGTGCCGCAGCCTGACGCTCCCGGCCGCCCTGCCCCTCCCCGAACTGATTCGCGCCCTGCCCCGTCCGCCCCGTCCCCGTGCCTGGATGCAGGCGGCGCTGGACAGTCTGCAGGCAGGCCAGTCCCTGACCACCCCGACAGCGGACGTTCTGGCCACTCTGCTGGGCCAACTCGCGCCTTTCGTCCTCTATCTCGAAGACCTTCACGAAGCCGACGATTCTCAAAAGGAACTGACCTGTCAAGTGGCCGCCTCCGTGGCGCGTACCCGCGGGGCTGGCCTGCTGGTGAGCAGCCGTCTGCCGCCTCCGCTGAACTGGCCTGACAGCGGCCTGATGGTCCTGCTGGAACGGCTCTCCCTGCAGGTGTCCGCCGCCCTGCTGGAAGCCGAGGCTGGAACCGGGCTGCCAGATGAGGCCAGTGTGTGGATCTATGGACGGGCGTGCGGCAACCCGCTGTTCACGCTGGAATACTTCCGGCTGCTGGCCCGGCAGGGCCACCTCTGGAACGGCGGGGACCGCTGGCGCTGGCGCGTCCCCAGCAGTCCATCGCTGCCTGTGACGGTGGAAGCGCTGATTGAGCGCACCCTGCAAGACGCCTCTGAGGGACCGCCCGGAACTGTCCTACAGACCCTTGCATTGCTGCCTGAGGTGACTCAGGAGAGCTTATGCGCCTGCACGGACCTGACGGACACTGAGGTGAGTCAGGCCCTGGGACTTCTGGAACGCGTGGGAATCCTCAGGGGAAACGCCTTTGTCCATCCGCTCTACCGCGAGCTGGCGTTGAGCCTGCTGCCGCCGGGCCGCCGAGAGCCGCTGGCCCGGCGGGCCCTAGATATCTGGCAAGGTGATCTGGGAAGTGCGGCCCATCTGGTGGACGCTGCACAACTGCAGCCTGAAGCGGCGCTTAACTGGTTCCTTGGGGCGGCCAGACAGTTGCAGGCGGTGGGCGATCCAGTGCGGGCGGCGCGCTTGCTGGCAAAGGCCGTGTCGTACGCGGATCCGGCAACAGCGGCGGGTCTAGCTTTAGAAGCGGCGCAGGCGCTTCAGGAAATCGACGTCCCCGAGGCCACCCGCTTGGCGAAGCTTGCGGCGCAGAGTCCGGTGCAATCGGTACAGGCCATCTGGCTTCAGGCCGAGCTGCTGGCTGCTCAGGGTCAGGGCCACCAGGCCGAGGAGTTGCTGAACTGCCTGTACCCCGCTGAACGACAGGGAACCGCCTTCGTAGCACGCGTGCTGGGCCTGCGGGTGCAGGACAATGAGCGGCTGCTCGAGCTGCTGGACCAGCATCCCGAAGCCCTGCTGCACGCCACGCCAGCCGTGATGTACCGGGTAGGACGCGCGTTAGCCTACACGGGCCGCACAGATGAGGCGGCGGCCCTGGCCCAGCAGTTGTGGAACCAGCCTGGGCTGCCCACCAGAGCGCGGGTCATGGCGCTCAAGGTCAACTCTGTGGTGGCCCAGGTCCAAGCTGACTTCGGGGCCATGGAGCGGCTGGAGCGGGAGGTCTTTGAGCTGGTGCAGCCCAGTGGCAACCTGCGCCTGATGGACGCGGCGCTGTTCAACCGAGCGATGGCCTTGGGGACCCTGGGCCGTTACGCGGAGCGCACGGCATGTCTGGCGCAGGCGCTCGCAATCTGCCAGGAACTGGGCGACCCGGCGGCTTACGCCATCGCCCAGACCTCTTATGGTGGTGCGCTGACCGAAACCGGGGCCTACGCGCAGGCTGAGACGGAACTGCTCGAAGCCCTGGCGCTGCTGGAGGGTCTGGAACTGACGGGCTACCTGGTGGACTGTAAATGCGCGCTCAGCGCGCTGTACCGTCACTGGCAACCCCCGCACGGCCGGGTTCTGGCAGTGCGGTTTGGGCTGGCTGCCCTACGGGATGCCCAGACCCTGGGTGACCAGTGGGCGCTGGCTGGGACCCTGCCCACCGCCTCCCTGGCCTGCACCTGGACGGGTCAGCCGCTGCAGGCCTTGGACATGGCCGAGCAGGCCGTCACGCTCGCGACGCAGCTCGGCATGTCGCAGCTGCTTCAGGATGCTCAGGCAGCGCGGGGCGCCGCGCTGGTTGCCCTGCACCGCCCTGAGGCCATGGCTGCGCTGAGCCTGGCCGAGAGCCTGGCGCATGAGATGGGCGATCTTCTTGCAGCACATCTGGTAGGGCTGGAACTTGACGCCCTGAATAGGGACGAGGCGGCGGCCCAGACCCGTCTGGCCTGGTTCGAGGCTAGGGGACTCGGGCAGGGGATGGACAAGGCGCGGCAACTGTTCCCAGCGTTGCAGCGCACTTTCCTGGAGTCAAAGGGTCAGTCCCCACTGGGAGAAGCGGCGAACCGGTTGGACGTCTTGGGCGAGATGCGGTGTGGTCCTGTGGGAAAGGCAGAAACCGTCCGGGGTCGCAAACGCCGTGATCTGCTGGCCTGTCTCCTGGAGGGTCGCCTGCGGGGTCGCCCGAACGTGTCCCGGCCGGAGCTGATGGATAGGTTGTACCCGCAAATTGAGGAGAATCGGGCGGCGGCGGCCCTCAAGGAACTGGTCCACCAGACCCGCGCGGCACTGGAGCCAGGCGTCATCCAGACCACCGAGGACGGCTACACCCTGGGTGAACTGCAAAGCGACGCTGAGGTCTTTCTGAAGACGGGTGAAACCCGCCTGTGGCGTGGCCTCTATTTGGCGGGAAACCATCTGGAGGCGGACGCCCTGATTCAAGACGCCCTGACACAGGCGTTGTGCGAACGGGCCGCCGCTGTCCTGGCCGCGGACCCCGCCGAGGCTGCCCGCGTGGGCCGGTTGCTGTGCGAAGTCAATCCCTATGACCAAGCGGCCCTGGCCCTGACGTTGCGGGCATTGCGGGCTGCCGGAAGCCAGCGCAGCCTGAGGCACTTCTACGCCTCGGCCCGGCAGGGTTTTGAAGAGGTGGGCGAAGACCTGCCTGAAGACTGGGCGGCATTTCTGGAACTGCGCGGCACGGGAAGTCAAGCTTCGACTTGAGATTCAAAGTGGGATCGTGAGCAGCGATGTGGAGAGCCTTCCGCTCATCCCCATCCACGGCGCACGTGAATCGGATGAGAGCCGCCAGATCTCATCGCCTGCGGCAGCGTGGGCTTAACTTGGTGAAAGTCGAAGTTTTGTCCAATCTGCATGAACAGTCAACGATTCGGCTGTTGTAAAAGCTGCTTTCATTGCACAGCAGCATTTCTCGCCACTGGAACTGGCTTCTCATCCAGCCAGCTTCCCAGGTCTACACTGAATCTATGAACCGCCTGCCTGGGTCACCGCCGCCGGGTGCGCTCGCCCCACTGTATGGCCGCGAGCACGACCTCAGCCAACTGCTGAAGCTGCTGCGCGGTGGTGTGCGGCTGCTCACTCTGCGCGGCCCCGGCGGGATCGGCAAGACCGCCCTGGCCCTGCACCTGGCCCACGCGCTGAGGGACTCAGGCGTGTTGGCCCAGTTTGACCATGTGCAGTTCATTGACCTCAGTTCCGTCCGCGAACCGGAACAAGTGATGGGCCTGATCGCGGCGTCCCTGCCAGACAATGGACTCCGGGGAACACCAGAATGGCGAATTCAGACCTTCGCCGCCCGTCACCGCCCCCTGCTGGTTCTGGATAACTTCGAGCAACTCCTGTCCGCCGCGCCGGTCCTGGGTGAGTTGCTGGCGGCCACGACGAACCTGCACCTGGTGGTGACCAGCCGGGCCGCGCTGCGGTTACATGACGAGACCGAGTACCCGGTAGAGCCACTGGCGCTGCCCCACCGCGCTCTCGACGCCGCTTCAAATGGAGCGGTCCAGTTGTTTGTCGCCCGCGTGCAGGCCCTGACACCTTCATTCGCACTGAGCGAGGAAAACGTGGCACAGATCACGCGACTATGCGAGGTGCTGGAGGGGGTGCCCCTCGCACTGGAGTTGGCCGCCGTGCGGACCCGCACGTATACCCTGGGCGACCTCCTGGCCCGACTGGACCATCTGCTGGATGTTCTCAAAGCCGACTTCCGGGACCGGCCCGAACGACTGCGTTCGCTGCGGGCCGCCGTACAGTGGAGCTACGATCTGCTGGATGACGTCGACCGGGCGGTGTTCGAGTGCTGCGCGGTGTTTGATGGCCCCTTCACGCCGCAGGCACTGGCCGAGGTGTGGGGATCGCCCGAGGTGCTTGACCGGGCCGGATCGCTGCTTGAGCAGAGCCTGTTGCAGCGCCTAGACACGCCGGAGACGCTGTGGAAGATGCTTCAGCCGCTTAGGGAACTGGCCCTGGAGCACCTAGAGGGTCACCCGCAAGTTGCCCTGTGGCGCGAGCGGCATGCTCGGCATTTTCTGAATATGATCGAAGAAGAGACGCGTGGGTGGCAGGGCGAGTCCGTGGACCACCGAGAAGCGTACCTGCCGCATTACCCCAACATCCGGGCTGGCCTGGTCTGGACGGGGGCGGAGCGCCGTTCCGATCTGGCTTACCGCTATCTCGGCGCAATCGGTGGCCTATGGGTGGCTTTTGGACTGCATGTGCAGGAATCGCCGCTGGTCGAACGGGTGCTGGCCCTGCCTGAACCTGAAGACCGCGTCACGCTGCTCCGGGCGCTGCAAGTCAGTGTGGACAGCCTGAATTGGACGGGGCAATTTCAGGCGCTTAAGGCGCGGGTGTATGAGGTTCTGACGCTGTGCCGCGAGCTGAATGATGTGGAGAGCATGGCCTGGGCCAATCTTAATCTGGCCCATGTGGCGCGTGAGAGTGGTCAGCCAGAACGGGCGTGGGCGATCACGCAGCGGATCATTTGCGAGTTGCGTGACCGGGTGGGAGACAGGCAGCCCACCCGCAGGCAGCGGATGCTCCGGGCCAGTGTCCACCTGAGCGGGGCGCTGAATCTGCTGCAACTGGGCCGCTACGCGCAAGCCTTGGAATATGCCCAACTGGCTTGTGGATACTTCCGGGAAGCGGGCAACCGGGTCTTCGAGTTGAACTCCAGGATCGCGGAAGGCCATCTGCTGGTGTATATGAAGCGGCTTCCCGAGGCAAGGCTCCTTCTGCTGTCCTGCCTACACGACGCAGTGGACAGGGGGCTCGGAGGAATGGTTCGGGACGCGCTGCGTCTGGGACTCACTCTGGTGGCGGCTGAGCAGTCCGAATGGACGACGCTGATTCAGTTCACCGCCTTTGTGAACGATCCCGTCTGGGGAAGCGCGCAGAGTGTGCCAGAGCGCCGCCTGCGCCAGGACATGGCTCTCGCTCGGCAGGCGCTGGGCGAGGCTGGGTACCAGCAAGCCTGGACAACTGGTCTTCAACTCCAACTGGCGGATGTGGTGGAACTGGCTGATCGGCTGGCCTTGGTGCCGGTTCTGCCTGTCTTCCATCCAGACCTGACGCCACGGGAGTTGGAGGTGCTGGCCCTGGTGGCGCAGGGCCATTCAGACCGCAGGGTGGCGCAGGTGCTGAACATCGCCGCTGGGACTGCCAGCAAGCACGTGAGCAATCTGCTCGGCAAACTGGGGGTGCACAACCGCGTGGAACTGACCCGCTGGGCCATTGGGCATGGGCTGGCTGACGTGGCAGAGTCCGGGTTGCCCCTGTCGTAACGGTGTTGGTCTCGCCTCACGGCTGAACACGGCTGAGTCGACGTACAGGAAAATTCTGCTCCGGACGGATGTCTGGCGGCTTTTGTCCCCCCCACCCTCTCACCACGGGCCGGCTTCTACATAATTCTGCCAGGGGCACCTGCCCGCACCGTACTTGGTTCTGGCGATGTGCTTTGAACTGGGAACGCGCACCCTGGAAACACCAGCTCACCGCTGATGAAGGAGCAGAGCGTTAGGCTCCTCAAAGTTCTCGTCCTCGTTCACCCCACATCCCTTCGCGCTTCCTTCCGTCCAGTTGTGGATGAAGGAGCGCGGCGGCAGGTCCGACTTGCCCCGGAGGAACCGTTATGTTGTCGCTCAAGACTGTCGTGCGCCGCACATCGTCCGCACTGCTGATGCTGGCCCTGCTGGCCTCTCCCGGCGCCCTGGCCAGGCAGCCTGAGCTACTTGGAGCCCTGAGTGCCCAGGTGACGGCCATGTCGGCTACCGGACTGACCCTCGCCGAGTGCCAGCAGCGCGTCCAGCAGATGACCGGCATCCTCGCGCAGGCCGGCTACCGCTCCATGCGCCCGTATGCCAGAGGAGACACCATGATTGCCAGCTGGCATGGTCGACAGCGCGACACGACTTTCCTGGCAATCTCCGGCACGCAGGCCTCAGACAACGTCTTCTCCGTAGTCGAAGTGCCCGGTCTGGTTCACTCGAATGACTTCTTCGGCATCCAGTAGTCGGCGGGACGGACACCCAGCATTCACGCTTTGGATGGAGATGAGGAGGCTACAGATCCACCTGTAGCGTGCTGGCGGACGTGAATGCCAACACGGTACCAGCCACAGAAGATTCAAAGCACCACCTTTGACCACGGCTCCAAAATGCAGCTTCACCGTTTTTCTAGGCAGTGGAGACACAACTTCTCCTTTTTTCTGACCGCCGTATGACCAGAGGTAGATCAGGCTGTGGCCCAGGAGGGGAAGGAAACGATCAGAAGATTACCGATTTGACCGGCCTGTGGTAGTCCCATCATCTTGGATGGCGAAGCGTCCTGGGAAGTTGTTGCCGATATTCGCGACCGGCACACCGGGGGACGGGCGCTCTGCACTGTGGAGGGATTTCCGATGCGGCCGATCGCAAACTGCTTGTGCAATGTCCACAAAGGAGGAGTCATATGACTGATCGCTGCACAGCGCGCCTGTCCCGTCCTTACATCGCTCGCCACCACGCCGCCTGGGCCGCTCTGGCCCTGCTGCTCGCCGTCAGCGGCGCGCGGGCCGACCCGGTCACGGGGCCACTCACCGTCCAGATCATCAACTGGCCTGCAGGCACAATGAACGAGGTGCGGCTGCGGGTGGCTTACTTCGCGCAGAACGCCGATGCGAAGCTGGGCACCGTGATTGCCACCGCACCCGTGGACGCGCAGGGACGCTTCAGCCTTCCCTTGCCCTCCAGCGCTGGGATCGCAGCTCTGTTGCCAGCGGCGAGTGCCACGTATACCTTTCAAAACACCTGTAAAGGACAGGTCACAGCCTCGCCGGCTGGCCGCGTCAACTTCTTCACCCTCGACGCCTACCAGGATGGCGTGTTGCTGAGCACCGTCAAACTCGACTCATTTGACGGGATTGCAGCGCTGGCCTTTGCTTCAGTCCCCACCACACTCAGCGGCGCGGTGACCTGTACGAAGGACAGTCTCCAGACCTGGACCGCGCCCCTGGTGGCCGGCTGGAACCTGCTGTGGCAGGAGGATGGAGAGGAGAGGGACGGGGTGTGGCAGATCAGTGTGAGCGCTGAGTCGGTGCCGCAGGACGCTTTCTGGCACCTCTACGAAGGGTACGTCGGCATAGGCATGCGCATGGATTTCAGCCTGGACAAAAGCGCGGTCCTGGTGGACAACGTCGTGCCGGGTGGACCGGCTGAAACCGCCGGGCTGAAGGTGGGCGACCAGCTCGTTGCGGTGGATGGATTCCAGTTAAAGAACGTCACCCCTGAGAATGGCATGGACGTCACCAGGCGGGTGAGGGGAGACGTGGGCAAGCCGGTGACGCTGACCATCAAGCGCGGTACCCAAACCTTCACGCTGAAGATCGTTCGGCAGTTCATCCGGAACTGATCTGGAAATCCACTGAACGCTGTCATGACAACGGTACAGGACATGTACCCACATGCATCCGTTCCAGACGCCACGGCCCGCATTCATCCGCCCAGCAGACACACCCGCCCTCTTCGGCGGGGCGTGACTCCAGGTTCTGCCCTGGAAACGAGGAGGAGAGAGAAGATGAAGATCCAGTACCTGACCCGCACCGCTCTGCTCAGTATTGCCGTTTGTGCCGTTCTGGCCAGCATTCCTGCCGCCGCTCTCCCACTGCCGCAGACCGGTGCCCATTCGGGCAAACCCGTGTACTGTGATGCCCTTTATGCCAGCTGCTCGCGGGGAGGGCCAGCGCTGCCTACCGAGTGAGCACTGCTGGATCACGCTGATTGATGGCTTTTAAAGCTGCCAACCATGGCAGAGGAGGAAGGATGAACCGAATATTGATGGTGGCGACGCTGCTCATAGGCTCGTCGTTGGCGGCCACCGGGTCACCCCTCGTTCCCTGCGGGCAGGGGAAAACCACACCCTGCATGGTGCTGGCCACCAGCATTTCCGAGATGGCGGGGGTCTGGAGGCAGCCCCTGAGCCCTGTGGACCTCACTATGGCGGGCAGGATGGGGTACAGCCGTTTCGGCAGCGACGGGACGTTCGCGCTCGTCGATACCCTGGAACACGCCGCTGCCCCCGCCAGCTTCAGTCCCTTTCCACACGGCACCTACAGCTTTGAGGGCAGCCGCATGACCATCAACGTGGTGAATCTGCTGCCCGGCATGCCCGAGTGCACGCGCGTGCAGGAGGTGTGGATCGTCACGCTGGGCGATCAGAGGGTTGCCATGACCTTCACACCTATGGAAGACACCTGCAAGTCGAGCCTGAGCGACACCAGGCAGGCGCAACTGTACATCGGCCCTGCACCCGGCATCTCTGATTTGCCATGGCAGGACTTCTTTGCCTTCTGAGTGACATCACTCAGGCCCAATTTGACCAGTGATTGCAGATCTCAGCAGTGGGAAGGGCTTCAGCTTTATCACTCGAACTTAGGCGGAACAACGTGAGAAAGCAAAGTAACAATACTTGAGGGAGAAATGATGAACAAAGTATGGTTTGGTCTTCTTTCTCTGCTCATTGCGAATATTGGTGGTGTGGGGATCTTCAAATTCATCATTCCAATCCAAGCGAAACAATATAAAAATTCGAAATAACAAAACTGAAGGAGGAGTTTATGAACAAAGCATGGTTTGGCATCCTGTCCCTGGTGATTGCGAGCGCGCCTGCGGTGGCCCAGCAAGCCGCCCAACCTGCCGAGCAACAGGTGATGCGGTGTACGATGCCGGAAAATGGATCGTTCACATGCTGGGAGCGGCCGCTGCCCCAGCCTGGCTGGCCCCGCTTCCGGCCTGTGCCCATCTGGCCCCAGCCCATCCCTGACCCTGCGCCTCAGCCCGTGACGCCTACGCCCGTGCCGATCTCTCGATGGTTCAAGCCCATGCCGATTCGAGGGCCCATTTTCTGCCTGGATTACATCGCTCCTGGGTCTTGCCCAGGCATGCCCCGTCCCATTCTCGACGTGCGCTGAGCGCGCCATCCAGATGGATCTTCCACTGGATGTTGGGGTGACCTTAGATCACGTCGCCCCGAACAGGAATCAGCCCTTGGCAGCCAATCACAATCTAAAGTTGTTCCAGAGAGGCTGTGCGGCGCAGTGGTCAGAGCGCGGGGCTTGATCACGCGCACGCCGTCAATGGTGTAAGGACTGAGGAACGTCGGCAGCAACGCGCTGGATACGCATTCGGATCACGGCCAGAAGGAATCTGCCACTGATGGGTTGCCAGGCTGAAGCAGAGATGGGCGGGGGCAATCCGTTGCGGACTTCGTACGGTATTCGTTGTGGCGCTCATCACTTGGTCGCCCCTCCCCTTTGCGTCCCAGGAGGCTACCCGTGCGTACCGGCAGCAATGACTCAGACGACTCTGCTGGCCCTACAGCTCCTGCGCTGCGCTACCGTCTCTGTCCCCGCTGTGCGCGGGCCGTCCCCATCACGTCCGGTGAACGGTAATGCGCCAATGACGGCAACCGGTTATTGACCACCTGTCCGCAGTGCGCCGCGTCCATCACTTCACCGTATGCCCGCTTCTGCGTGCGTTGCGGAACAGACCTCACACCTCTGTCCCTTCCCCCACCCTCCCAGGGCTGACGTCTCGGAAGGAGCAGACGTGACGGCCCAACCCGGAGGACCAATCCGTGGTGCCGAGACCGCCCAGGTGCATCAGGGCAAAGCGGGCCTCTGCTAGTCCGCCAGATTATGCGCCAGCGCTCTTAAATCCAGTCTGCCGGAGCCCTAGAACGGTTCAAGGCTTCGACCCTAGAAAGCCAACCATCGGCTGCTTGAACGCAGCCACAAGCGCTTCCTTCACACCAAGGAGTTCTCATGCAAGCAACCCGTCTGATAACCCGTCCCATCCGCTTCACCTGCGGCATGCTGCTCTGCGCTGCCCTGCTGACGGCCTGCCCTGGGACTACGAACACCCCTCCCCCTGCCGGCCCCACCGTCGAGAGCATCGCCTTGAGCGCCGTGGTCAAGCGGCCCGGCAGTGATCCCATGACCTTCGAGGTGGTGGGCAACACCAGTCTGCCGGTGTACTTTGATCTGGAGGCCCGCGACGCGGCGGACAAAGCGTTGCCGGCCACCATGCTGTCGGACCTCAAACCGTGCTATGACCCGGCAAAGATCCGGCTGAGCGACATCAGCGCCGCTCCGCATCCCCACCGGCTGCGCGTTCAGGTGCTGGCGCAGGGCCAGCACACCGTGACGTTCGTCCGGGGCGTGGATTGCAAGGCGACGGGTGTGACAGTCACACTCAAGGGTACGGCGCTCCGGCAGCGTAACACCCTTCAGAGTGGATCCGATTACAGCCTGGCCCTCAAGGCGGACGGCACCGTGACTGCCTGGGGATACAACGGTGGCGGTCAACTCGGCAACGGCAGCACGGTAGACAGCACCGTCCCCGTCGCAGTCGGCGGTCTAAGAAATGTCGTGGCCGTGACGGCTGGGAGT